>NZ_JBVICF010000008.1:318138-437339 GCF_055572995.1 Streptomyces sp. NPDC030245 | reverse complement strand
CGCATGGCCCTGACCGCGGCGCCGTCCGCGCCGTTCTTGTCGCCGCGGCCGACCCAGCGGCCCGCGGCCATGGCGGCCGCCTCGGTGACCCGGACGAGCTCCAGGGCGAGGTTGCGGTCGGGAGCCTCGGGGGAGACCTCGAGCTCGGACGGGAGATGATGCTCGGTCATCGGAGCGCACCTTTCTGCTGATACGACGACGGCCGGATGAGGGATTGTGAACGACTCTATCCGTAGGCCGACAAAATGAGCAGAGGGGCCCACGCATGAGCGGGCCGGGCGCCTGAGAACATGGGTCCGTGGCAGGAAGACAAGGCACTCAGACCGTCAAGAACATGCTGTGGTCGTTGGTGGTGATCGCGCTCGCCGCGGGCGTGATCTACATCTTCATCCCGCACAACGAGTCCAAGAGCTCCGTGAAGCGGGTGGACTACCGCGTGGAGCTGCTGACGGCCCGGCGGGCCGCGGAGTACCCGGTGGCGGCGCCCGAGGGCCTGGCCAAGGCGTGGAAGCCGACGTCCGTGCGGTTCAACGGCGCGGAACACGACGCGTGGCACCTCGGCTTCCTCGACCCGGACGAGGAGTACGTCGCGATCGAGCAGTCGACGGAGAAGCCGTCCGCCTTCATCAAGAGGGTCACGCAGAGCGCCCGGAAGACCGACGCCGCCGAGGAGATCGGCGGCCGCACCTGGCAGCGGTACGAGGGGTCGAAGTACGACGCCCTGGTGATCGAGGGCCAGGGCGCCACGACGGTGGTCACGGGCACGGCGTCCTTCAATCAGCTGGCGAAGATGGCGGAGTCGCTGAAGATGTCCTCCTGAACCACCTTGCTGTGGACACGCGAAGGGCCCCCGGCGGCGTGCCGGGGGCCCTTTCGCAGGTCTATGACGTCGTGCGTCAGACCGTGGTGACGACGTCCTCGTAGGCCAGGCGCGGGGAGCGCGGGAACCAGGCGTCGTCGCCCGGCTTGCCGATGTTGACGATCATCAGCGGGGTGTGGTCGTCGTCCAGGAACTCCTTCTGGACGCCGGCGAAGTCGAAGCCGGTCATCGGGCCCGCGGCCAGACCGGCGGCGCGCACGCCGACGATGAAGTACCCGGCCTGGAGCGTGGCGTTGACCAGCGCGGCCTGCTCGCGAACCGGACGCTCCGCGAAGAAGGCGTCCTTGGCCTGCGGGAAGTGCGGGAACAGCGCGGGGAGCTCCTCGTGGAACTCGTTGTCCGCGGAGAGGATCGCGACGAGCGGCGCGGCCGACGTCTTCGGGCGGTTGCCCTCGGCCATGTGCTGGACCAGGCGCTCACGGGCCTCGGGGGAGCGGACCAGGGTGACGCGCAGCGGCGACTGGTTGAAGGCGGTCGGGCCGTACTTGACCAGGTCGTAGATCGCCTGCACCTGCTCCTCGGTGACCGGCTCGTCCGTGAAGGTGTTCGCGGTGCGGGCCTCGCGGAAGAGCAGGTCCTGGGCGGCGGGGTCAAGGGCGAGAGACATGGATCAACCTTCTTCGACGTACGGGGTGTGTCTGCCGGGCCCGTTTCCGGGCTCGCACCACGACAGTACGCCGCCACTGTTCAACTTTCAACCAAAACTGGAGGTGGGTGATCCGGTTCACAAACAGCAGGTCGGCGCTGTTTTGTCTCAGGAGTCGTAGGCGGAACCGGAGGCGGCGTCCCCGTCCTCATCGACCTCGGGCCCCG
This sequence comes from Streptomyces sp. NPDC030245, assembly GCF_055572995.1. NCBI lineage: Bacteria > Bacillati > Actinomycetota > Actinomycetes > Kitasatosporales > Streptomycetaceae > Streptomyces > Streptomyces sp. NPDC030245. Next base: position 435,646 of record NZ_JBVICF010000008.1, on the reverse strand, counting down.
CCAGGGCCGCGTCGAGCCGGGCGCGGGCGCCGTCCAGCCAGCGCCGGCAGATCTTCGCCAGCTCCTCGCCGCGCTCCCACAGGGCGAGCGACTCCTCCAGGGTCGTCCCGCCGGTCTCCAGGCGGCGTACGACCTCGATCAGCTCGTCCCGCGCCTGCTCGTAGCCGAGCGCGTCCGCGGCGTCGGCGTCCGTGGCCCGGTCCGTCTCGCCGGTCTGGTCCGTCTTGCTGGTCATGCGCCCACCCTAATTGTCGACTCGTACGGTGAATTCGCCCTCGGCCACGCGCGCCCTCAGCTCGTCGTCGGGGCCCACCTCGTCCGGAGCCCGCACGACCGCGCCGTCCGGCTTCTGCAACACCGCGTACCCCCGCTGGAGGGTCGCGGCGGGGGAGAGGCCCACCACGCGCGCGTGCGTGTGCGTCAGCTCCGAGGCCGCCCGGTCGAGGAGGTGCCCGAGCGTGCGGCGGCTGCGGTCGACGAGCGCCGCGACCTGCTCCTCGCGCTCCTCCACCATGCGGTGCGGATGCTCCATGGAGGGGCGGCCCAGCGCGTGCGCGAGGCCGCGGGCCTCCCGGTCCAGGAAGGCGTCCATGCTGCGCCGGGCGCGGTCCCGGAGCCACTGCACGCGCTCGTACTCCTCACCGACGTCCGGCACGACCTTCTTGGCGGCGTCGGTGGGCGTCGAGGCGCGCAGGTCCGCCACGTGGTCGAGGAGCGGGTTGTCCGGCTCGTGGCCGATCGCGGAGACGACCGGCGTCCGGCACGCGGCCACCGCGCGCACCAGCTGCTCGTCCGAGAACGGCAGCAGGTCCTCCACGCTGCCGCCGCCGCGCGCCACGATGATGACGTCGACCCCGGCGTGGGCGTCCAGGTCCTTCAGGGCCTGCACGACCTGCGGCACCGCGTGCACTCCCTGCACGGGGACGTTGCGCACCTCGAAGCGGACGGCGGGCCAGCGGTGCCTGGCGTTCTCCAGGACGTCGCGCTCGGCGGCGGACGCACGGCCGGTGACGAGCCCGATGAGCTGCGGCAGGAAGGGCAACGGCTTCTTCCGGTCGGGCGAGAAGAGCCCTTCCGCGCCCAGGCTCTTCTTCAGCTGCTCGATCCGCGCGAGCAGCTCGCCGACGCCGACGGGCTTTATCTCGGCGGCCCGCAGCGACAGCTGCCCCCGCCGCTCGTACCACTCGGGCTTCGCGCGTACGACGACACGGGCGCCCTCCGACACGACGTCCGCCACCGCGTCGAACACCTGGCGGTAACAGGTGACGCTCACGGAGATGTCGTGTGACGGGTCGCGCAGCGTCATGAAGACGACGCCGGCGCCGGGTCTGCGGGACAGCTGCGTGATCTGTCCCTCGACCCAGATGGCGCCGAGCCGGTCGATCCACCCGCCGATGAGCCGGGACACCTCCCCCACGGGGAGGGGGGCGTCCGCGGAGGTATTGAGAGGCATGCGCCGAGCGTAGTCGGGCCGCTCGGCCTTTGGCGGTGCCGTGTCCCGCCGTATGCCTGGCGCGGGGCTCTCGGGGTGCGGGCCGTCTGTGGCCGGCCGCGCAGTTCCCCGCGCCCCTGGGAACCTCCGGCCGCCGCCACGGACAGGGGCGCCCCTTCAGGGGCGCGGGGAACTGCGCGACCAGCCCACAACAACCCGCAGACGCACGAGCACAGAACACGCAACGGTGCACGGGCGGAAACGACGAAGGCCTACGCCTTCGTACCCCCCGTATCCACCCCTCGCCCCGCCCCCTGAACCCCCAACACCACCAACCCCACCCCCAGCCACACCGCACCCACCACCTGCGCGGAACCAGACGCCTCCCAGATGACCGCCACCACGATCGCCGCCCCGAGCACGGGGATCAGCACATGCCGCCACCAGCTGAACCCCGCCTCGCGGTGGCGCAGCGCGAACCAGCCCACCACGCTCGCGTGCAGCAACAGGAAGGCCGTCAGTGCGCCGATGTCGACCACCGACACCAGGTGGTCCATGCCGTCGTCCCTGCGGGCCGCCCACACCGCGGCCACCAGCGTCACCACCGCCGCGCACAGCAGCGCCACCCGCGGCGTACCGGAGTCCGTCTTCGACAGGATCCGCGGCAGCCGCCGGTCCCGTGCCATCGCGAAGAGCAGCCGTCCCGCCGCCGCCTGCCCCGCCAGCGCCGCGAACGCCGCGCCGATCGCCTTGCTGACCGCCACCAGGTCGTGCAGCCACGCCCCGGCGGCCGAGTCCACGGAGTCGTAGAAGGCCGTGCCCTGCTTGCCGGGGTCCGCCGCCAGCTCGGCGGACGACAGCGGCTCCAGGAGCGCCACCAGATACGTCTGGGCGACGAACAGCACACCCGCGAGCGTCAGACAGAACAGCACCGCCCGCGCGACCTTCGCCGAACCGCCCGTCACCTCCTCGGCGAAGGACGCGATGGCGTCGAAGCCCAGGTAGGAGAGGACGGCGATGGACACCGCGCCCACCACGGCCGACAGCGCGAACGCCCCCTGCGAGCCGTCCCCGGTCAGCGGCGAGAGCCAGCCCCGCTGCGCCCCGTCCCGGACCAGCACCACCACGGCCGCCACCACGAAGACCAGCAGCACCACGACCTCCATCGCGAGCACCGCGAAGCCCACCCGCGCCGCCGTCCGCACGCCCCACAGGTTCAGCGCGGTCGTGATGAGCACCGCGAGGGCCGTCCACACCCACCGGGACACCGAGGGCACCAGCGAGTTCATGGCGATCCCGGAGAAGAGGTAGGCGACCGCCGGGATGAGGAGGTAGTCGAGCATCGCCATCCACCCGGCGATGAACCCGGGCCCCTTGCCGAGCCCCGCGCGGGCGTAGGCGAAGACGGACCCCGCCTGGGGGACGACCCGCACCATCTGGGCGTAGCTGAACGCGGTGAACGCCATCGCGACCGTGGCGATCAGATAGACGAGGGCGACCGCGCCGTGCGACTTCGCGTCGAGCGTCCCGAAGACGCCGACCGGGGCCATGGGGGCGATGAAGAGCAGTCCGTAGACGACGAGGTCCCGGAAGCCGAGACTGCGCCGCAGCCCGTCACCCCGGGAGGGGTCGGCTTCCCCCGCGGGCTCGGCATGGGCTCCCGTACTGGCGGACTGTCCGGACATCGTGCCTCCGTACCTCCGTGGATCAAGGTCGCGTGGATCCGCGTGGATCCGTGTAGATCAACGCAGGTCCCCAGTCTCCCCAACCGGGCGATCTTTGACGCGCTGGACGCGGCCTTACGATGGGGTCATGACTGCTACGCCTGGCTCCCGCCGTGTCCTGCTCGCCGCTCCCCGTGGCTACTGCGCGGGCGTGGACCGTGCCGTGATCGCCGTCGAGAAGGCCCTGGAGCAGTACGGGGCCCCGATCTATGTCCGCCACGAGATCGTCCACAACAAATACGTGGTGCAGACCCTGGAGAAGAAGGGCGCCATCTTCGTCGACCAGACGGCGGAGGTGCCCGAGGGCTCCATCGTGATGTTCTCCGCGCACGGCGTCGCCCCGACCGTCCACGCGGAGGCCGCCGAGCGCAAGCTCGCCACCATCGACGCGACGTGCCCGCTGGTCACGAAGGTCCACAAGGAAGCGGTCAGGTTCGCCAAGGAGGACTACGACATCCTCCTCATCGGGCACGAGGGCCACGAGGAAGTCATCGGTACGTCGGGTGAGGCGCCCGACCACATCACGCTGGTCGACGGCCCCGACGACGTCGCGAACGTCGAGGTCCGCGACCCGGACAAGGTCGTCTGGCTCTCCCAGACCACCCTCTCCGTGGACGAGACCATGGAGACCGTCGACGCCCTGAAGGGCAAGTTCCCGAACCTGCTCTCGCCCCCCAGCGACGACATCTGCTACGCCACGCAGAACCGCCAGACCGCCGTGAAGAAGCTCGCCGAGGACGCGGAACTGGTCATCGTCGTCGGCTCCAAGAACTCCTCGAACTCCATCCGCATGGTCGAGGTCGCCCTGGACGCCGGCGCCGCCGCCTCGCACCTCGTCGACAACGCCGAGGAGATCGACGAGGCCTGGCTGGAGGGCGTCACCACGGTCGGTCTGACCTCGGGCGCCTCCGTGCCGGACATCCTCGTCGACGGCGTCATCGAGTGGCTGGCCGAGCGGGGCTACGAAGACGTGGAGACGGTGAAGACCGCCGAGGAGTCCATCACCTTCTCCCTGCCCAAGGAGCTCCGCAGGGACCTGCGCGCCGAAGCGGCCGAGCTGTCCCAGCGCTGAAAGACGGGCTCCACGGGCGCGGGCGCCGTACGGTGGGAGCCATGCAGATCTTCGGTGTGGACATCGGCGGATCCGGGATCAAGGGCGCTCCCGTGGACCTTGATCGTGGAGACCTGACACAAGAACGGCACAAGGTGCTGACCCCCCACCCGGCGACGCCGGAGGCCGTGGTCGACGGTGTGTGCGAGGTCGTGGAGCACTTCGGCTGGAAGGGAGCCGTCGGGGCGACGTTCCCCGGCGTGATCACGGGCGGCACGGCGCGCACCGCCGCCAACGTCGACAAGAGCTGGATCGGCACGGACATCCGCACGCTGGTCTCCGACCGGCTCGGCAAAGTTCCCGTCACCGTCCTGAACGACGCGGACGCGGCGGGCGTCGCCGAGATGCACTTCGGCGCGGGCCGCGGCCGTACGGGCACGGTCATCCTGCTCACGCTCGGCACGGGCATTGGCAGCGCGGTGTTCACGGGCGGCCGCCTCGTCCCGAACACGGAGCTCGGCCATCTGGAGCTGCACGGCCACGACGCGGAGAAGAAGGCCTCGTCCAAGGCCCGTGAGGACGAGGACCTGAGCTGGGAGCACTGGGCGCACCGCGTACAGAAGTACCTCGCGCACGTGGAGATGCTGTTCTCCCCGGAGCTCTTCATCATCGGCGGCGGAGTGAGCCGCAAGGCGCACAAGTTCCTGCCGCTCATCGAGGGCATCTCGGCGGAGATCGTCCCGGCCCAGTTGCAGAACAACGCGGGCATCGTGGGGGCGGCGATGGCGGCGGCCGAGGCGTAGCCCCGAAGCGCGCTTGTACGGGCGCGCTCCTACGGGGTGGGCAGGTGCTTCTGGCGGGCCGCACCTCCCGGGGGACCCGTCGGCCCCGCGGGAGGTGCGGCCCGCCGCTGCGTCATCAGCTTGACCTTCCGTACGGTGACGACGAGCCCGGCGACGAGCGTCCCGCCGTACAGCCAGCCGGCGTGCAGGGCCAGCGTCGTCACGAGCCCCATGAACTGGCCGCCGATCCCGCCCGAGCCCCCGGAGACGGGCAGCACGCCGACCGCGAAGGCGATCGGCACGCTGACCGGGGCGGTGACCAGGTCGGCCGGGCGCACCCAGAGGGCCGTGAGCGCGGCCACGGGCACGAACAGCACGCCGTACGCGACGACCGAGTCGCCCCCGATCAGGCGGAGCAGACAGGCGAGCAGGAACATCACCGCCGTGCAGAAGAGCCCGCTGCCGAGCCCGGTCAGCCGGGGGTTCGGCATGCGGCGCAGCGAGCGGTACAGCGGTGACCGGCGCAGGGTGCGCAGGAACGGCGGGACGGGGCGGCGCGGGCCGGGCGCGGCCCGGTACGCCGCGCCCGGCACGGGCCCGCCCTGCGGGGGCAGCGGTGCGGTCCGGCGCGGCGGCCGGGCCGGTGAGGCGGTCCCGGATACGGACCGCGCGGGCTTGGGTGCGGGCTGAGGGGGACGCGTCCTGTGTTGCTCCACTGGACCAACCTAGGCGGGGTACGCCGCCGAATCCGGCGCGGGACACGCCTTTGGGCCGACCTTGGCCATGCGTTCGAAGCGGAGACGACGGGCAGGCGGGAGCGGCGGCGGCACGCCGTAGACTGGGGGATCGCCCCTGGGCCGCTCCGGCCCACCGGGCCGCCCACCATCCACATCCCTCACGTACGGGAAGTCGCAACGTGTCGCTCACGATCGGAATCGTCGGTCTGCCCAATGTCGGCAAGTCGACCCTGTTCAACGCCCTGACCAAGAACGACGTCCTTGCGGCCAACTACCCGTTCGCCACGATCGAGCCGAACGTCGGCGTGGTGGGCGTCCCGGACCCCCGCCTGACGAAACTGGCGGAAATCTTCAGCTCCCAGAAGATCCTCCCCGCCACGGTCGACTTCGTCGACATCGCGGGCATCGTGCGCGGCGCGAGCGAGGGCGAGGGCCTGGGCAACAAGTTCCTCGCGAACATCCGCGAGTCGGACGCGATCTGCCAGGTCATCCGCGCCTTCAAGGACGAGAACGTCGTGCACGTCGACGGCAAGGTCTCGCCCAAGGACGACATCGAGACGATCAACACCGAGCTGATCCTCGCCGACCTCCAGACGATCGAGAAGGTGCTTCCCCGCCTCCAGAAGGAGTCGCGGATCAAGAAGGACATCGCCCCGAAGGTGAAGGCGGTCGAGGAGGCCAAGGAGATCCTGGAGCGCGGCGACACGCTCTTCTCCCAGGGCATCGTCCAGGGCTCGGAGCGCACGGAGCTCCTCCACGACCTGCACCTCCTCACCACGAAGCCGTTCCTCTACGTCTTCAACGTGGACGAGGACGAGCTGACGGACGACGCCTTCAAGGCGGAGCAGCGCGCGCTGGTCGCCCCTGCCGAGGCGATCTTCCTCAACGCCAAGCTGGAGGCGGACCTCGCCGAGCTCGACGACGAGGAGGCCCTCGAACTCCTCCAGTCGGTCGGCCAGGAAGAGCCCGGCCTCGCCACCCTCGCCCACGTCGGCTTCCGCACCCTCGGCCTCCAGACCTACCTCACGGCAGGCCCCAAGGAGACCCGCGCCTGGACGATCCCCCAGGGCGCCACGGCCCCCGAGGCGGCCGGTGTCATCCACACCGACTTCCAGAAGGGCTTCATCAAGGCGGAGATCATCTCCTTCGACGACCTGGTCGAAACGGGCTCGGTCGCGGAGGCCCGCGCGGCGGGCAAGGCGCGCATGGAGGGCAAGGAGTATGTGATGCAGGACGGGGATGTGGTGGAGTTCCGGTTCAACGTGTAGCGGCTGACATGGCACGACGTGAGTGATCTGGCAAATGTGTAGGTCAGAGGGGGCCTGGCTCTTCGGGGGCAGGCCCCCTTTTCACGCCCGTGCTGACTTGGTGCTGACCTGGAAGCACCGCTCATCACCCCTCTGCATCCCTCCCGTGCTGGTTTGGTGCTGACTCTTCGGGGCGTTGGGCGCAGCGTGGGGATGCGGCGGATTCGTAGCAACCAAGCGACCGGTGAAGACGGTTGGACGGCGAGCGTCCCTCGTTGTCAGTCCTCGCCGGTACGCTTCCCAATGTCACGACAGTTGGAGGAAGACATGGGTACCTCGGGGCGTCTCAGCCTGTCCTGGATCAATAAGGACAGGTCGCTCATCAGCACCCAGGACGGCGGCTACGAGTGGGTCGACCGGGACGACATCCGCGTGACCGAGACGCGCCTCCTTCGTGATGTCGCGACGGTAGGTGAGGTGCACGACGACCTCAAGCGCGCCGAAGACAATCTGCTGATCGCGGGGGATAGCGGGGATGCGCTGCGGGCACTTACGAGACTTCCTGAGTTCGCGGACAAGTACCGCGGCAAGGTGAAGCTCGTATACATCGATCCGCCCTTCAATACGGGGCAGGCTTTCGAGCACTACGACGATGGGCTGGAGCATTCCGTCTGGCTCACGATGATGCGTGACCGCCTGTTGCTCATTCGCGATCTTCTGGCCGACTCCGGAAGCGTTTGGGTGCACCTCGACGACGCAGAGATGGCTTACTGCAAGGTGCTCATGGATGAGGTGTTCGGTCGGCGGAACTTCATCTCAACGATCATTTGGAAGCGCCGGAACGATCCCCGTAACACTGCACAGTACCTCTCGGGCGATCACGACTCGATCTTGGTGTTCGCCAAGAACATCGACGCGCTGACCTTCAACAAGCTCCCTCGCACGGAGTCCATGGACTCCGCGTACACCAACCCCGACAGTGATCCTCGTGGACCGTGGCGGCGCGGTGACCTTGCAGCCCGGAACTACTACTCCAAGGGGACCTATCCGGTTGTGACCCCTAGCGGTCGAAAGATCTCCGGCCCTCCTTCAGGAAGCTATTGGCGCGTCTCCGAGGAAGAGCTGAAGCGCCTGGACGGCGAGGGACGGATCTACTGGGGTCCGGATGGAAAAAGTCGGCCGTATTTGAAGCGGTACCTCACCGAGGTGAAGCAAGGGCGTGTCCCGTCCTCTGTCTGGCATCCGGAAGAGGTGGGCTTCGTCCGAAACGGCAAGGAGGAAGTCCGCGCTCTCGTAGGCGATGTCTTCGCCACCCCGAAGCCCGAGCGTCTTCTGCGACAGGTCATGACGATTGCGAGTGACCCTGGAGACATCGTCCTTGACTGCTTCGGTGGCTCAGGAACCACGGCTGCCACTGCACACAAGTTGGGGCGCAGGTGGGTAACGGTCGAGCGAGAAGCAGAGACGGTCGAGAGCTTCGTTCGCCCCAGGCTTGAGAAGGTTGTCAACGGTGAGGACTCCGGAGGCATCACCGAGTCGTCCGGGTGGGAGAAGGGCGGAGGCTTCCGGCATCTCGAAGTCGCGCCGTCCATGTACGAGCGCATGGGCAACCGAGTGCTTCTCGCCTCGTGGGTGGCCGGCGACGCCTTCGCTGAAGCCGCCTGTGCACAGATCTCCGGCTTCGAGTTGGAGCCGGGCGCCGAACCGCCGTTCGTCGGTCGGAAGGGGCGGCAGCGTCTCGCAGTGGTCGACGGGCTTGTCTCCGAGAGCACAGTCCGGTCGGTCGTTGAGGCGCTGAGCGAGAACGAGAGAGTTCTCATCGTGGCCAAGAGTTACCTGCGCGAGGCGGCAAGCCTTCTGGAGAACCTCAGCCCCGGCTCGCGTATTAAGAAGGCTCCCCAGGACCTGTTGGACATGAAGGGACGTGTACTGCGTTGAGCTGGACACTCACATACGACCAAGCGGCGATCGAGGACCTGGCTACCCGCATGGAATTGCGGGACCCCAACCGTCGCGCCGTGGCCAAGGTCGTCGAGGAGATCCAGTCGGGGGACGGGCGGGAGGTCGTGTGCGACCTGGCGACTGGCGTAGGCAAGACGTACATCTGCCGGGCTCTGATCGACTATCTCGCTGACCAGGGTGTTCGCAACATCCTGATCGTCACTCCGGGCCGGACCATCCAGAGGAAGACGGTCGCCAACTTCGACCCTGGTAGCCCGAAGTTCGTGCCGGGCGCCAACTACGAGCCCGTTGTCATCACTCCGGAGAACTACGCGGGTGGCCGCGTTGGCGACGCGCTGCACGATCCGGACGCGCTGAAGGTCTTCATCTTCAACGTCCAGCTGCTTACGAAGCCGACAGCAAAGACGTCACGCACGGCGCACATGACCGATGAGTTCATCGGGACCGCCCTGTATGAACACCTGCGCACGGCCGATGACTTGGTCGTCATCGCCGACGAGCATCACGTGTACCGGAGTGACGCGAAGAAGTTCCACGAAGCGGTCCGGGACCTCGAACCCCGAGCCCTTGTGGGCCTGACGGCCACTCCTGACGAGATGGACCGCAAGGTTCCCGGCAGGATCGTCTTCGAGTACTCGCTTGCCGAGGCGATCGCCGATCAGCTCGTCAAGGTTCCGGTCATCGTCTACCGCGAGGACGGACACACTGACGTTCGGACTCAGCTTGCTGACGCCTGTCACCTGCGCAAGGTGAAGGAAGAGACCACCCGGGAGTGGGCCGAGAACAACGGGCGCCCCATGGTCAACCCCGTTCTCTTCGTGGTCTGCCAGAGCATCGAAGAGGCGACGGAAGCTGCCGACACCCTGGCGGGCCCAGGCTTCATTGGTGAGCCAGGAGCTGTCTTGCAGATCACGTCAGGCAGCAAGGAGGACGCGCTCGAAGCCCTCGCCGGCATCGAGAACCCAGACTCCCCGGTTCGGGCCGTGGTCTCGGTGAACATGCTCAAGGAAGGGTGGGACGTCAAGAACATCAGCGTCATCGTGGCGCTTCGGACACTCGCCTCTGAGACCCTCACGGAACAGATCCTCGGCCGCGGCCTGCGTCTTCCTTACGGGGAGCGTGTCGGCTTCTCGATGATCGACAGTGTCGACATCATCGCTCATGAGTCGTACCGGCGGTTGCTGGCCTCGAAGGACTCCCTTCTGGAGAACGCTCTCCTGAAAAGGGCTACGCCGGGGGCCAAGGGCGGGCAGGCTGCTGGGGCTGGTCGCGCGGTCCCCAAGTCTTCGCACTCTGAGACCGAGACTCAGGGAATGATCGTTTTCACGGGCGAAGCTCCTGTCAGAGAGGGCGGGTTCGACAGCGAGGTACCCGACACCGTCTTCCTCGGCATGGCCGACATGGAGCATCGACTCGCCGAAGCTGGGGCGGAGAAGAAGCAGATCCCGCAGATCATGAAGCCTGCGGACGGAGCTCCCGTCATCAAGTTCCCGAGCAGGCGTCTACTGGAGAAGCCGGACACATACAGCTTGGCCTTCGTCAGCTCCGAAGCCGTGGCATCGGAGGGAAAGAAGTTTAGCCACGAAATAGAGGTGGAGCTGAAGAAGGTCGCTCTGAAGACGGAGCGGGGACTGGATGGCCAAGTCTCGTCGGTCCAGACCGAAGTTCAGAAGTCGGGAGTCGCGACGCAGCAGAAGCTGCCGATCTCGGAGATCAGGGAGGATCTGGAAGATCGGATTCTCAATCTGCCGCAGCTGAAGCTCACGCACGATGAGGTCGAGCATGCCAACCGCATCGTGGGCGCGTTCCTCGGCGCGGCGATCGAGGCGGGCGACGAGGACGGTACGCCGTGGGAGGAGGCCAGGGCGAAGCTCGCCCTGAGCCAGTTGGAGAGGCTCGTGGTCTCCAGCTTCAGGCAGAAGCTCGCCCAGACCGAGCACGAGTTCGTGACGGTGAGTCTCCCGCCCCCTGCCCAACCGTGGCCCGGACAGACGATGCCGAAGATGCAGATCACCGACAGGGTGATCAAGGGCATGGGGTACACAGGCTGGGACTGCTCGATCCTCCCCGTCGTGTACTTCGACGCACGGTCGACAGAGGTCAAGCTCGCTAACCTCATGGACGTGAGTCCCAAGATCGAGTGGTGGCTGAGGCTCCCGTCGCGCGGAGAGACATTCATCCAGCTCGACAGCGGGTCTCGTTACTTCGCCGACTTCATCGCCATCGACAAGGAGGGCGTGCACTGGGTCGTCGAGGGCAAGTCCGACGCCGAGGCGTCCAGTGAACAGGTGCTGGCCAAGAAGGTAGCGGCCGAGGCATGGGCGCAGGAAGTCACGGACCTCGGACAGTTCGGAGTGTGGAAGTACCTCTTCGCCACCGAGGAGCACCTGAGCCAGGCAAACAGTTGGGACATCCTTCTGACGGTCACAGGTGCCCGGGGATAGGACGACTGAACCGCCACGACGGCCCGCCAATTCTGGCGGGCCGTCGTGATTTTCAGTGAGAGGCGCCGATCGTCTGCCGCGAGGCAGCCGAGCCGGGGTCGGTTCCTGTCAGATCCTGGCCTTCAGTACGTGCAGGGCCGTCCCATCGGCGGTACACCAGGCAGACCAACCATTGACGGAAATGCCCGCGGCAGCCCTACAAGCGCCGGAAGGGCTGTCATGAACGGTGCCGTCCTCCAGGCGCATCTTGCCTTCCTCGGTTACGAACGCGACGTGCTCCTCGCCGAGGTTGCGACGCCGCCACACCAGCCGCTGCCCCGTCGACAACTGGCCGGCATCCACGAGGGGGGCGAGGGTCGACTTCCGATGGCTGGTGTCCGCGGGGGCGGAAGTCTCGCAGTCCAGGCCGTATTTACGGCGGAGTACGCTATTCGCGTTGTCCTCCAACGGTCGTGCCTCCTTCGCGATAAGCGCGTACACCTCGTCGTCAACCTCGATTGTGTGCATGATCACGGTCCCTCCCGTTGAGCCGGGTAGTCAGATCGGGCTCGGCGGAGACGACCGTACCCCCTCCAGGTTCCAGGTGTCCAGGTATCCAGGTGAAGTCATCGGAGGGGCGGGACGGGGTCGAGCGTCGAGACGGGCCGGGATAGCGGATGCAGTAGTGGGTTCGGCGTGGCGGGCGTCCGACCTGATGCAGGGTCCGTTAACTCTTGGCGTCAGCCCTTATGGGTTAGGGCTCGCGGTCCGTACTCTGGCTTCACAATGCTCCGATCAGCGAGGAGATCGACGTGGGTGAGAGCTTGATGCTGGGGGGACCGGCTCCGGGTGGCACGTAAGACGCGGGGGCTGTCCGCCGCGCAGCTTGCCCAGCGGGTCGCGGTCTCGCCCAGTCTGATACAGAAGCTGGAGTCCGGCGCGCGCAAGGCGACGCCGAGCCCGATCTTGGCGTTGGCTCGGGCGCTGCACTTCGGCCCAAAGGTGCTGACCGGGCAGCCGGACTACGGGGACCCGGAGGCTGAGGACGGGGTGCACTCCGTTATCCCGGGGCTGCAGCGCATCCTGCTGTGCTTCGACACCCCTGACGAGTTGGAGACGCGTCCACGCGCTCTGCCGGTCCTGGCTTCAGAGGTGGACCAGATAGCGGCTCTGCGGCGTGACGCCCGGGACGTGCCGATGGGGTCGTTGCTACCTCTGGTGATCACCGGGCTGACCCACGTGGCGCTCGGTGCGCGCAACGACGAGCAGCAGAAGGCGTTTGGCACCTGGCCCGCGCCTACCGCGCGGTAAACAGCCTGGCCCACAAGATGGGGCACCACGACCTCGGCAACACGGCTTTGGAGCGGGTCCGGTGGGCGGCCGACCGAAGCGGTGACTCCCTCATGCAAGTCACGGCCGGCTACCTGGTGGCTGGGTCGATGTTGCTGCAGGGCGCGACCGAGTCGGCGCGTCGCAAGCTCAAGGGGCTGCATGAAGAGTTGCAGCGCTTCCAGCCAGAACGTTCGTACACCGACGACGCCTTGGCGGTCGATGGCGCGTTGATGCTGAAGCTCGCCGTGGTGGAGTCTCGGGACAACAACCCTGATGGAGCTGAGGAGTTCCTCCAGGAGGCCGAGCAGGTCGCGCACATGGCGGGCAACCGCGACAGCCTCGCCTACGAGATGAGCTTCGGGCCGACGAACACCAAGATTCACTCGGTGCACACACTGATCGACACCGGTGGTAGCGAGCAGGTCCTGGCCTGGCTCGCCCAATGGGCCAGTTCGGAGCGGATTGGGTGCCGCCAGCCTCTACGGTGGGTGAGCGATCCAGCCACCACCACATCGATGCAGCCTCCGCGCGCCTGGCGGTAGGCGATCGCGGCGGCGCGTTCGCCGATCTGAAGCGGGCACGGAAGATCGCGCCGAACCACACCCGATTCCACCCATCCGTACGCGAAACGCTCGGTGCGCTGCTGCGCATGGACGCTCATCCGCCCTCCGAGCTGTTGGCGTTCGGCGTTCGGCGCCTGGGCTGGCGTCGCGTAGCACAACGGCCCGCTTCCTAGGGGGAGTTGGCTTTAATTAGGTGCGGGCAGTTTGTGCGCGCACCTGCTTCCAGCGTGGAATGGTCCTCTCACACCCTTCGTCGAGCTCGTAGGCGTGGACGACGGGCGCCCCGTCCTCGTCCTCGATGCACCAGTAGTGCGGGATGCCGGCCTCCGCGTACTTGCGGAGCTTGACCGTGCGATCGCGGTGGGCGGACTCGGGGGACACGACCTCCACGACGAGCTTCACGTCCCCCGGGGCGTACCACGTGCGGTCGGGGTGGTAGGGCAGGTCCGTCAGCAGGAGGTCCGGCTCGGGGCGGTTGCGGGCATCGAGGCGGATCGTCATCTCCCGCTCGACCTCGAAGCCGGCCGGCGCCTGCGCCATGAGTGTGGTCGTCAGTGCGGTGACGAGGCGACCGTGCCAGGACCGCTGGGGCGACAGCACGAAAACGAGGGCTCCGTCGATCAGCTCGGTGTGGCGGGGCGCCTCGGGGAGGCGGTCGAGGTCCTCCGCGAACCAGCCTTCCGCGCGCGGCGGGCGCATTTAGTCGGGCAGTGCGGTCATGGGACAACCCTAGCGATTGTGGCCGTCGCGGGCGGAAACCGTGCTGCTGATCCTTAACCGGCGCATGGACGTTTCCAGGCCGTCGGAGGAACTGGCGGGTGCCGGTTCGTGTCCGGTCAGCGGTCTCACCCCCTCCTCGGCCTCAGTCGAACCGCAGGATGCGGGGAGCGAACGTGCCGCCGGGCCCGTTGGCCCTCCCCACCGACCACACCGTCTCCGTGCCCGGCACCGGTGCCAGGTGCACGCGCTGGGATTCGCCCTCTCCGGGCACCGTCGGTTCCTCGTGGCCGGTGAACGACTGGCCGTTCCAGGCGAGGAAGTCCGGGCCGGAGATGAAGGGGGGCCAGCTGCCCGGGGGGCCGTGTTTCTGGGAGCGGGCCACTGCGACCCAGGCCAGCTTGCCGGAGGGGGCGGGGGTCAGGGAGGTGACCGAGCCGAAGTCGGTGGGGAGGGGCATCCGGTTCCACGTCTGGCCGTCGAAGCGGAGCAGGAGCGGCGGGATCGGTCTGCCTACCGGGCCGCCGACGAAGCCCTCCGTGCCGCCCGCCCACACCTCCGTGTCGGAGACCGCGTACACGCTGCCCACGGCCGACCGCGGGAAGCCGAACACGGTCGTCTGCTTCCACGCCTGCCCGTCCCAGTGCGACACCGCCGCACCCGCGTGGGTGTCGCCCGCGGCCCAGACGTCGTCCGCCGCCTTCACGTGCAGGCCGTACACGGAGCCCGGCGGCACCGGCATCTCCTGCCAGCCCGAACCGTCCCTGCGCAGCAGCACCTGTGCGCCGGGCCGCGAACCGATCAGCCAGGTCTCGCCGCCGCCCGCCACGACCTTGGTCAGCGTGACGTCGCGCGGTGCCCGGCTCTCGCGCCAGGTCTTGCCGTCGTAGCGGAGCAGGCGCGCGGCGCCCGCCGTGTCGCGGCCGACCGCCCAGGCCTCGGTCGGTGAGGGCGCCGCGACGGACAGCAGCTCTCCCTGCCAGCCGCCCGGCACCTTCTGGTGCTGCCACGCGGTGCCGTCCCAGCGCAGCAGCAGCGGGAAGCCCGGCGCCTCGCGGCCGACGGCGTCGGTGCCCACCGCCCACGCCCGGTCGGGGCCCAACGCCACCGCCTCGTTCAGCCCGGCCTGCGGACGCACCTCGGCCGGCACCGGGACGTGCCGCCAGGCACCGGGTTCCGCCGCGGCCGAGGCCATGGCGGTCACGAGGGTCAGGGCGAGGGCGAGGACCGCGACGAGAAGTCTGCGTGCCATGGTCAGCCTCCCAGCCGCTCACTCATCGGATTCGGTTTCGAGCCGTAGATCTCGACGGTCCCGAAGGACAGCAGCGAGGATCCGGCCCTCGTCAGCGCGGTCGGCTTGACGAGGATCGCGTTCGGGCGTTCCGGGCCGTACGAGAAGGTGGTGCGGGAGCCGTTCAGTCGCGCGTACTTCGACTGGAACGCGCGGTCGCTGCGCACCGGCAGCCACAGCGCGCCGTCCGGGCCCCGCACCAGGGCCTCGGTGTAGGTGTCGCCCAGCGGTGGGCTGCTGGTGCGCCAGGTGCGGCCGTTCCAGGACAGGAGGTAGGTGGCCGGCGTGCCGTCGGTGTAGCGGGTGCCGCTGATCGTGGCCCGGTCGGACCGCTCGGGCAGGATGGTGTGCACGTTGCTGTTGGCCGGGAGCGGCACCTTCGCGTCCCGCCACGCCGTGCCGTCCCAGCGCAGGACGGTGGTGCCGGTGCTGGTGTCCGCCCACGCCCAGGCGTCGTCGGTGGTCCGGGCGACGACGCCCGCCACGAAGTGCACGCCGTCCGGGACGGATTGAGTCGTCCAGCGGGCGCCGTCGTAGTGCAGCACCTTCAGGCCGGTGTCGTCCTCGCCGACCACCCACGCGGAGCCGGGCACGGCGGCGAAGTCCTGGTAGTTCCAGAGTTTTTGGGGCAGCGGGACGGTGCTCCAGCCGGCCGCCGTGCGGCGCAGGATCTGCCCGGTGCCCTCGGCGTTGTTCTGGAAGATCCACACCTCTTCGCCGACGAACTGCACCTCGCCGAGCCAGCCGGGACCGCCGGCGCCGGGGAACGTCGTGTCCCGGCTCCACGCCGTGCCGTTCCACCGGTACAGCATCGGCCGAAGTCCGTCGGTGGCGTGCTCGTATCCGCTCGCCCAGGCCTCGGCGG
This sequence comes from Streptomyces sp. NPDC030245, assembly GCF_055572995.1. NCBI lineage: Bacteria > Bacillati > Actinomycetota > Actinomycetes > Kitasatosporales > Streptomycetaceae > Streptomyces > Streptomyces sp. NPDC030245. The sequence goes on along the minus strand of NZ_JBVICF010000008.1, from coordinate 419,520 downwards.
GGCCGCGGGCCGCGAGGTCCTTCACGGTCATCGTCGGGGCCGTCGTCGGCGGCACCGGCAGGGCGGACCAGCTCGGTGCCGCGGCCGGTGTCGCGGTCGGCATCGTGGCCGAGGCCGGGGACACGAGCGTGGCGCAGGCGATCACGAGGCAGACAACAACCGCACGGAGACCGTTCACGGGACCCCCCAGGACCGAAGGGCGCACACGCTATTGGCGTTCACACGCCGTGCACAGAGCGTCGGTAGCAGGAAGTCCAGCTTGGCCGAAACCGGCCCCGCGAGCGGCACGAGGGGCGTGCGGCCCTCGCCGAGGGAGAGCGCCCAAAGAGAGTGCCGAGGGAGAGCGCCGAGGGAGAGCGCCGAGGGACAGCGCGGGGCGGGGAGCGGCAGGCACTCCGCGTACCGTCACACGGGGTTCACCCGTCACGCCAGGGCCCAGGGCCCGTGTTACGTCCGGTCCTGACTCTTGTGGGATTCCTATGGATCCGCCAATCTTTCGTCCCGACGGAGGCAAGAGCAGGCATGTCGTATTGACATGCCCCTGCCGCATGTCCCCGCGAGTGTGGGCACCACGGCACCAATCCCCCACCAGCGCACCACCTATTGAGGAGGACCCCTCAGATGGCAGTGATGCGTCATAACCGCCGAAGACTGGCCGGGATCAGCGCGACAGCGGTCGCGGCCCTCGCCCTCGGCGTCGTCTCCGCCCTTCCGGCGAACGCCCAGCCGGACCGGGCGGAAGGCAAGATCGAGAACGCCGGCGCACCCGGCGCGATCAAGAACAGCTACATCGTGAGCCTCGACAAGGACGGCCCCAAGGCCCGCTCCGCCGCGGGCAAGGCCCTCGCCAAGGAGTACGGCGCCAAGATCGAGCGGACCTACGACAAGGCGCTCAACGGCTACGCGGTCGAGCTCTCCGAGGCCGAGGCGAAGAAGTTCGCGGCCGACCCGGCCGTCGACGCGGTCGTCCAGAACCGGACGTTCACTGCCTCCGCGACCCAGACGAACCCGCCGTCCTGGGGCCTGGACCGCATCGACCAGAAGACCCTGCCGCTGGACCAGAAGTACACCTACCCGGACTCCGCGGGCGAGGGCGTCACCGCGTACGTCATCGACACCGGCGTCCGCATCAGCCACACCGACTTCGGCGGCCGCGCCTCCTACGGCTACGACGCCATCGACAACGACAACACCGCGCAGGACGGCCACGGCCACGGCACGCACGTCGCCGGCACCGTCGCGGGCACCCTGCACGGCGTCGCCAAGAAGGCCAAGATCGTCGGCGTCCGCGTCCTGAACAACCAGGGCTCCGGCACGACCGCGCAGGTCGTCGCGGGCATCGACTGGGTGACCAAGAACGCGGTCAAGCCCGCCGTCGCCAACATGTCGCTCGGCGGCGGCGCCGACAGCGCGCTCGACACGGCGGTACGCAACTCCATCGCGTCCGGCATCACCTACGCCGTGGCGGCGGGCAACGAGTCGACCGACGCGTCGACCAAGTCGCCCGCGCGCGTGGCGGAGGCCATCACCGTCGGCGCCACGACCAGCACCGACGCGAGGGCGAGCTACTCGAACTACGGCAGCATCCTCGACATCTTCGCCCCCGGCTCCTCGATCACGTCGACGTGGAACTCCGGCGACAGCGCGACGAACACCATCTCCGGTACGTCGATGGCCTCCCCGCACGTCGCGGGCGCGGCCGCGATCTACCTGGGCCAGAACCCCACGTCGACCCCGGCGCAGGTCTCCTCGGCCCTCGTCAGCGCCTCCTCGACGGGCGTCGTCACCAGCCCGGGCACGGGCTCGCCCAACCGTCTCCTGAACGTCACCGGGGGTTCGACCAACCCGCCGGGCAAGAAGTTCACGAACGACACGGACTACCCGATCCGGGACAACGCCACCGCCGAGTCCCCGGTGACCGTGACCGAGGTACCGGGCAACGCGCCCGCCGCCCTGAGCGTGCCGGTGACCATCCAGCACACGTACATCGGCGACCTCCAGGTCCAGCTGATCGCCCCCGACGGAACCGCCTACACCCTCAAGGGCTACGGCACCGGCGGCAGTTCGGACAACATCAACACCACGTACACGGTGAACGCCTCCTCGGAGACGGCCAACGGCACGTGGAAGCTGCGCGTCAGCGACAACGCGGCCCAGGACACCGGGAAGATCGACTCCTGGAGCCTGCAGTTCTGAAGCCCGCAGTTCTGACACCGGGAGAACGTGAGTCTGTGAGCACGTACGTGTATACGTGAGTACGTGTGTACGTGAGTCAGTGGTCCTCGTCCTCGTGGTGCGGCTCCGGGTCCGTGACCCAGCCCGCCGCGAGGACGAGGCGCGAGGTGCGGTGGACGGCGAGGAAGCCGAAGGGGCGGTCGAAGGTGGCGTCCACGTCGGTGGTGACGTAACGCTCCTCGGGGATGCCCGCGCCGATCGCGTCGAACACCGTGACGGCCGCCGCCCGGAAACCCCGCGCGCTGAACGTCGCGGTCGCCGTCTGCGCGCCATCCCGCAGCGCGACGGGCTCGGCCGCGATCCCGGGGAAGTGGCCGCGCGTCGCGTCCCTCGCCGAGGTCAGACCGAACAGCTCGTGCCGCTTCATCAGGTCGTGCTGTGCGGTCAGCGTGAACGGCACGGCGGTGACGTGCAGCGTCGGCGGACGGGGAGACATGGAGCGCACCCTGCTCACCTCCAGGCCCGGTCCCACAACCCCGTACGGCAGTTGAGTCCCCGGCACCACCGCGACCCTGCGCGCGAGGACGTCGACGCCCGCGCCGAGGACCTGCCCCAATTCCATGCCGGCCTCGCCCAGCAGCAGATGCACGTCGACCCCGGTGTTGCCGAGCACCTTCAGCTCGGTCACGGCGCCCGCGCGGGTGTGCGCGACACCCACGCGGTCCAGGAGTGACGTCGACCGGCGCAGGGCGGCCAGGAAGCGGTCCCGCCACGGTCCCGCTTCAGGGGTCATTCCGCAGTCCGTGAAGGGCCGTAGCCACTCGGTCCGCAGGGTCAGCGCGCTCGCCAGGACGAACTCGCTGTCCTCGTCCGGGCGGACCGGCATCCGCTCGATCTGACCGCCCGTCCGGTCCGCCGCCCACGCGTCGAGCGCCGCACCGTCCTTCTCCGGGGCGCCGGTCAGCACGCCCAGCGTGTCCACCGGCACCCCGTCGCGCCACTCCGGCCGCAGGGTCAGGGTGCGCCTGGTCCACAGGCCGAGGGCCGTGTCCAGGCCCCGTACGCGGTCCATCGCGGCCAGCAACCCCCGTGCGGCCGCCGCCGCTTCGTCGGCCGGGAGCCCCACCGCGTCCGCGAGCTCCGTGCGGGCCGCGCCGGTGGCGCCGTCCGCCAGGAACGCGAGGAGGGGCCAGACGCCGGGCGCCGAGAAGACGGTGCCGCGGTCGGCGGCCGCCGTCGCCGCCCACCGCGAGGTCAGGTCGTTGACGGCCCGCACCGCTGCCCGAGTTGTCGAGGTTTGCCGTCGCATTACCTATTCTTCCCCGCCCCGATTACGATGCGCCAAGCTCTCCGCACCGCCGCCCGCCCATGAAATCCAGGAGCACGCTACCCGTGGACATACCGCCGCCGCCCGGCCCGTACGCACCCCCTCCGGGCCGGCAGCAGGGGCCTCCGTGGCAGCAGGGCCAGCAGCACGGACCCCCGTGGCCGCCGCCCGGGCACGCCCCGTACCAGCCATGGCCCGGACCGTACTCCCCGTACTCCAGGCCCCCGGTGAACGGCTTCGCGATCGCCTCCCTGGTCTGCGGCCTCCTCTGCTTCCTGCCCGCCGTCGGCCTGGTCCTCGGCCTCGTCGCGCTCGCGCAGATCAAGAGGAAGGGCGAGCGCGGCAAGGGCATGGCGATCGCCGGAAGCATCCTCTCCGCGGTCGGCACGTCGCTGCTCGTCCTCGCCGTGGTCACGGGCGGCGCCCGCGAGTTCGTCGAGGGCTTCAAGGAGGCGGCACGCGAGTCGCGGCAGAGCGCCGGTGCCTTCCCGGTCGACAAGGGCGGCTGCTTCGACGCGCCCGACGGGAAGCTCGACTCGATGCGGTACGCCTTCCAGGTCGACGAGGTGCCGTGCGCCGGGCGCCACGACGGCGAGGTCTTCGCGTCGTTCCGCCTGGACCGCGCGGGCTACCCGGGGGACGACGCGCTCGCCCGCCTCGCCGAGTCCCGGTGCACCGACCTCCAGTGGGCCTACGTCCTGGACAGCTGGTCCGACTTCGACGGCGCCGACATCTACTACTTCGTGCCCGACCGGACCACCTGGCGGCAGGGCGACCGCCACGTCACCTGCCTCTTCGGCGCCGCGGACCCCGAGCATCCGCTGCGTGGCTCCCTGCGCCGCGACGCGACGACGCTCGACGCGCACCAGCTCGCGTACGTGAAGGCGGACCGCCCCTTCGACGAGGCGTACTTGTCGGAGCCCGCGGCGGAGCGGGTCGAGGACGACCTCGAAGGGCACAAGAAGTGGGCCGCCCGCGTCGACAAGGGCCTCGCCGAGCGGGTGCGGCGGCTGCGCGCGCACGACTGGCCGGACAGGACGCGCAGCCACGTCGACGCGCTCGTCACCGAGATCGGCGAGGCCCGCAAGGAGTGGGCGAAGGCGGCCGGGGCCACCGACGCCGACAGCTTCAACGACCACTACGTGGCGGGCCTCCAGCGGCTCGGCGAGAAGAACGCCGCCGCCGCGCGCAAGTCCCTCGGCCTGGCGGCCACTTCGCCCCGCGACGCCACTCCGGAGGACGGCGCGGAGTCCGGGCTCGACGAGGACCACGGCGAGGACGCGGCGGTGTGACGCTGCTCGGGGCGGCCGAACGTTTCCGCGGGGCTCTCGGTGGTACGCCATATCCGGGGAAAGGCCCTGCGTAAAGACCTGCGCCGCAAGAAATCATCACTTCGAGTGATTCCTTGGCCTTGGGTTGCATGCAACAACCCACGGTTGCCAGGCTGTTGCTGTCTGTCAACCTGATGGGAGTGGCCAGTGACTTTCGGTGAGCAGCCGGCGTATCTGCGGGTCGCGGGTGATCTCCGCAAGAAGATCGCCGACGGCTCCCTGCCGCCGCGCACACGCCTCCCCTCGCAAGCCAGGATCCGCGAGGAGTACGGCGTCTCGGACACGGTCGCCCTGGAGGCGCGCAAGGTCCTGATGGCCGAGGGCCTGGTCGAGGGGCGCTCCGGCTCCGGCACCTATGTGCGCGAGCGCCCCGTCCCCCGCAAGATCGCCCGCACCGGCTACCGCGCGGCGAACGGCGGTTCGACCCCCTTCCGTCAGGAGCAGGCCGCCGACGGCGTGCGCGGCACCTGGGAGTCCCGCAGCGAGCAGACCGAGGCCGGCGCCGACATCGCCGAGCGGCTCGCCATCCGCCCGGGCGACCGCGTGATGTGCACCAGGTACGTCTTCCGGGACGCCGGCGAGGCCATGATGCTCTCCACCTCCTGGGAGCCCCTCGCCATCACCGGGCGCACCCCCGTCATGCTCCCCGAGGAGGGCCCGCTCGGCGGCTGCGGCGTGGTGGACCGGATGGCCGCCATCGACGTCATCGTGGACAACGTCGCGGAGGAGGTCGGCGCCCGCCCCGGCCTGGCCGAGGAGCTCACGGCGCTCGGCGGCGTCCCCGGCCACGTGGTCCTCGTCGTCCACCGCACGTACTACGCGTCGGGCCGCCCGGTCGAGACGGCCGACATCGTGGTCCCCGCCGACCGCTACCAGATCGCGTACCGCATGCCCGTGAAGTGACCCGTTCGGCCGTCCGGTCCCTTGCTCATGGGGGCGCATCCAAAGGGTGCGCCCCCTGCTGTTTGCCGGGCGTTGGCCGATAGAGACCCACCCGCGTACCTCTTTGTGCAAAGGCGTATCCGCTGAGTAAAGGTCGGGCGTAGGCTCGGGCATATGCGGAGTGCGGTTTCCTTACTGATCGAGGCGTGGGGCGCGCCGGGGGTGGCGGACGGAGGGGCGCGATGAATGACGGCACGGCACTGCTGCCCTGGTTCGTGATCCGGCACGACGACAACGGCAACCGCTACCGCGTCGGCAGGTACGCGACGAAGGCCGAGGCCCAGCGCATCGCGGACCGCCTCGACGACCGCGGGCACAAGCAGCTCTACTCGGTCGAGAAGCTGAGTGCGAACGGCAGCGGGCGGTAGCCGGTAGCGGTAGCAGTAGCGGGAGTGGCAGGTGAACGGCGGAGGGCGGGCGGCAGTGGGTGCCCCGCTAGGCTCCGCGGCATGAACGAACGGATCGTGGTGGGCGCCGCCCTGTACGACGACGGACGCTTGCTCGCCGCGCGGCGCAGCGCGCCTCCCGAACTCGCGGGCGGCTGGGAGCTGCCCGGCGGCAAGGTCGAGCCCGGTGAGCGGTGCGAGGACGCGCTGGTGCGCGAGCTCCGCGAGGAACTGGGCGTCGAGGCCGAGCCGACCGGCCGTGTGCCGGGGCAGTGGCCGCTCGCCAAGGGGTACGTCCTGCGGGTGTGGACCGCCCGGCTGGTCTCCGGCGAGCCCCGGCCCCTGGAGGACCACGACGAGCTGCGCTGGCTCGCCCCCGAGCAGGTGTGGTCCGTGGACTGGCTGACCGCGGACGTGCCCGCCGTCACGGCGACGCTCGCGCACGCGCGCGCCGCGTCCTGACCCGCCCACGACCCGCCCGGGTGACCCGCCTACGCCGTTCGAGCCGTTCGTGCCACAGTGCGCCCCGGTGTGCGGTGAATGAGACCCGATATCGGGTATATGCCCACTAATGCCATGAAACCGGACGGGTTCAGCTACTGGTCTGGAAGTGATCGGCGTGATCGACACCCAAGGCGACTGCGCCGAGTGGGCCTTCCCCGCTGACCCCGGCGCGGTCCGCACCGCACGCACCGTCGTCCGCGACCAGCTCGCCGACTGGGGGCTCGGGCCCCTCGGCGACATCGCCGCGCTGCTCGTGAGTGAGCTGGTGACGAACTCCCTGCGCCATGCCTCCGGCCCCATCGGCGTACGTCTCGTACGCCCCGCCGATCCCCTGGCCACCCTCCTGGTCGAGGTGTCGGACCCGCTCCCCGACCCGCCTCTCGAGCGCATCGCGGCCCTCGACGACGAGGGCGGGCGCGGCCTCCAGCTGGTCTCCCGTTCGTCCCGGCGCTGGGGCACACGTCCGGGTCGTACGGGCAGAACGGGGAAGACGGTGTGGTTCGAGCTGGCGTTGCCGGGTTAGAAGACTGGCAGTGTGCGACAGACGTCCTGCACAAGGGCGGCACGGGCCAAAAAGCGTCGAGTCCGTGCTGTGATCGTGAACGCCGTGTGGCGCGGCACCGTAGTGCTGGATACTGCGGGCAGCCGTATGCGGTGACCGGTGCCGGACGCGGTGAGCTGGAGGGGACGGTTCGCGTGAGCGAGATACCAGCGAAGGCGACGGAGTGCGACGGTCCGTCGGGCGACGCGATGGCCCGCGAGGGCGCGGAGGACGCGACGGGCGACACGGCCCCGGGCGACCGAGCCGCCGCTGAGACGTGGCAGAGCAACCCACCCGGCTCGATCTACGACTACATCAAGGTCGCCTCGTTCTCGATCGGCGCGGACGGCCTCGTCGACCAGTGGAGCGCGCGCGCCGAGCGGCTGTTCGGCGTGGCCGCGCGGGACGCCGTCGGCAAGGACCCCATCGAGGCCTTCGTGCCGCACGAGCTGCGCGCCGACGGTCACCGCAAGATGGCGGAGATCCTCGACGGACGGGAGTGGACGGGCGTCGTCCCCTTCCGGGTGCCCGACGCGGACGCCGAAGGATCCGGCACGGACGCCGGAGGAGCCGGCACGGAGGGCATCGCCGAGGTCTACGTGATGCCGACCGAGACCGAGGAGGGCGAGCGGGCCGCGGTCTGCATCGTCGTCGACGTCCGGGTGCTGCGCCGGATCGAGACCGACCTCGCCGCCTCGCAGGCCATTTTCGGCCAATCTCCCTTCGGCTTCCTGCTCTTCGGCACGGACCTGAAGGTGCAGCGCGCCAACCGCCGGTTCGCCGACGTCTTCGGCGGCGGCGTCGAGGACCACCGCGGCCGCACCGTCCACGACTACCTGCCGCGCCACGAGGCCGACCGCATGTCCGCCGCCATGAAGCGGGTCCTGGAGACCGGCGACTCGGTGACGGACATGCAGATCGTGGGGCCCGTGCCCGGCAGCACCGACCGCAGGCACTGGTCGATCAACCTCTACCGCGTGCACAGCGGCTCGGGCCGCCCCATCGGCGTCGCCGGCCTCGGCACCGACGTCACCCGGCGGCACGCCGCCGCCCGCGAGGCCGCCCACGCGCGCCGCAATCTGGCGCTCCTGAACGAGGCGGGGGCCCGCATCGGCAACTCCCTCGACCTGGAGACCACCGCCAGGGAACTGCTCGACGTCGCCGTGCCCGGCTTCTGCGACCTCGCCTCCGTCGACCTGTACCAGGGCCTCCTGGACGGCGACGAGACACCGCCGGGGCTCGCCGACGGGAGCGCGGAACTGCGCCGGGTGGCCTTCGCGAGCGCCGTCGCCGACGCCCCGTTCCCGGCCGGTGCCGGGCCCATGGACGTCGGCGCCGTACACCGCTTCGGGTTCACGTCGCCCTGCGCCGACGCCCTGCGCACCGCCCGCCCCCGGCTGGTCACCGGGGACGACGACGAGTCCGCGAGCCGCCTCACCCGCGGCCTGGTCCAGTCGACGCTCGCCGTGCCGATGGTCGCCCACGACACCGTGGTCGGCCTCGCCCAGTTCTCCCGTACGAAGGGCAGTGAACCCTTCGGCGAGCGCGACCGGGCACTCGCCGTCGAACTGGCCGCCCGCGCCGCCGTCTGCATCGACAACGCCCGCCTCTACCGCCGCGAGCACGAGCGCGCGCTGATACTGCAACGCTCCTTGCTGCCGCCCGGCGACCCCGAGGCGTCCGGCCTCGACATCGCCTGCCGCTATCTGCCGGGCAACGCCGCGACGGAGGTCGGCGGCGACTGGTTCGACGTCATCGAGCTGCCCGGCCACCGCACCGCCCTGGTCGTCGGCGACGTCATGGGCCGCGGCCTGCGCGCCGCCGTCGCCATGGGGGAGCTGCGCACCGCCGTGCGCACCCTGGCGCTCCTCGACATGGAACCCGCCGAGGTGCTCTCCGCCCTCGACGAGATCGCGCGCGGCCTCGGCAACCCCGCGGGGCCCCAGCAGTCCGGCCGGGCGGCCCGCAAGGCGGCGGACGCGGAGCTCAGCGAGGTCTACCTCGCCACCTGTGTCTACGCGGTCTACGACGCCGTCACGCGCCGCTGCACCTTCGCCAACGCGGGCCACCTGCCGCCCGTCCTCGTCGAGGCCGGCGAGTCCGCGCTCATGCTCGACGTACCCCCCGGCCTGCCGCTCGGCGTCGGCGGCGAGCCCTTCGAGGACGTCGAGGTCGAACTCCCCGAGGGCGCCCTCCTCGCGCTCTACACGGACGGCCTCGTCGAATCCCGCGACCACGCCCTGGACGAGGGCCTGAACGCGTTCGTACGCGCGCTCAACGACGCCCCGCCCGCCCTGGAGGACGTCTGCGACCACGTCCTGAACACCCTAGACACGCACCACGGAGAGGACGACATCGCGCTCCTGATGGCCCGTGTGCAGGGGCTGCCCGCCGAGCACGTCGGCGACTGGACGCTGCCGCGCGACCTCAAGTCCGTCGGCCGCGCCCGTGAACTGGCCTGCGACCAGCTGCGCGACTGGGACCTGGAGCGGCTCTGCGACACGGCGGAACTGCTGGTCAGCGAGCTCGTCACCAACGCCCTGCGGTACGGCGACGGCGACATCAGACTGCGCCTCCTGCTCGACCGCACGCTGGTCTGCGAGGTGTGGGACGCCAGCTTCGTCCAGCCGCGCAGGCGCCGGGCGCGCGACACCGACGAGGGCGGGCGCGGACTCCAGCTCGTCGGGCTGCTCAGCGCCGCCTGGGGCTCGCGCAGGACGCCGCGCGGCAAGACGGTGTGGTTCGAGCTCGATCTGCCCGACGGGGACGCGGAGCCGATGGACGCGGCGGAGGCGCTGCTCAGCCTGTTCTGACGCGGGGCCTTCGAAAAGGGCTCACGTGGTGGCTTTGAGGGCGGCGAGGCGGGCGGTGACCTCCGCCTCGTCGCCCAGGCTGTCCAGCTCCTCGAACTGCGCGTCCAGCGAGGACGCGGCCAGCTCCTGCTTGCCGAGCGCCCGCGCCTCCTCGCGCCGCACCTTGTCCTCGAAGCGGCTCAACTCGCTCGTCGGGTCCAGGACGTCGATGTTCCGGGCCGCGTCCAGCATCTGGTTCTGCGCCTGCGCGGTCTTGGCGCGGGCCACCAGCTGATCGCGCCGCGACTCCAGCTCGGACAGTTTCGACCGCATCCGGTCGAGTCCGGACTTCAGCTTCTCCACGACCTCGGTCTGCGAGGCGATCGTCGGCTCGGCGTCCTTCGCCTCCCGTTCGGACCGCAGCTGCCGCCCGAGCGCCACCTTGGCGAGCCGGTCGAACGTGTCGGCCTCCGCGGCGTTCCCGGCCGCCCGCAGCTCGTCCGCCTTCCTGCTCGCCGCGAGGGCCTTGCCGCCCCACTCGACGGCCGCGTCCTGGTCGGCCTTGTGGTCCTGCTCCAGCATCCGCAGATTGCCGATCGTGGTCGCGACCGCCTCCTCGGCCTCCTGGATGTTGTTCGAGTAGTCGCGGATCAGCTGGTCGATCATCTTCTGCGGGTCCTCGGCCTGGTCGAGGAGCGCGTTGATGTTCGCCTTGGCGAGCTGGGCGACACGGCCGAGGACGGTCTGCTTCGGCATAACCTTGATCTCCTTGTACGGGACTTTGTACGGGATGTTGTACGGGGGTGTGCCGGGGACGTACGAGGGGTCAGAACCTGCCGCCTCCGCCTCTGCGCCCCCGCGTGCCGCCGCCACCGAAACTGCCGGGGCCGGCGCCTGTGTGGCCGCCGCCGAAACCGCCCCCTCCGTAGGCACCGCCCCGGCGGCCGGTGCCTCCGAAGAGCCCGCCCAGGATGATCCCGCCGAGCACCGCGCCGCCCATTCCGCCGCCCCGGCCGCCGAAGCCGCCTCCGTAGGGGCTGCCTCCGTAGGGATCGCCGTACGGGTTGCCGAGCGGATTGCCGTAGCCCCGCACGTCACGCTCCGCGAGCTGCTGCGCCTGCCGGGCCAGCCCGTCCGCCCGCTGGGCCGCGGCGAGCGCGGCGGTGGCGTCCCCGTCCTCGGCGGCCTCCGCCCGCGCGAGGTGCCGTGACGCCTCCGCGAGCCGGGTCCTCGCCTCGCTGCCGACGGCGCCGCGGTGCGTGGTGACGAAGTCCGTCGCCGCCCCGACGGCGCTGCGCGCGGTGAGCAGCGCCTGGGAGAGCAGGGTCCGGGAGCGGCGGTCGGCGACCTCGCGCTCACGGGCGCCCGCGAGCGCCTCGTCGAGTGCGGCGTCGGCCTCCTCCACGCGGCGCAGGGCGTCGATGGGGTCGACGGGCCCCGCGGCCAGCCGTCCGCGCACGTCCGCGAGGACCGCCTCCGCGCGGGCCACCCGGCCCCGCAGATCCGCCGTGGAGACGCCTTCCCCGGTGCCCGCCAGGAGGCCGCGCGCGTCGGCGAGGTCCGCCTCGGACTCCGCGAGGGCGTCGGGCAGCTTCCCCGCGGCCTGCGCGAGCTCGTCGGCGAGCCGGCCGACGGCGGCCACGAACGTGCCGGCCTGGTCCACGGCGCCCTCGGCGGCCCGCAGGTGGACGGCGGCCCCGCCGTTCTCGCCCGCGTCGACCCGCTGCCGGGCCAGACCGAGGTGGGTGGCCGCGAAGGCCAGACGGTCCTTGGCCTGTCCGACATGGCCGAGCACGGTGGCGGAGGCCGTCGGCGCGTACGTCCTGCGCAGGTTTTCAAGCGTGTCCTGCGCGGCGCCGGTGCGCTCCTCGACCTGCCGGAACGCCGCCTCCGCGTGCTCCAGGGCCCGCGGGGCGTTCTTCTCCAGGGCGCGCAGCTCGTCGAAGCCCGCGGTCTCGGCGTCCAGCCTGCGGCCCGCCTCCGTGCAGCGCGCGACGATCTCCTCCAGCATGCGACGCCTGGTCGGGTCGTCCTCCGGGTGGGCGTCGTCGAGTTCCTGCCGCAGTCGGAACGCCGCCGTCAGCTCGGCCTGCGCGGAGGCGAGCGCCGCGCCGAAGGGCTTGGCCGCCTCCTCGCCGAACTGCGCGGTGGCGAAGCCGAGCTCTTCAGTGCTGGTGCGGATGGCGTCGTCGGTCTCGACGAGCAGCAGGCGGGCCTTCTTGTCGAGCTCGGGGAGCGGGACCTCTCCCTTGCCCCGGGGCACCCCCTGCCCCCAGCTGCTACCGCCACCGGGCGTGGTGCGGGTGGTGGCGCGCTTCCTGCGCCGCTTGTACGCGACCGTCGCCGCGACCCCGGCCGCGCAGGCCGCCGCCACGGGCAGCACGAGATCGCCGGTCGCGGAGTCGTTGCCGCCCGGGTCGGCCGGGCCCGGCGTGACCGAAGGGGTGGGCACGGGCCGGCCCGCGAGCACCGCGCGGTAGCCCTCCGCCGCGCCGACGGCCGCCCCGGCCCAGTCGTTCTCGCGCAGGGCGGGCCGGACCGCGGTGGTCGCCACGTCCCGCAGCTGCGCGTCGGTGAGCCGCGACCCGTCGTCCACGGAGTACGCGAACCGGCGGTCGTGCGTGGCCACGGCGAGCAGCACGTCGTCGAGCCCGAGACCGTTGCGCTCGGCGGTGGCATCGGCCCAGCTCTGCGGGGAGCGCCCGGAGAAGTCACGTACGTAGACGACGAAGAGCTGCACCCCACGCTCGTCGTAAAGCCGCTCCAGGGCCCGCCCGACCGCCCCCTCCCGCCCTTCGAGCGCACTGCTCCGATCGGTGATCTGCCCCGTGCGGGACAGGGCGACCGGCTCCTCGGCGAACGCAGGCACCGGACACGACACCGAGAACCACCCGAGCAGCAAGGCCACCACGGCCCCTGCTGCCCGCACGGCCATCGACGAGGGCGGCATCACATTGGGGAGCGTATGGGGGCATTCGGGCTCCCGCGACCCGGGGACCTCACGGACGCCGACCGGAGGGCCGCCGGCCACCACGGACCGGAGGCCGCCGCCACCCGCCGCCGGGCCACCCGCCCGCTCCTCCTAAGCCAACTCCCGTACCAGCCCCACCGCCGCGCTCAACCGCCCCACCTCGACGGCCCCCAGCGTGGGGTTCCCTGCCCGGCGTCCCCGGGCCTCCGTGAGGAAGCCGTCCCCGACGGGGCCGGAGCAGTCGTCTCCGGTCTCCTTGAGCAGCGCGGCGAGTGCGGTGCGGCAGCCCGCCGAGAGGGGGCCGGCTGTCACGGCCACCTCCGCGAGGAGCAGCGCGGACATCGCGCGGTCCAAGCCGGGCGGGCCCTCCTCCGTGGTGGCCCAGTCGATCACCACGGGCCCGTCCGGTGTGAGCAGGACGTTCTCCGGGTGCAGGTCGAGGTGGAGCACCCGGTGGTCCGGGGGCGCGCCCGGAGAGCGGGCCGGCAGCGCGTGCAGGCGCCGCAGCAGCGTCCCGAGCAGCGCACCCGCCTCCGTGGGGGACACCGTGCCCGCCGTCGCGGCCTCAGCGAGGGTGGGGCCGGTCAGGCGGCGCATCACCAGCTCCGCGCCGCCGCGGGCACCGTCCGTCCGGACCTGTGGCACGGGGTAACCGTGCTCCCACAGATACGCCATGACGTCCGCCTCATCCGAGGCGTCGGTGCCGTCCCGGTACCGGCGCAGCACCCACCCGTCGTCCAGCGCGAAGACATCGGCGGTCCGGCCCGAACCGATCAGCGCCCCCGCACCAGCCCTGTCCGCTACTCCGCCCGCCGCCGAATCCTGTTCCCCAGCCACACCAGCGGATCGTACTTGCGGTCAACGGCCCGTTCCTTCAAGGGGATCAGTGCGTTGTCCGTGATCTTGATGCCCTCGGGGCACACCTCCGTGCAGCACTTGGTGATGTTGCAGTAGCCGAGGCCGTGCTCCTCCTGTGCGGTTCGTTTCCGGTCGAGGCCGGATTCGGCCGCCGCGTCCAGCGGGTGCATGTCCAGTTCGGCGACGCGCATCAGGAAGCGGGGGCCCGCGAAGGCCTCCTTGTTCTCCTCGTGGTCGCGCACCACGTGGCACGTGTCCTGGCACAGGAAGCACTCGATGCACTTGCGGAACTCCTGCGGGCGGTCCACGTCCGTCTGCTGCATGCGGTACTCGCCGGGGCCGAGACCCGGGGGCGGCACGAAGGCCGGGACCTCGCGCGCCTTCGTGTAGTTGAAGCCGACGTCCGTCACCAGGTCGCGCACCACGGGGAAGGCGCGCAGCGGCGTCACCGTGATGACCTCGTCCCGGTCGAAGACCGACATGCGCGTCATGCACAGCAGCCGGGGCCTGCCGTTGATCTCCGCGGAGCACGAACCGCACTTGCCCGCCTTGCAGTTCCAGCGCACCGCGAGGTCGGGTGCCTGGGTGGCCTGTAGCCGGTGGATGATGTCGAGGACGACCTCGCCCTCGTTGACCTCGACCTTGAAGTCCGCCAGGCCGCCGCCGCCGAGATCCCCGCGCCAGACCTTGAATCGCGCGTCGTACGAACTCACTCGTACAGCTCCTCTTCCGTCAGGTACTTGACCAGCTCCTCCTTCTCGAAGAGGGCGAGCAGGTCCGGGCGGATCGGTTCGGTGGACTCGCGCACGAGGTCGATCTGGCCGCGTACGGGATCGGTGGCCGCCAGCCCCTCGCTCGGGTCGGCCAGCCGGCAGAGCAGATTGGCGCGGCGCCATTCGCGGTTCATCGTCGGGTGGTCCTCACGCGTGTGGCCGCCGCGGCTCTCCGTGCGCTCCAGGGCGGCCCGCGCGACGCACTCGCTGACCAGGAGCATGTTCCGCAGGTCGAGGGCGAGGTGCCAGCCCGGGTTGAACTGGCGGTGGCCCTCGACACCGGCCCGCCGCGCCCGCACCCGGAGTTCGGCGAGCTTCTCCAGCGCCTGCTCCATCTCCGCCTCGCGGCGGATGATGCCGACCAGGTCGTTCATGGTCTGCTGGAGTTCCTGGTGGAGGGCGTAGGGGTTCTCCGGGGTCGCCCCGTCCTCCAGGCCCTCGGCGCTGAACGGCCGCAGCGCCTCCGCGGCCGCCGTGTCGATCTGCACCTCGTCCACCGCGGGCCGGGCGGCGAGCCCCGCGGCGTACCGTGCCGCGTGCAGCCCCGCGCGCCGCCCGAAGACGAGCAGGTCGGAGAGTGAGTTGCCGCCGAGCCGGTTGGAGCCGTGCATGCCGCCCGCGACCTCGCCCGCGGCGTAAAGACCCGTCACCCGGCGCGCCGCCGCGGTGTCGGAGTCGACCGCGATGCCGCCCATCACGTAGTGGCAGGTCGGCCCGACCTCCATGGCCTCCGCGGTGATGTCGACGTCCGCGAGCTCCTTGAACTGGTGGTACATGGAGGGGAGTCGACGCTTGATGACCTCCGCGGGCATGCGCGTCGACACGTCGAGGAAGACACCGCCGTGCGGGGAGCCGCGGCCCGCCTTCACCTCGGCGTTGATGGCGCGCGCGACCTCGTCACGGGGGAGCAGTTCGGGCGGGCGGCGGTTGTGGTCCGGGTCCTCGTACCAGCGGTCGCCCTCCTCCTCCGACTGCGCGTACTTCTCCTTGAAGACGTCGGGGACGTAGTCGAACATGAACCGCTTGCCCTCGGAGTTGCGCAGCACCCCGCCGTCGCCGCGCACGGACTCGGTGACGAGGATGCCCTTGACCGATGGCGGCCAGACCATGCCCGTCGGGTGGAACTGCACGAACTCCATGTTCAGGAGCGGCGCCCCGGCGAGCAGCGCGAGCGCGTGCCCGTCACCCGTGTACTCCCACGAGTTCGACGTCACCTTGAAGGACTTGCCGATGCCGCCCGTCGCGAGGACCACGCTCGGCGCTTCGAGGACGAAGAAGCGGCCGGACTCGCGGTCGTAGCAGAAGGCGCCGCTGACCCGGCCTGCCTCGCCGAAGTCCGTGCCCTCTTCCTTGAGCACCCGGGTGACCGTGCACTCCTGGAAGACCTTCAACCGCGCTTCGTAGTCGCCGTGTTCGCGGAAGTCCTCCTGCTGGAGGGAGACGATCTTCTGCTGGAGCGTGCGGATCAGTTCGAGGCCGGTGCGGTCGCCCACGTGTGCGAGGCGCGGGTACTCGTGGCCGCCGAAGTTGCGCTGCGAGATGCGGCCGTCCGGCGTGCGGTCGAACAGGGCGCCCCACGTCTCCAGCTCCCACACGCGGTCCGGTGCCTCGCGCGCGTGCAGCTCTGCCATGCGCCACTGGTTGAGGAACTTGCCGCCGCGCAGGGTGTCGCGGAAGTGCACCTGCCAGTTGTCGCCGGAGTTCACATTGCCCATCGACGCGGCGATGCCGCCCTCGGCCATCACCGTGTGGGCCTTGCCGAAGAGCGACTTGCAGATCACGGCGGTCCGGGCGCCCTGCTCCCGCGCCTCGATCGCGGCCCGCAGCCCCGCGCCCCCGGCCCCCACCACGACGACGTCCCACTGCTGCCGTTCCACTTGAGACATCAGAAGGTCCTGTCCGTTAGAAGAAGCGCGGATCGTCGAAGGCACCGCTCGCGACCAGGTAGACGTAGAGGTCGGCGAGCGCCACGCTCGCCAGCGACGTCCACGCGAGCAGCATGTGACGGGCGGTCAGCTTGCCGGTCCACTGCCACAGGCGGTACCGCACCGGATGCTTGGAGAAGTGTTTGAGCCTGCCGCCGATGACGTGCCGGCAGGAGTGGCAGGAGAGGGTGTAGATCCAGATCAGTACGACGTTGACGAGCAGGACGAGCGTGCCGAGCCCCATGTGGCCCCACTCGTAGTGCTCGTCGCGGAAGGCGAGGACGGTGTCGTACGTGAGGATGCCCGCGACCGGCACGGCGGCGTAGAAGAAGTACCGGTGGATGTTCTGAAGGATCAGCGGGAAGCGCGTCTCGCCCGTGTACTTCTTGTGCGGCTCGGCGACCGCGCAGGCGGGCGGTGACGCCCAGAAGCCGCGGTAGTAGGCCTTGCGGTAGTAGTAGCAGGTCAGCCGGAAGCCCAGCGGGAAGATCAGGATGAGCACCGAGGGGGACAGGCCCCACCAGCTGCCGAAGATCTCCCAGTTGGGTCCTGAGCGCATCGGCTCGCAGTTCTCGGCCAGGCACGGCGAGTAGAACGGCGAGACGTAGGGCGCGGCGTAGTAGTCGGCGTTCGCGAAGGCGCGCCAGGTCGAGTAGACGATGAAGGCGAGCAGCCCCACGACGGATCCCGCGGGCGCCAGCCACCAGCGGTCGGTCCGCAGATGGGCAGCGGTGATCGCGGCGCGCGTACCGTCACGTACGCCGCCGCCGGGGGCCGGTCCGCTCTTCGGTTGGGGTTCCGTGCCGGTGGCCAACGAGGCTCCAATCAGAGCGGGCGGATTCAGGGCGCGTGGCGGTCGCGGCCGCCGAGGCCCTCGTCGTCGAGGTCTCCGGTGTTCGTCCACAGAGAGCTGTCGTACGGCGTGTCGGGGATGGTCACGAAGTCGGGGGCGGGCGGCGCGGTGCGGGGCGGGGGCGGCGAGGCCGCCGCACGCAGCAGGGCCACGCTCTCGCGCAGATGGTCGGTGTCCGTACGCACCCGGCGCACGTCGACCCCCGCAAGCTCGGCGCCGGCCTGCTGTTCCAGTCGGCCGACGGTCCGGACGAGGTCGTCCACGCATCGTTGAACAGCCGTCAATTCGTCGTGCAGAGCCATTACTTGCCCTCACTTCAGGGGTGCGGTGGCAACGCTCATGCGCCTGCGAGTGTCGCGCGTCACATCCCGGCTTGTGAAGGGATCTGCACCGATTGCCGGATCAGGGGCGGTGAATGCGCCGGATCACGCGCCGTCCCGGCCGTTGGGCCGCACGGGTGGGATATGGGCGCCGTCGCGTCGTGTCGCCGCCGGGGCGCGCGTCCCGTCCCCTTCAGTGGGGGCCATAGATGTGATCAGCTCCATATACCGCCAAACGTGATCAAACCCGGCCCGGTCCCGGCAGCGGGCGGCCGGGCGAGCCCCGGACCCCGGAGGTACCAGCCATGTCCCACGACCGCGTCAGGGTCAGATCTGTCGTGTTCCTCGCGACGGGGGTGCTGGCTCTGCCCGCCCTCGCCGGTTGCAGCTCGGACGACGAGGCCGGCCGGCCGACCGCGGGCCAGGACATCGCTCCCGCCGCCAGGGACCTGGTCGCCGACGGAGGGGCCATGAACTGGGCGGTCGACGCCCGGCCCGAGACGTTCAACACCTTCCAGGCCGACGCCGACGAGGCCACCGGACGGATCGCCGGCGCGGTCCTGCCGTCCCTGTTCCGCCTCGACGCACAGGGCAGGGCGCAGCGCAACGCCGACTTCCTCGAATCGGCGGAGGTCGTCCAGCGCGAACCCCAGCAGGTCGTCCTGTACAAGCTGAACCAGCAGGCGGTCTGGAGCGACGGCCGGGAGATCGGCGCCGACGACTTCCTCGCCCAGTGGCGGGCCCTGTCCGGAAAGGACACCGCGTACTGGACGGCCCGGAACGCCGGCTACGACCGCATCGCGAAGATCGAGCGCGGCGCCAACAACCTGGAGGTGCGGGTCACCTTCGCCAAGCCGTACGCAGACTGGCGCTCCCTCTTCTCGCCGCTGTACCCGAAGCAGGTCATGGGCACCCCCGACTCCTTCAACGACGGCGCGCGCCGCAAGCTGAAGGTGACGGCGGGCCCCTTCGCGCTCGGGGCCGTCGACCGCAAGGCCGGCGACGTCACGCTGGAGCGCAACCCGCGCTGGTGGGGCCGCCCGGCCAAGCTCGACAGGATCGTGCTGCGCGAGGTGGCGCGCGCCGAGCGGACCGAGGCGCTCGCCAAGGGCAAGGTCGACCTCGCCACGATCGGCTCGGCGGAGGCGGGGCGGATCACCCGGGCCGCCCGGGACGAGGGGTCCGGGGGCCCGGCGGCCCACGGCCCCGCCGCCGGGCTCACCCCCGGCAAGGCGCTGCGCTCCTGGGCGGTCGCCCACGGCTCCGACGAGGAGGCCGCCGACGCGGAGATCGAGGCCCGCGCCCGGACGGCCAAGGCGGTCAAGGAGTACGCCACCGAGCAGGCGGCCCTGCGCGGCTACGTGGTCCGCAAGTCCCTGGAGCCCGCCTACACCCAGCTCGCGCTCAACGGCTCCGAGGGCCCCCTCGCCGACGACCGGGTGCGCCGCGCGGTCGCCCGCGCCCTGGACCGCAAGGAGCTGGCGAAGACGGTCCTCAAGCCGCTCGGCCTGCCCGCCGTGCCGGTCGGCAGCCATCTCGCCCTGGCGGGACAGCAGGCGTACGCGGACAACAGCGGGGCCCTCGGCAAGCAGGACACCGCCGAGGCGCGGGCGCTGCTCGCGGACGCCGGCTGGACCAAGGGCGCCCTGGAGAAGGGCGAGAAGGCGGCGGGCGGCGAGGCCGACGAGAAGAAGGCCGGGAAGGCGGGCAAGGGCGAGAAGTCGGACAAGGCGGGCCAGGCAGGCAAGGGAGACAAGGGGAAGCCCGGGTCCTCCGACGACGGCACCTACATCGTCGGCGAAGAGGACGGCAAGCCCCGCGAGAACGGCACCTCCGTGCTCGCCCCGGCCCCCGCGGCCGCCTACCAGCGGGCCGTCCTGAACCGCCAGGCCGACGTCGTCGCCCTGCCCCGCGAGGCCGACAAGGAGAAGAAGCGGGAACCGGGCGACCACTCCAGGCAGCACGCCAAGGGCGGCGCCCCCGGCGCGTACGCCCCGAAGGGCACTGCCGCCCCGAAGGGCACTGCCGCCCCGAAGGGAACCGCCGCCCCGAAGGGAACCGCCGCCCCGAAGGGAACCGCCGCCCCGAAGGGAACCGCCGCGTCGAAGGGCACCGCCGCGCCGAAGGGGTCGGCGAAGACCGCGGCCGGCCCGCTGGCCAAGAACGGCAAGCCCCTCACCCTCCGCTTCGTGCTGCCCTCCGGGGAGGGCTCGGAGTCGCTACGCGCGGTGGCCGACCGGATCTCCCGGATGTTGCAGAAGATCGGCGTCCGCACGGAGACGGCGAAGGTCGCCGACGACAGCTACTTCAAGGACCACATCGCCTCCGGCCAGTACGACCTGGCCCTGTACTCGTGGCCCGCCTCGGCCTTCCCGGCCACCGACGCCCGCCCGATCTTCGCCAAGCCGGTGCCGGCCGCGGACGGCTCGCTGAACGTCGAGCAGAACTACACGCGCGTCGGCACGGACCACATCGACCAGCTCTTCGAGCAGGCCGTCGGCGAGCTGGACGAGGAGGAGGCGCGCTCGCTGGTCAGGAAGGCGGACGCCCGCATCTGGGCCGAGGCGGGCTCCATCCCCCTCTACCAGCGCCCCCAGCTGCTCGCCGCCCGCCCGAACCTGGCGAACGCCGGAGCGTTCGGCTTCCAGGCCCCGCACTACGAGGACATCGGCTTCCTGAAGGCGGGCGCGAAGGCCTCCGCGCCGCCGCCCGGGAAGTGAGCGGCTCAGATTACGCTCAACTCTCTTGCCCGCCGACCACCCCGGCGGGCAAGCTCGTTCTACCCATTGACCTGCTGTTTCCCCAGAGTTCCCGAGGCTTTCCGCACCCCTGCGAAGCCCCCGCGGAGGCTGCCTCCGCGAGGGACACGTAGACTGGGGTGAGGCCGTGGCGTGTCCAGCCCGGCAGGGTCCGCGTAACTCAGATGTACGCGTGACCGTCCACTCACTCCAGGAGTACGCCGCACTATGGCCACGCGCCACGACATCCGTAACGTCGCCATCGTCGCTCACGTCGACCACGGCAAGACGACCATCGTCGACGCCATGCTCAAGCAGGCCGGTTCCTTCGCCGCGCACGCCGCCGAGTCCCTCGACGACCGCATGATGGACTCGAACGACCTGGAGCGTGAGAAGGGCATCACGATCCTCGCCAAGAACACGGCGGTGAAGTATCACCCCAAGGACGGCGGGGACCCGATCACGATCAACATCATCGACACCCCCGGCCACGCCGACTTCGGTGGCGAGGTCGAGCGCGGTCTGTCGATGGTGGACGCGGTCGTCCTGCTGGTCGACGCCTCCGAGGGCCCGCTCCCGCAGACCCGCTTCGTGCTGCGCAAGGCGCTCCAGCAGCGCCTCCCGGTCATCCTGTGCATCAACAAGACGGACCGCCCCGACTCCCGGATCGACGAGGTCGTCAACGAGACGTACGACCTCTTCCTCGACCTGGACGCCGACGAGGACCAGATCGAGTTCCCGATCGTCTACGCCTGCGGCCGTGACGGCGTCGCCTCGCTGACCAAGCCGGAGGACGGCACGGTCCCGGCGGACTCCACCAACCTGGAGCCGTTCTTCTCCACCATCCTGGAGCACGTCCCGGCCCCGACGTACGACGAGAGCGCCCCGCTCCAGGCGCACGTCACCAACCTGGACGCCGACAACTTCCTCGGCCGCATCGCGCTGCTCCGCGTCGAGCAGGGCGAGCTGCGCAAGGGCCAGACGGTCGCCTGGATCAAGCGCGACGGCACCATCTCGAACGTCCGCATCACCGAGCTGATGATGACCGAGGCGCTCACCCGCAAGCCGGCCGAGATGGCGGGCCCGGGTGACATCTGCGCGGTCGCCGGTATCCCCGACATCATGATCGGCGAGACCCTGGCCGACCCGGAGAACCCGGTCGCGCTGCCGCTGATCACGGTCGACGAGCCGGCGATCTCCATGACCATCGGTACGAACACCTCGCCGCTGGTCGGCCGCGGCGGCACCGGCAAGGGCGCGGACGCCAAGTCCGCGGTCAAGGACCGCAAGGTCACCGCCCGCCAGGTCAAGGACCGCCTGGAGCGCGAGCTGATCGGTAACGTCTCGCTGCGCGTCCTCGACACCGAGCGCCCCGACGCCTGGGAGGTGCAGGGCCGCGGTGAGCTGGCGCTGGCCATCCTGGTCGAGCAGATGCGCCGCGAGGGCTTCGAGATGACCATCGGTAAGCCGCAGGTCGTCACCCGCCAGATCGACGGCAAGACCCACGAGCCGGTCGAGCGCATGACGATCGACGTGCCCGAGGAGCACATGGGCGCCGTCACGCAGCTCATGGGCGTCCGCAAGGGCCGCATGGACAACATGTCGAACCACGGCTCCGGCTGGGTCCGCCTGGAGTTCGTCGTGCCCTCCCGCGGCCTCATCGGCTTCCGTACGGAGTTCCTGACGCAGACGCGCGGCACGGGCATCGCCCACTCCATCCACGAGGGCCACGAGCCGTGGTTCGGCGAGCTGAAGACCCGTAACAACGGCTCCCTGGTCGCCGACCGCGCCGGCGCCGTCACCGCCTTCGCGATGACGAACCTCCAGGAGCGCGGCGTGCTGTTCACCGAGCCCGGCACCGAGGTGTACGAGGGCATGATCGTCGGCGAGAACTCCCGCGCCGACGACATGGACGTGAACATCACCAAGGAGAAGAAGCTCACCAACATGCGCTCCGCCTCCGCCGACTCCTTCGAGGCGATCGTGCCGCCGCGCAAGCTGTCGCTGGAGCAGTCCCTGGAGTTCTGCCGCGACGACGAGTGCGTCGAGGTGACCCCGGAGGCCGTGCGCATCCGCAAGGTCGTCCTGGACCAGAAGGAGCGCGGCCGCTCCGCGTCGCGCGCCAAGCACGGCTGAGGCCATGCACAAGTGAGCCGCTGACGCAGGCGGTTGGCGGCACACAGCCGCTCAAGAGGCCGATTTTCGCCGCTCCCGGAGGGAGCCGGACGGAAGTCGGCCTCTGGCGTTTCCGCTGACCGGTACGGTGTGGCCACTGCCGCGCGGAGCTCTCCCGGCAACCGGTTTTTCACCGCCAAGTGTCCGGTATGCGGACGTCACTGACCGTTAGATGTGTAACACGTCCGTTTCGCAACCATCTATCTCGGATCGGTTTGTCCGGATTTTGGAAGTTGTACGTGCCAGGTGTGATTGAACCGAGACCAAAAGAGTGTGGTCGACCGGTACCGCATGGCTAATAGTTGACCGCGTATAGCTCGGGTCAATGGGTCACGCGCTGTGGGGAGCGCCGACTCACGAGCACACTGGGGTACTCGATCTTCGCCGTCAGGGGTGTCGGCGCGGTTTCACGTACCCCCTCTTGTAGTGAACAAGTGGACTCATGAGGAGGAACCCCATGCGTGGTGCCAAGAGCGCCAAGTGGGTCGCGATAGCCGGTGTTGTGGCGCTGACGGCCACCGCTTGTGGCGGCGGCGACAGTGACAGCAACGGCAGCGGCAAGGTCGACCCCAAGGGGATCGTCAGCTACGCCAATGGTGAGCCGCAGAACGCCCTGCAGCCTTCCAACACCATGGAGGCGTACGGCAGCGTCGTCATCGACTCGCTCTTCACGGGCCTGGTCCACTACGACAAAAAGGGCGACATCACCTACGAGAACGCCGAGTCGGTCACCCCCGACAAGGCGAACAAGGTGTGGACCGTCAAGCTGAAGCCGGGCTGGAAGTTCCACAACGGCGAGGCCGTCACCGCCAAGTCGTACGTGGACGCCTGGAACTGGGCCGCCGACCCGGCCAACGGCCAGCAGAACAGCGGCTGGTACCGCGACATCGTCGGTTACGAGGACGTGCACCCGGAGAAGGGCAAGGCCAAGAAGAAGGCCATGTCCGGCCTGAAGGTCGTCGATGAGAACACCTTCACCATCACGCTGAACCACGGCATCCCGTACTACGCGTACAAGCTGGTCTACCAGCCCTTCTTCCCGCTGCCCTCGGCCGCGCTGAAGGACCCGAAGAAGTACGGCGAGTCGCCCGTCGGCAACGGTCCCTACAAGTTCAAGAGCTGGGACCACAAGAAGTCGATCCAGGTCACCGCCTGGTCCGGCTACAAGGGTGAGAAGAAGCCGAAGAACGGCGGCATCAACTTCAAGGCGTACACGACGCCGCAGGCCGCCTACAACGACCTGCGCTCGGACAACGTCGACACGATGCCGCTGATCCCGGACAGCGAGCTCGCC
The DNA here is from genome assembly GCF_055572995.1 of Streptomyces sp. NPDC030245. Lineage (NCBI taxonomy): Bacteria > Bacillati > Actinomycetota > Actinomycetes > Kitasatosporales > Streptomycetaceae > Streptomyces > Streptomyces sp. NPDC030245. The sequence goes on along the minus strand of NZ_JBVICF010000008.1, from coordinate 395,615 downwards.
AACTTCAAGCAGGACTTCGGCGACCGCGCCATCGAGCAGGACTTCTCGGCGATCAACACGGTCAACCCGGCGTTCTACAGCAAGACGTTCAAGGACATGGACGTCAAGGTCATCCAGGGCCTGTCGATGGCCATCGACCGCGAGACGATCGCCAAGACCACCTTCGCGGGCACCCGTGAGCCGGCCTCCGGCTGGGTCGCCAAGGGCGTCAAGGGCTACAAGGCCGGCGCCTGTGGCGAGTTCTGCAAGTTCAACCCGAAGAAGGCCAAGCAGTTCGTCGAGGACGGCGGCGGCGTTCCCGGCAACAAGCTCTCCATCCAGTACAACGCCGACCAGCCGCACAAGGGCTGGGTCACGGCGGTGTGCAACAGCATCACCAAGTCGACCGGCGTGAAGTGCGTCGGCGACCCGAAGACCGACTTCCAGGCCGACACCGAGGTGCGGGACAAGAAGCAGGTCAAGGCGATGTACCGGTCGGGCTGGGTGCTCGACTACCCGTTCAACGGCAACTTCCTCGCCGACCTCTACGGCACGGGCGTCGACGGCAACAAGGGTGGCTTCTCGGACAAGAAGTTCGACGAGCTGACCAAGAAGGCCGACCAGGCCAAGACCATCGACGAGTCCGCGGAGCTCTACCAGGAGGCCGAGAAGCGCCTGGCGGAGACCTTCCCGGGCATCCCGCTCTGGTACAACAAGACGCTCTCCGCGCACTCCAAGAACGTGAAGAACGTCGAGTTCGACCAGGCCGGCGACCCCGTCCTGGCCGACATCGAGGTCTTCGAGAAGTAGTCGACGGAGGTCCGTTCCCGAAGCGACGCCCGGTCATCCCCGGGCGTCGCTTCGGGCGGCTCCGGATTGGACGGAGGCACCAATGGGGCGCTACGTCGCACGGCGACTGCTCCAGATGATCCCGGTCTTCATCGGGACAACCCTGTTGATCTTCATCATGGTCAACGTGCTCCCCGGCGACCCCGTACGGGCGCTGTGGGGCGACAAGCCGCCGGACCCCGCGCAGGTCGCGCAGATCCGGCACGACCGTGGTCTTGATCTGCCCCTCTGGGAGCAGTACCTGCACTACATGGGCGGTCTGCTGCAAGGGGACTTCGGCAACACCATCGCCGGTAACCGGCCGGTGCTCGACGAGATCACCCAGGCATTCCCGGTCTCGATGCGCCTGGCCTCCATGGCCTGGACGTTCGAGCTCATCGTCGGCATCACGCTCGGTGTCCTCGCGGGCATCCGGCGCGGCCGGTTCGTCGACAACACGGTCACGCTCTTCACCCTGCTGGTGATCTCCGTACCGATCTTCGTGGTCGGCCTGCTCTGCCAGCTGTTCTTCGGCAACGAGCTGGGCTGGATCACGCCCACGGTCCAGGACTCCGAGAACATGGGCCAGCTGCTCGTGCCCGCCCTGGTGCTCGGCATGGTCGGCCTCGCCTACGTGGCCCGCCTGACCCGTACCTCCATCGCGGAGAACCGACAGGCCGACTACATGCGCACCGCGGTCGCCAAGGGCCTGCCGCGCCAGCGCATCGTCACCCGGCACCTGCTGCGCAACTCGCTGATCCCGGTCGTCACCTACCTCGGTACGGACATCGGCACCCTGATGGGTGGCGCGGTCATCACCGAGGGCATCTTCAACGTGACGGGCGTCGGCAACCTGCTCTTCCAGGCGCTGGCCCGCCGTGAGGGCGCGGTCATCGTCGGTGTCGTCACCGTCCTGGTGCTCGTGTACCTCGCAGCCAGCCTGATCGTCGACCTGCTTTACGCGGTCCTGGACCCGAGGATCCGTTATGCCTGACCTGACCAAGACCTCGACCACGGACGAGACCGCGGCGGCGCAGGACGAAGTCGTGGCGGGTTCCGCGGTCTCCGCCCCGGTGTCGTCGGGCAAGCCCCGCAGCCTCTGGGGGGACGCCTGGCGCGAGCTGCGGCGCAATCCGCTCTTCGTGATCTCGGCGGTCCTGATCCTGATCCTGCTGCTGGTGGCGGCCTTCCCCGGCATGTTCACCGGCACCGACCCGGAGACGGGCGACCAGGTCAACCACTTCCTGGGCAAGCCGGAGCTGAGCCACTTCTTCCAGGCCGACTGGTTCGGCTACGACAGGACGGGCCGCAGCATCTACGCCCGGGTGGTCCACGGCGCGCGCAACTCCATCCTCGTCGGCGTCGGCGTGACCATCCTGGTCACCGTCTTCGGCGGCCTGTGCGGCATGCTCGCCGGCTACTTCGGCGGCTTCTGGGACAGCCTGATCTCGCGTCTCATCGACGTGTTCTTCGGCATCCCGTTCCTGCTCGGCGCGATGGTCGTCCTGAACGCCTTCACCGACCGCACCGTGTGGGTCGTGATGGGCGCGCTGGCCTTCCTCGGCTGGACGCAGATCGCCCGCGTGATGCGTGGCGCGGTGATCACCACCAAGCACGCCGACTACGTGGTGGCGGCACGGGCACTCGGCGCCGGGACGAAGCGGATCCTGTTCCGCCACATCCTGCCGAACGCGCTCGCCCCGGTGATCGTCGTCGCGACCATCTCGCTCGGCACGTACATCGTGGCCGAGTCGACCCTGTCGTACCTGGGCCTCGGCCTCGGGGACGGCGCCATCTCGTGGGGCGGCGACATCTCCGACGCGACGCAGGACATCCGGAACAACCCGCACACGCTGTTCTTCCCGGCAGGAATGCTGAGCATCACGGTGTTGGCGTTCATCATGATGGGTGACGCCGTACGCGAAGCCCTCGACCCGAAGCTGCGCTGAGGGAGGCGTACATGACCAGCATCGATCTCAAGGCCGATTCCATCCCCGCCCCCCGCTCGGGCGAGGAGAAGAGTGGCCGGCTCCTGGACGTGAATGACCTCCACGTCGAGTTCCACACCCGCGACGGTGTGGTCAAGGCAGTCAACGGCGTCAACTACAGCGTGGACGCGGGCGAGACGCTCGCCGTCCTCGGTGAGTCGGGCTCCGGCAAGTCCGTGACGGCCCAGGCCATCATGGGCATCCTCGACATGCCGCCCGGCAAGATCCCGCAGGGCGAGATCCTCTTCCGCGGCCAGGACATGCTCAAGATGTCGGGCGAGGAGCGCAGGAAGATCCGCGGCCGCAAGATCGCGATGATCTTCCAGGACGCGCTCTCCTCGCTCAACCCCGTCCTCTCGGTGGGCTACCAGCTCGGCGAGATGTTCCGGGTGCACGAGGGCATGGGCCGCAAGGAGGCCAAGACCAAGGCCATCGAACTGATGGACAAGGTCAAGATCCCGGCGGCCAAGGAGCGGGTGAACGACTACCCGCACCAGTTCTCCGGCGGTATGCGCCAGCGCATCATGATCGCGATGGCGCTCGCCCTGGAGCCGGACCTGATCATCGCGGACGAGCCCACCACGGCGCTCGACGTGACGGTCCAGGCCCAGGTCATGGACCTGCTGGCCGAGCTCCAGCGCGAGTACAACATGGGCCTGATCCTGATCACCCACGACCTCGGCGTCGTCGCCGACGTCGCGGACAAGATCGCGGTGATGTACGCGGGCCGGATCGTCGAGACGGCACCCGTCCACGAGCTGTACAAGCGCCCGGCGCACCCGTACACCCGTGGTCTCCTGGACTCGATCCCGCGGCTCGACCAGAAGGGCCAGGAGCTCTACGCGATCAAGGGCCTGCCGCCCAACCTGCTCAAGATCCCCGGCGGTTGCGCGTTCAACCCGCGCTGCCCCAAGGCGCAGGACATCTGCCGCACGGAGATCCCGGCCCTGGTGCCGGTCACCGAGCAGGACGGCGCGGAGCTGCCGGGCCGCGGCAGCGCGTGCCACTTCTGGAAGGAGACGATCCATGGCTGAGCCGGTCAAGAAGTCCGACGGACCTCAGGACGAAACGCCGAACGTCTCCGAGGTGGAAACGGTCGAGGTGACCACCGCCGAGGAGGCCGTCGCGGCCATCGAGGCGCCGGTCGAGCGCGGCGAGCCGATCCTCCAGGTCCGCAACCTGGTCAAGCACTTCCCTCTCACCCAGGGAATCCTGATCAAGAAGCAGATCGGTGCGGTCAAGGCGGTCGACGGCGTCTCCTTCGACCTGTACCAGGGCGAGACGCTGGGCATCGTGGGCGAGTCCGGCTGTGGCAAGTCCACGGTCGCCAAGCTCCTCATGACCCTCGAACGCGCCACGGCCGGCGAGGTCTTCTACAAGGGCCAGGACATCACCAAGCTGTCCGGGCGCGCGCTGAAGGCGGTCCGCCGCAACATCCAGATGGTGTTCCAGGACCCGTACACGTCCCTGAACCCCCGTATGACGGTGGGCGACATCATCGGGGAGCCCTTCGAGATCCACCCCGAGGTGGCCCCGAAGGGTTCGCGCCGCCAGAAGGTCCAGGAGCTCCTGGACGTCGTCGGCCTCAACCCCGAGTACATCAACCGCTACCCGCACCAGTTCTCGGGCGGTCAGCGCCAGCGCATCGGCATCGCGCGCGGCCTTGCCCTCAACCCCGAGATCATCATCTGCGACGAGCCGGTCTCGGCCCTGGACGTCTCCGTCCAGGCCCAGGTCATCAACCTGATGGAGAAGCTCCAGGACGAGTTCAACCTCTCCTACCTCTTCATCGCGCACGACCTGTCGATCGTCCGGCACATCTCGGACCGCGTGGGCGTGATGTACCTCGGGAAGATGGCGGAGATCGGCTCGGACGAGCAGATCTACGAGCACCCGACGCACCCCTACACGCAGGCACTGCTCTCCGCGGTCCCCGTCCCGGACCCGGAGGCCCGCGAGGGCCGCGAGCGCATCATCCTCACGGGCGACGTCCCGTCCCCGGCCAACCCGCCCTCGGGCTGCCGCTTCCGCACGCGCTGCTGGAAGGCGGAGGACAAGTGCGCGAAGGAGGTCCCCCTGCTCGCGATCCCGGAGCGCTTCAAGGGCCAGGACACTCCGGCGGCCCACGAGTCGGCTTGCCACTTCGCGGAGGAGAAGGCGGTACTGGTCGGCTGACGCCGACGTGCGACGCGTGACGTACCGGCCCCGGCCTGTACGAGCCCGCGCGAGATCGCTGTACGCGAGCGAAGGCGCCCCCTGCCACACCGGCCGGGGGCGCCTTCGCGTGTAACAACCCGTGGTCGCCGGGCGTGTCTCAGTCAGAAGCGGGCGACAGCGCACGCGGAAGCAGGCGGGACGGGGGAAGACGATGGCAACGCGGCCGGAAGGCTCCGCGGAATCGGCGCGCTCCGCGCGATCCGGGGAGTTCGACGCGTTCTACGCCGCCACGGCCAAGCGCCTGGTGGCCACGGTCTACGCCATGACCGGGGACCTGGCGGAGGCGGAGGACGCGGTGCAGGAGGCGTATGTGCGGGCCTGGCAGCGGTGGGACCGACTGACGGGTGGGGGGGATCCGCTGCCGTGGGTGCGGACGGTCGCATCGCGGCTGGCCATCAGCACGTGGCGGCGGACCCGGAACAGGCTGCGGGCACAGCTGCGGCACGGGGCGGCGGCGGACGTGCCAGAACTGTCCGCGGACCGGGTGGCGTTGATCGAGGCGCTGCGTCAACTGCCCGCACAGCAGCGTCAGGCAGTGGTCCTGCACCATCTTCTGGATCTCCCCCTGGAGCAGGTGGCCCAGGAGACGGGTTCCTCCAACGGCGCGGTCCGCACACGCCTCAGCCGGGCCCGGAAAGTCCTCGGCGAGCGCCTGTCCGACCCGGCTGCCCCAGCGCCCGCGCACACATCCGCGCGCACCGGCGAGGAGGCTGCCAGTCATGGCTGAGGTCAAGGTCGATGAACTGCTGGACGAGGTTACCGTCCGGATGCCGAGCGGCGCGGAGCTGCGGTCACGGGGCCGCAGGCGGACGGTCCGCCGGCGTGCCGCGCTGGTGGCCGCCGCTGTGGCGATCACCGGCGGGGCGCTCACCATGGCGGCACTGCCCGATGCACGCGAGGGCGGCCGGGACGTACACCCGGCGGCCACGCCCGAGAAGAACCCTTTCCTGCTGGACGGCATGGTGCGCCTGCTGCCTCCCGAACAGATGCCGGCCCACGGCAAGTGGCAGTGGAAGGGCGGCGAGGAGGAGACCACGGAGAACCACCCGCTGCCGAGGGTGGGAGGAAGCGACAGCTGTCCGCAGTCGTACGAGGCACGCTCGGCACCGGACCAGACCCAGTACGGCAGGGAGTACTACAGCGACAAGGGGGCGGACGCACGGCACCGCGTCACCTCGTACGAGAGCGAGGCCGTCGCGCGGCACGAAGCGGTCCTGCTCGACGAGGCGCTGACCGAGTGCGGTCTCAAGCGGCACGACGAGGGGACGGACGATCACTGGTCCGGCACGACCAGGTCCGCCTCCTGGCTCAGGGTGGAGGTCGAGCGCTGGGGGAAGTGGATCTCCGTGGTGGAGGTGGAGGTCGAGGAGTCGGCGAGGTAATACTGCCGACGCATCGGTGCCCGTAATCTCCGGGCACCCTGCCCACGTTCCCCGCCCGGCCCCCTGCCGCCCCACCGGAAAGAACCAGAGAGCACAGCCATGAACCGGTCCCTGCCCCCGCTCCCACCGTCGCCGGCCCCCGGCGGGCCGTTCTTGCGCACCTGGCGGCCCGAGGATGCTCCCGCCGTCCTGGCGGCCTTCTCCGCCCCGGAGATGGCTCGCCAGGCCGACAGGCCCGTCGACTCCCTCATCGCGGCCGCTGATTGGATTGACCGGCGCACGGCCGAGTGGGAGGCCGGTTCGGCATACGCATTCGCGGTGGTGGACGGCGGTACGGGCACGCCGTTGGGCAACATCGCAGTGGGCGCGGTGGACCACGTCCACTCCACGGGCTGGGTCTCGTACTGGACGACACCGGCCGCCCGCGGCAGGGGCATCGCCTCCCACGCCTGCAGGGCGTTGTCTCGATGGGCCTTCGCCGAACTCGGCCTGTTCCGGCTGGAACTGGGGCACCGCACGAACAACCCTGCCTCGTGCCGTGTGGCCTGCGCGGCCGGTTTCGCGGTGGAGGGGCTGCAACGTCAGAAGCTGGCGTACGACGGCGTCCGGTACGACGTGGAGCTGCACGCTCGCCTGGTGACGGATCCCTGCTGAGTGCTCGGCGGGGGGAGAGAGGGGGGAGGCTTCGGCTTGTCGGTACCGGGTGGTGGGCGGGGCCGCCCGGTTTTTTGCGGAGTGTGGCGGTTCCGGGCCGGGAGTAAAGGGCGCTCCCTGCGGTCGCGTCGGCTCCGCCGATTCCGCTTCGCTCCACCCTTGACTCCCGGCCCTCCACCGCAGGTTGACTTCGACGCGGACGGCCAGGGGTGGGGCCGACGGGGCCGTCCGTGGGGTCATCCCCTTTCACTGCCGGGTGCGGACCGGCCCATCGTGGGCGCGGGCCATGCTTGAGGCGCGGCCGCCCGCGCGGCCCGGCTGGCCGGGTCATCACCCTTCGTTGCCGGGTGCGGACCGGCCCATCGTGCGTGCCCGTCACGGTCGCAGCTCGGTTGGGCCCGGCCTCGCGGCCTCGCTGCTCGGGTCATCGGCTCGCGCGGCCGGGTGCGGACCGGCCCATCGTGGGCGGCCGTCACGGTCCATGGCGCTGGGCAGGCCCAGGGCCCCGCCCCTCTCGGGCACCTACTTCGGCAAAGTTGCGAATGCAGGAGCCGCGCGCCCCCTTCACAGCAAATGCGCCGTCCCGGCCGGGTGGTAGAGGCCCCGTTCGGGAACCTACTTTCGCGAAGTTGTGAATGCGTTCGCCGCACGCCCCCCTCGAACAGCCCATGCGCCCCCCTGACATGCGGACCCGCTGCGCCAGAATCCCGCGATGAACGGCCCTGCATGAGGGCGCGCGCGGCGTGGCAGGGGGGCGCGCGGCCTCTCCCTTCGCAACTTTTCCAAAGTAGGTGCCCGACCGGCCACCCACATGCCCGACGGCACTGCGACCGTGGCCCGCGCACACGATGGACCGGTCCGCACCCGGCAGCGAAAGCGGATGACCCGAGCGGCGAAGCCGAGGGCCGAGGCCCGACCGTGACAGGCGCGCACGGTGGACCGGGCCGCACCCGGCAGCGAAAGCGGATGACCCGAGCGGCGAAGCCGAGGGCCGAGGCCCGACCGTGACAGGCACGCACGATGGGCCGGTCCGCACCCGGCAGTGAAAGGGGATGACCCCACGGACGGCCCCCGTCGGCCCCACCCCTGGCCGTCCGCGTCGAAGTCAACATGCGGTGGAGGGACGGGAGTCAAGGGTGGAGCGAAGCGGAATCGGCGCAGCCGACGCGACCGCAGGGAGCGCCCTTTACTGCTGGCCCGGAGGCGCCACACTCCGCTAAAAACCGGGCGGCCCCGGTGCCCATCAAAGGCGCAGGCCCACCGAAGTCGCCGATCGGTTCAGTGAAGCCGTCGAGGCGCCATGGCGTGGCAGCGCCCGTCACATGGGCAGTGACCGCAGCCGTACCGGCCCCCCAGGCCACCGCGCGTTCTCCCGCAGCGGTGTCACCATCGTCCGCAGGGGCATCGTCACCACGCGGTCCCCGGGCTGCTCCACCCGTACCTCGGTGGTGAGCGCGTGCCAGCCCAGCCTCTCGTACAGCGTGACCAGTGGCGGGCGGCAGAAGAGCAGGGCGTGGGGTGGGCCCATGGTGCGGGCGTGAGAGAGGGCCGTGGTGAGGACCTGGCGGGCCAGGCCCCGGCCGCGTACGTCGGGGGCGACCGCCACGCCGCCGACCCCGACCACTTCCAGGTCGGTTCCGTCGACCGTCAGGGGCAGGCGCCGCAGGCCCGCGTGGGCCACCAGTCTGCCCTCGTGACGTATGCCGAAGTGTTCTTCCTTCGGCAGCCAGGCCAGGCCGGTCTCCGCGACGCCGAAGGGGTCGTCGCCGGCGCCCAGGATCTCGTCCTGCTCGGCCTTCGTGTACTGGGTGAGCCGGACCGCGCTCGGCCGGTCGGAGGTGTGGTGTGTGTTCATCATCTCGGCATGATGGTTCAGGGGAGCCCTGTACGGTACGGCGGGCCCGGAACCGGCCGCGCCCCGCTCGGGTCAAGGGGGAGGGCGGGCCGGTTCCGGGAGTGGGGGCGCTGCCCGGAGGGGTGGGCGGGCCCCCGGTCGGGGATCGGAGGCGCAGTCCGTGGTCAGAGTGATTTACGGGCCGACGGGACTGTCCGTTCAGTCGGAGTCTCCGGGTAGTGGCAGGCCGTCAGGTGGCCCTCTCGGTTGCCGGAGATCTGGACCAGCGGCGGGTCCTCAGACGCGCACTTGTCCGTCGCCTTCCAGCAGCGCGTGCGGAAGCGGCAGCCCGACGGCGGGTTGACCGGAGAGGGGACGTCGCCCGTCAGGAGGATGCGTTCGCGGCGCGGTACGTCGTCCGCCGTCGCCTCCGGCACCGCCGACAGGAGCGCCTTCGTGTAGGGGTGGCGCGGGTTCCCGTACAGGCTCTCGCGGTCGGCGATCTCCACGATCCGGCCCAGGTACATGACCGCGACCCGCTGCGAGAAGTGGCGTACCACCGCCAGGTCGTGGGCGATGAAGAGGAACGCGATGCCCAGGTCCTTCTGGAGCTTCTGGAGGAGGTTCACCACCTGGGCCTGGATGGAGACGTCGAGCGCCGAGACCGGTTCGTCCGCCACGATCAGTTTCGGTTCGAGGGCCAGGGCGCGGGCGACTCCGATGCGCTGGCGCTGGCCGCCCGAGAACTCGTGCGGGAAGCGGTTGTAGTGCTCCGGGTTGAGGCCGACCGTTTCGAGGAGCTCGCGCACGCGGGCCTCGCGGCCGCCCGCCGGGTTGATGTCGTTGACCTCCATCGGACCCGAGATGATCTTGCCGACCGTCTGGCGCGGGTTGAGCGACGCGTACGGGTCCTGGAAGATCATCTGGATCTCCGAGCGGACCGGCGCCAGCTGCTTGCGCGAGGCGTGCGTGATGTCCTGGCCGCGGTAGGAGATCGTGCCGCCCGTCGGCTCCAGGAGGCGGGTGATCAGCCGGCCCGTCGTCGACTTGCCGCAGCCGGACTCGCCGACCAGGCCCAGGCTCTCGCCCTCGGCCACGGTGAAGTCCAGGCCGTCCACCGCCTGCACGGCGCCGATCCGCCGCTTGAACGGGAACCCGCCCAGGATGGGGAAGTGCTTGGTCAGACCGCTGACATCCAGGAGAGGAGTGCTGTCGCTCATAGTGGTCAAGTCCAGTCTCTTGTACGTCAGTCGGTGCGCGTGCCGCGCCCCGCGGCACTCGCGTAGTCCGCGAAGAATTCCGCCCGCTGCTCCGCGGTGAGGTGGCAGGCCGCGCCCCGGCCCCCGGTCAGCTCCAGGAGCGGCTGCTCGCCCGAGCAGCGTCCGCCCCCGACCTGCTCGGTGAACGCGCACCGCGGGTGGAACCGGCACCCGGAGGGCGGGTTGAGGAGGCTCGGCGGTGTGCCGGGGATGGGGGAGAGCGGGACGTCCACCGGGCCGTCCAGGGACGGCATCGAGCCGAGCAGACCCCAGGTGTAGGGGTGCTGGGGCGCGCGCAGGACTTCCTTCTTGCTGCCGCGCTCCACGCACCGTCCGCCGTACATCACCAGGACGTCGTCCGCGATGTCGGCGATCACGCCCAGGTCGTGCGTGATGAAGATGATCGCCGTGCCGAACTCCTGCTGGAGGTCCTTGAGGAGGTCCATGATCTGCGCCTGGACCGTCACGTCCAGCGCCGTGGTCGGCTCGTCGGCGATCAGCAGCGCCGGGTTGCAGACCAGCGACATCGCGATCATCGCGCGCTGGCGCATGCCGCCGGAGAACTGGTGCGGGTAGTCGTCCACGCGCAGATCGGGCTGCGGGATGCCGACCTTCGTCAGCATCTCGACCGCCCGGTCCCTGGCCTCCTTCTTGGAGGCCCCGGTGTGCTTGCGGTACGTCTCGCCGATCTGCCGGCCGATGGTGTGGTACGGCGACAGGGACGCGAGCGCGTCCTGGAAGATCATCGCCATCTTGTTGCCGCGGAGCTTCTCCAGCTCCCGCTCGGTGGCGGTGAGGAGCTCCTGGCCGTCCAGCACGATCTCGCCGTCGATGGCGGTGCTGTCCTTGTGGTGCAGGCCGAGGATGGCGAGGTTGGTGACGGACTTGCCGGAGCCGGACTCACCCACGATGCCGAGGGTCTTGCCCTTCTCCACCTCGAAGTCGAGGCCGTCCACGGCCTTGACCGTGCCGTCCTCGGTGGAGAAGTGGACGCGCAGGTCGCGTACGGACAGGAAGGGGGTGCTCATCAGTTCTCTCTCCCTGAGCCCTAGGCGAGGCGTACGCGCGGGTCGATGAGGGCGTAGACCGCGTCGACGATGATGTTGAAGACGACGATCGCCGTGGCGGCCACCAGGACGACGCCCAGCAGCATGGGCAGGTCGCTGGTGGAGACGGCGCGGACCGAGAGGTCGCCGATGCCGTGCAGGGCGAAGGTCTTCTCGGTGATGATCGCGCCGCCGAGCAGCACGCCCAGGTCGAGGCCGAAGATCGTGACGATCGGCCCCATCGCCCCTCGCCAGGCGAAGCGGAAGAAGACCGAGCGGGCGGAGAGGCCCTTGGCGCGCGCCGTGCGGACGTAGTCCTCGCTGAGGGTCTCGACCATCTGGGAGCGGGTCATGCGGGTGTAGTTCGCCGTGAAGATCAGGGAGAGCACCAGCCAGGGGATGAGCAGTCCGGAGAACCACTCGCCGGGGCTCTCGGTGATCGGCGTGTACTGCGGCCGGTCCATCCACTGCAACTGGTAGACGAAGAGGTAGACGGCGAAGACGCCGACGACGTAGATCTGGAGCGAGGACGCGATCAGCGAGGCGGACGACGCGATCTTGTCGATGACCTTGCCCTGCTTGGCGGCGGCCAGCATGCCGGTGCCCACACCGAAGACGACGAAGACGGCGGAGGCGCCGAGCGAGAGCGACACGGTGGTCGGGAAGCGGTCCAGGATCGTGCCGAGGACCGGCTCACGGTTGCGGAACGAGTAGCCGAGGCACGGCGCCGGACAGTTGCCGAAGCTGGCGTAGTCGCGGCCCACGAACAGGCCCTGGAACCAGTGCCAGTACTGCACCGGCAGCGAATCGGCGATCCCCAGGTTGTGCCGCACCAGGTCGAGGGTCTCCGGCGAGCAGACCTTGCCGCAGGCCAGCCGGGCCGGGTCGCGCGGGGCGGCGTAGAAGAGAACGAAGACGAGAACGCTGATGATCAGCAGGATCACCGCGCCACCGACGATGCGGCGAAGGAGGAAGCGGAGCATGGCAGTTGGTTTTCCTGACGGATGCCGTGGGTGAGGAGGGGGTGGGGCGGCCCCCGGGGAGGAGGGCCGCCCCACCACGGGGGCCGGTCGTCAGGCCTTGACGTACGTCTTGTAGATCAGCGTCGCGGCGAACTGCGGGTCGTGCTGGGCGCCGCCGACCTTGGAGCCGTGCAGGTAGAAGCGGCGCTGGTAGGTCTCCGGGATGATCGGCACGACCTCTTCCATGATCCGCTTGTCCAGCTCGGCCCAGGCCTTGCCGGCTGCCTTCTGGTCGGAGATCTCGGCGTTCTTCTTGATCGCCTCGTTGATCCAGTCGACGTCGGTCTGCGAGATGTTGTTCTGGCCGTCGCCGATGGCCTCGCCGTCGAAGAGCGGCTGGATCAGCGTGTAGGCGGTCGGCCAGTCCGGGGACCAGCCGAACCACATCACGTCGAACTTGTTGTCGATGCGCTGTGCCTGGTCGTAGTAGTCCGTCGAGTTGAGCGGCTTGATGACCGGGTCGAAGCCGGCGGCCTTCAGCGCGTTCTCGATGACGACCTTGGTCTTGTCGTACGTGGGGCGCTGCGGGAAGGCGTAGACGATCTTCTGGCCGAGCTTGCCGGCCTTCTTCAGGATCGCCTTGGCGGCCGCCGGGTCGCCCGCGGGCTTCTTCAGCTTGCCGAAGACGTCGAACTTCTCGCGGCCGATGATGTCGGGGCTGAGGATGGTCGTCGCCAGCTCGCCCGCCGACTCGCCGCCGTAGATCCGGCGGATCTGCTCCAGCGGCCACGCGATGTTGAGGGCCTTGCGCACCTCGATGTCGGTGATGCGCTTGGTGTTGATCGCGTAGTAGTACGTGCCGGAGGACAGGCCGTTGAAGGACCGCTTCTTGACCTCGGGGTTGGAGAGCACCTTCTGCATGCGCTCGGCCGGGATCGGCTCGTAGATGGCGATCATCTGCTGGTCCTTGCCCTGGTCCGCGATGAAGCGGTCGCAGGAGTCGAGGCCCGTCGGCCCGAACTCGAACTCGAAGCTGTCCGGGTAGGCGGTGCGGATCGGGTCGGTCTTCGGGTCCCAGTGCTTGTTGCGCGTCAGCGTCATCGACTTGTCGATGGAGCGGTGCTTGACGATGTACGGGCCGCAGGAGAACGGCGTCTTGTCGTACTTCTCCTTGGTGTCGTGCTTCACCGGGGTGGCGGCGTACGAGTGCATCGCCAGCGTGAAGTTGAAGTCCGGGCGGGCTTCCTTCAGCTTGAAGGTGATGGTCTTCTTCGCCTTGTCGATGACGATCGAGTCCAGGTGGTCACCGTCGTACGGGCCCTTGTAGCCCTCGCGCCACTTGGCGCCCTTGCCGGTCAGCGCCGTCTGGACGTACGAGGCGCCCTCGGTGATGAAGGAGGCCCAGGAGCGCTCGAAGCCGTGGCGGACGTCCTCGACGGTGAGCTCGCTGCCGTCCTGCCACTTCAGACCGTCCTTCAGCGTGAAGGTCCAGGTCTTGTTGCCGTCGGACGCCTTGCCCACGTCGGTGGCGAGGTCGCCGACCAGGGTCATCTTGCCCTTGTCGTCGATGTAGTAGCCGGTGAGCGTGCGGGCGTACAGGTTGGCGATCGAGGAGTTGTATGCGAAGTAGATGCGCTGCGGGTCCATGTGCGACACGTCGTCCTCGGCGACGCCGTAGATCGTGCCGCCCCTCTTCGCGCCCGGGACCTCGGGGGCCGGGCCCTTGGAGTCTTCGGCGGTGCCGATCGTGACGCTGGCACCGGTGTACTCGGTGGCGCCACCGTGGTTCGAGCCCTTGCCGCCGTTGCCGGAGCCGCCGCTGCTGCACGCGGTGAGGACCATCGATCCACCGGCCGCGACCGAGGTCGCGACGACGAAGTTTCTGCGGGAGAGAGACATGTGGCTACCAACCCTGATTGTCGAGGAAAGCCGAATAGAGGGGAGCGGGAGAACGGCCGGGCACTGCCCCGTCGCGGGTGTCCGGCCGGGGGAGTGTCAGCGTTTGGTCTTCGGGTCCAGCGCGTCGCGCACCGAGTCGCCGAGGAGGTTGAAGGCGACGACGAAGATCACCATCGCGATGCCGGGGAAGGCCATGTACGTGATGTCCTGCTCGTACACCTCGGAGGCGCGCTGGATCATCACGCCCCAGTCGGGGGTGGGCTCCTGAAGGCCCACGCCCAGGAAGGCGAGTCCGGCCTCGGCGGTGACGAACATGGGGAGCGCGAGCGTGGCCTGGATCAGGATCGGCGTCCACAGGTTGGGCAGCAGTTCCTTGAAGATGATCCGGGCCGGTGAGGCGCCGGTCACCTTCGCCGCCTCCACGAACTCCCGCTCGCGCAGGGCCAGTACCTCGCCGCGCAGCAGCCGGGCGATGGACGCCCAGCCGAAGGCCGTCATCACCGCGATGAGGCTGGTGACCGTCAGCCAGGTCGGCGTCTTGTCCTCGGGGGCGACGACCACCGAGATCATCACGGGCCAGAAGGCGATGAAGAAGAGCGTCGAGGGGAAGGCGAGCAGGATGTCGATGACCCGGCCGATGAAGTAGTCGGTCTTGCCGCCGAGGTAGCCGGCCGTGATGCCGACGGCGATGCCGATGAGCGTCACGAGGATCGTGGTCGCGGCGGCGATCAGCAGCGAGTTGCGCATGCCGTACAGCAGGAAGGTCAGGACGTCCCGGCCCAGCTGGGGCTCGATGCCGAACCAGAACTCGCTGTCGATGCCGCCGTTCGGCTTGATCGGATAGCTGAACTCGTTGAACAGGCTCGGGTCGTTGACCCCGTACGTCGTGTACGGGTCCTTGCCGTACACCTTCGAGATCAACGGCGCACACAGCGCGACGACGAAGAAGAACAGCACGACACACGCGGCGATGACGCCGGACTTGTCCCGCTTGAACCGGGTCCAGGCGAGCCGGCCCGGTGAACGGCCCTTGCTGCCCCGGTCCTTGGGCGAAGAGGGGGTGCCGGATGCCTTGTCCGTCACTTCAAGCGTGGCGGCACTGGCAGGAGTTGGCGAGGTCATGGCGCTCCAGGCCCGGAGGGGTCGTCAGGAATCCGCAGGACAACCAGCACCCACGGGCTAGGCGCGACTTTCGCAAGGCGTTTCCCACGCGGTCAATGAATCGTCAGCCGCCTTGGGCCGCTCTTGGGTTTCTTGATCAAGAGTTTGCTTGAACATGGGCATGCCATTACGTGGGCGTAATCATGCGTGATGGACAAGAGCGGGCACTCCCGGGCGTCCAGGGCAATGAGTCCGATATGCGGGCGGTCGCGTCTCGGAATGCGTACATCCGGATGGGCTCGCACTCGTACGGGTGGGGTAAATGTGCGGTTCATGATGCTTGGGGCGATATTTGGCGGTACGCGAGCCACTCAGACAACAGGAGGACTCCATGCGTGGAGCCACGCACGCCAAGTGGGCCGCATGCGCGGTGACCGTCGCTCTCGCGGCGACGGCCTGCGGAGGCGGGGGAAGCGGTGGCGGTGGCGGCGGCGACGGCTCCGGCATCGTGAGCTCCTCCTGGGGCGACCCGCAGAACCCGCTCGAACCGGCGAACACCAACGAGGTCCAGGGCGGCAAGATCCTCGACATGATCTTCCGGGGTCTCAAGCGGTACGACCCGAAGACCGGCGAGGCCAAGGACATGGTCGCCGAGTCGATCGAGACCAAGGACGCCCGGAACTTCACGGTCAAGATCAAGGACGGCTGGAAGTTCAGCAACGGCGAGAAGATCACCGCCAAGTCCTTCGTGGACGCCTGGAACTACGGCGCCCATCTGAAGAACAACCAGAAGAACGCCTACTTCTTCGGCTACATCGAGGGGTACGACAAGGTCCACCCCGAGAAGGGCGACCCGAGCGCCGAGACCCTCTCCGGACTGAAGGTCGTCGACGAGAGGACCTTCACCGTCCGGCTCAGCCAGAAGTTCTCCACCTGGCCCGACACCCTCGGTTACCCGGCCTTCGCGCCGCTGCCCAAGGCGTTCCACGACAACCACGACGCCTGGCTCTCCAAGCCCGTCGGCAACGGCCCGTACACCGTGGACTCGTACACCAAGGGCTCCCAGATGTCCCTGCGCAAGTGGGACGGCTACCCCGGCGAGGACAAGGCGCGCAACGGCGGCGTGGACATGAAGGTCTACACCGACAACAACACCGCCTACACCGACCTGATGGCCGGCAACCTCGACCTCGTCGACGACGTCCCCGCCTCGCAGCTCAAGAACGCCAAGAACGACCTCGGCGACCGCTACATCAACACGCCCGCCGGCATCATCCAGACCCTCGCCTTCCCCTTCTACGACAGCGAGTGGAAGAAGGAGGGCAAGGAGAAGGTCCGCCGGGGCCTGTCCATGGCCATCAACCGCGAGCAGATCACCGACACCATCTTCCAGAAGACGCGGACGCCCGCCTCCGACTGGACCTCGCCGGTCCTCGGTGACAAGGGCGGCTTCAAGAAGGGGCTGTGCGGCGACGCCTGCACGTACGACGCCGAGAAGGCCAAGAAGCTGGTCGAGGAGGGCGGCGGCATCCCCGGCGGCACCCTCAAGATCACGTACAACGCGGACACCGGCTCCCACAAGGAGTGGGTCGACGCCGTCTGCAACTCCATCAACAAGGCGCTCGACAAGGACAAGGCCTGCGTCGCCAGCCCCGTCGGCACCTTCGCGGACTTCCGCAGCAAGGCGTCCAAGCAGGAGCTCGACGGGGCCTGGCGCGCGGGCTGGCAGATGGACTACCCGCTGATCCAGAACTTCCTGGAGCCGAACTACTACACGGACGCCCCCTCCAACGACGGCAAGTTCTCCGACGAGGAGTTCGACAAGCTCGTCAACGAGGCCAACGGCGAGACCGACACGGACAAGGCCACCGGCAAGTTCCAGGACGCCGAGAAGATCCTCGCCCGCGACATGCCCGCCATCCCGCTCTGGTACCAGAACGGCAGCGCCGGCTACTCCGACAAGGTCTCCGACGTCTCCCTCAACCAGTTCAGCGTGCCCGTCTACAACGAGATCAAGGTCGACTGAGACGCCGGGAGCCCCGCCATGGGACGTTATGTGATCCGGCGTCTGCTACAGATGATCCCGGTCTTCATCGGCGCCACACTGCTGATCTTCCTGATGGTGAACGTGATGGGCGACCCCGTCGCGGGGCTCTGCGGCGACCGCAAGTGCGACCCCGCGACCGCCCTCCGCCTGAAGCAGGAGTTCGGCCTCGATAAGCCGGTCTGGCAGCAGTACCTGACGTACATGGGCAACGTCTTCACCGGCGACTTCGGCACCGCGTTCAACGGCCAGAAGGTCACCGAGCTGATGTCGGCCGCCTTCCCCGTCACCATCCGCCTCACCGTCGTCGCCATCGTCTTCGAGATCGTCATCGGCATCTCGCTGGGCGTCCTGACGGGCCTGCGGCGCGGGCGCCCCGTCGACACCGCGGTGCTGCTCCTCACGCTCGTCGTGATCTCCATCCCCACCTTCGTCACCGGACTCGTCCTGCAACTCCTGCTGGGCGTCCAGTGGGGCGTCATCAAACCCTCCGTGTCGAGCGAGGCGCCCTTCAACGAGCTGCTGATCCCGGGGCTCGTGCTCGCCTCCGTCTCCCTGGCGTACGTCACCCGCCTGACCCGCACCTCCATCGCGGAGAACCGGCGCGCCGACTATGTGCGCACCGCCGTCGCCAAGGGGCTGCCCCGGCGCCGCGTCATCACCCGCCACCTGCTGCGCAACTCACTGATCCCGGTGGTCACCTTCATCGGCACCGACGTGGGCGCCCTGATGGGCGGCGCCATCGTCACCGAGCGGATCTTCAACATCCACGGCGTCGGCTTCCAGCTCTACCAGGGCATCCTCCGCCAGAGCACCCAGACCGTCGTCGGCTTCGTGACCGTCCTCGTCCTGGTCTTCCTGGTGGCCAACCTCATCGTCGACCTCCTGTACGCCGTACTCGACCCGAGGATCCGCTATGCCTGAACCGCAGGAGCCGGAGCGCGCCATGGCCGCCACCGGCATGGGCGGCGCGATGGACCTCGCCGCGAGCGAGGCGACGTCGCTGGAGAAGACGTCCGCCGGACCGGGCGGCGGCGGCCCCGATGGCGTCGAAGGCGGCGCGGGCCCCGCGGCCCCGGCCCGCAGCCTGTGGTCCGACGCCTGGCGCGACCTGCGGCGCAACCCGGTCTTCATCGTCTCCGGCCTGATCATCCTCTTCCTCGTCGTCATCTCCCTATGGCCCTCGCTCATCGCCTCCCGCAACCCGCTCGACTGCGACCTGGGCAACGCGCAGAAGGGCTCGGCACCCGGCCACCCCTTCGGCTTCAACGAACAGGGCTGCGACGTCTACACGCGGGTCGTGTACGGCACCCGGGTCTCGGTCACCGTCGGCGTCTGCGCCACCCTCGGCGTCGCGGTCATCGGCAGCGTGCTCGGCGGGCTCGCCGGGTTCTTCGGCGGCGCCTGGGACGCCGTCCTCTCCCGCATCACCGACATCTTCTTCGCCATCCCCGTCGTCCTCGGCGGCCTGGTGCTCCTGTCGGTGGTCACCAGCTCCACCGTCTGGCCCGTCGTCGGCTTCATGGTGCTGCTCGGCTGGCCGCAGATCTCCCGCATCGCGCGCGGCTCGGTCATCACCGCCAAACAGAACGACTACGTCCAGGCCGCGCGGGCCCTCGGCGCCTCCAACTCCCGGATGCTGCTGCGCCACATCGCCCCGAACGCCGTCGCGCCGGTCATCGTCGTCGCGACCATCGCGCTCGGCACGTACATCGCCCTGGAGGCGACCCTCTCGTACCTCGGCGTCGGTCTGAAGCCGCCGACCGTCAGCTGGGGCATCGACATCTCGGCCGCCTCCCAGTACATCCGCAACGCCCCGCACATGCTGCTCTGGCCCGCCGGGGCCCTCGCGATCACCGTGCTCGCGTTCATCATGCTCGGCGACGCGGTGCGCGACGCCCTCGACCCGAAGCTGAGGTAGGCGCCCATGGCAACCGCGGCATCCCAGGCACCCGCCCCCGAGGACCCCCGGGCCGCCACGCTGCTCGAAGTCCGTGACCTGCACGTGGAGTTCCGCACCAGGGACGGGGTGGCCAAGGCCGTCAACGGCGTCGACTACAGCGTCGCCGCGGGCGAGACCCTCGCCGTCCTCGGCGAGTCGGGCTCCGGCAAGTCCGTGACCGCCCAGGCCGTCATGGGCATCCTCGACACCCCGCCCGGCAGGATCACCCGGGGCGAGATCCTCTTCCGGGGCCGGGACCTCCTCAAGTTGAAGGAGGAGGAGCGGCGCAAGGTCCGCGGCGCCGGCATGGCGATGATCTTCCAGGACGCGCTCTCCGCACTGAACCCGGTGCTGACCGTCGGCGAACAGCTCGGCGAGATGTACGTCGTGCACAAGGGCATGTCGCGCAAGGACGCGAAGGCCAAGGCCGTCGAGCTGATGGACCGCGTGCGCATCCCGGCCGCCAGGGAGCGCGTCGGGCAGTACCCGCACCAGTTCAGCGGCGGCATGCGCCAGCGCATCATGATCGCCATGGCGATGGCGCTCGAACCCTCGCTGATCATCGCCGACGAGCCCACCACCGCCCTCGACGTGACGGTCCAGGCGCAGGTCATGGACCTGCTCGCGGAGCTCCAGCGCGAGATGCACATGGGGCTGATCCTCATCACCCACGACCTCGGTGTCGTCGCGGACGTCGCCGACTCCATCGCCGTCATGTACGCGGGCCGCATCGTCGAGCGGGCCCCCGTCCACGAGATCTACCGGGCACCCGCCCACCCGTACACCCTCGGCCTCCTCGAATCCATCCCGCGCCTGGACCAGAAGGGCCAGGAGCTCTACGCGATCAAGGGCCTGCCGCCGAACCTCATGAACATCCCGCCCGGCTGCCCCTTCCACCCCCGCTGCCCCCTCGCCCGGGACGTCTGCGTGACCGACGACCCGCCGCTGGCGAAGGTCACGTACGAGGGACTGACCGCCGAGCGCAGGAGCGCCTGCCACTTCTGGAAGGAGACGCTCGATGCGACACGCTGAGGGCGGCACGCGACCCGGAGCGGGCGGCGAGCCGATCCTCCAGGTCCGGGGCCTCGTCAAGCACTACCCGCTGACCCAGGGCATCGTCGTCCGCAAGCAGGTCGGCGCGGTCAAGGCCGTCGACGGCGTCGACTTCGACCTGGCGCGGGGCGAGACGCTCGGCATCGTGGGGGAGTCCGGCTGCGGCAAGTCGACGGTCGCGAAGATGCTGGTCAGCCTGGAGCGGCCGACCGCGGGCCGGATCCGCTACAAGGGCGAGGACATCACCGGCCTCTCCGGCCGCGCGCTGAAGGCGGTCCGCCGCAACATCCAGATGGTGTTCCAGGACCCCTACACCTCGCTCAACCCGCGGATGACCGTCGGCGACATCGTCGGCGAGCCGTACGAGATCCACCCCGAGGCCGCCCCGAAGGGCTCGCGGCGGCAGCGCGTGCAGGAGCTCCTCGACGTCGTCGGGCTCAACCCCGAGTACATCAACCGCTATCCGCACCAGTTCTCCGGCGGCCAGCGCCAGCGCATCGGCATCGCCCGCGGCCTCGCGCTGCGGCCCGAGGTCATCGTCGCCGACGAACCGGTCTCCGCGCTCGACGTCTCCGTCCAGGCGCAGGTGATCAACCTCCTGGACAAGCTCCAGAACGAGTTCGACCTGAGCTACGTCTTCATCGCCCACGACCTGTCGATCGTGCGGCACATCTCCGACCGGGTCGGCGTGATGTACCTCGGGCGGATCATCGAGATCGGCTCGGACGAGGAGATCTACGAACACCCGACGCACCCTTACACCCAGGCGCTGCTCTCCGCCGTGCCGGTCCCCGACCCCGAGGCGCGCGGGCACCGGGAGCGGATCATCCTCTCCGGAGACGTGCCCTCGCCCGCCAACCCGCCCTCGGGCTGCCGGTTCCGCACCCGCTGCTGGAAGGCGCGGGAGCGGTGCGCGCTGGAGGTCCCGGCGCTCGCGGTGCCCGCGGAGTTCCGGTACGAGGAGGGGCCCGCGGCGCACGACTCGGCCTGCCACTTCGCCGAGGAGAAGCAGGTCGTGCCGTAGCCGCGGGACCCCGTCGGGTCAGAGCCCCAAGGACCGCTTCAGGAAGTCGACCTGGAGCAGCAGCATGTTCTCCGCGACCTGCTCCTGCGGGGTCATGTGCGTGACGCCGGAGAGCGGCAGGACCTCGTGCGGGCGGCCCGCGGCGAGCAGCGCCGAGGAGAGCCGCAGCGAGTGCGCCACCACTACGTTGTCGTCGGCGAGGCCGTGCACGATCAGCATCGGGCGGTGCGGCTCCGCCGCTTCGACGAGTCCGTCGTCCCAGATCAGGGAGTTGTGCCGGTACGTCTCCGGGTGCTCGGCCGGGTCGCCGAGGTACCGCTCCTCGTAGTGCGTGTCGTAGAGCCGCAGGTCCGTCACCGGGGCGCCGACCACCGCCGCGTGGAACACGTCGGGGCGGCGCAGCGCGGCCATGCCGGCCAGGTAACCGCCGAAGGACCAGCCGCGGATCGCCACCCGGTTCAGGTCGAAGGGGAACCGGTCGGCGAGCGAGTGGAGCGCGTCGATCTGGTCCTCAAGCGTCAGGGTCTTGTCGTTCTTGATCGACTTTTCCCAGCCGGGGGAGTGGCCGGGGGTGCCGCGGCCGTCCGCGACGAGCACCGCGAAGCCCTGATCGGCGAACCACTGCGAGGTCAGGAAGATGTTGTGCGCGCGCTGGACGCGCTGTCCGTGCGGGCCGCCGTACGGATCGAGGAGAACCGGAAGGGGCCCGTCCGTCTCCTTGTAATCAGTGGGGAGCAGGACGGCGCACGGAATCCTCCGCGTGCCCCCTTCGGTGAGCGTCACGCGCGGCGTGAGCCCCGGGCGCTGGGCGTGTGAGGCGACGGTCGCCACCTGCTTGCCCTCGCGCAGCACCTGGACGTGAGCGCCGGGACGGTCGAGCGTGGCGGAGACCAGGACGGTGAGGCCGCCGCCGCGCACCGCGGAGTGCACACCGGGCTCCTGCGACACCCGCTCCACGCCCAGTTCGTTGACGCGGTACACATGGATCTCACCCGTCTCCGGGTCGGCCGCCGCCGCGCCCGCCGACGCCGAGATCAGAATGTCCTCCTCCGTCACGTCCAGGACCGCCCTGACGTGCAACTGGGGCCCGGTCAGCGGCCGTTCCCCCCACGCCAGGACGCGCGCGCCCCCCTCGTCCGCGATCCGCACCAGCTTGCCGCTGGGCGACCAGCACGGCACGCCAGGGAAAAGTTCAAGCCATTCTGGATCCTCCTCGGCGTGCACCATCCGGGTCGAACCATTGTCCGGATCCACCGCCAGATACAGCTGGCTGCCCTGGTCGCGCGCCTGCACGAGCAGCAGCGGAGCGCCGTCCGCCGACCAGTGCACGCGCGCGAGATAGGGGAAGCGGACGCGGTCCCAGACCACCTCGGTGCGCGACCCGTCCAGGCCCAGGACGAAGAGCCGCACGTCCGCGTTGGGCGTGCCCGCGGCCGGGTACGCGACCTGAGCGGGCTCGCGCTCCGGATGCGCCGGGTCCGCGATCCACCACCGCTGTACGGGAGCGTCGTCCACCCGTGCGACGAGCAGCCGGTCCGACTCCGGCGACCACCAGAAGCCCCGTGAACGGCCCATCTCCTCCGCCGCGATGAACTCCGCGAGCCCGTACGCGACCGTCGCCTCCTGGCCCGGCTCCGGCTCTGCCAGGGCCCTGTCGTCCGTGCCGTCGGCGCCCGTCACCCGCAGGGCGCCCCGCGCCACGTAGGCGATGTGCCGCCCGTCCGGGGAGGGGCGCGGGTCGATCACCGGGCCCGGCGCGGGCAGTTCGCGGGCCGTGCCCGCGCGCAGCTCCGCCGCGAAGAGCCGGCCCGACAGCGCGAACGCCGCCAGCTCCACCGCCGCGTCGGTCGCGTACCCCACGATGCCCGCACCGCCCTCACGGCTGCGCTCGCGCCGTGCGCGCTCCTCGGCGGACAACTGCTCGGCGGCGCCGCCGAGGAGCACGTGCGGATCGGCGGCCACGCGCTCGCCGGCGCCGTCCGACACGTCCAGGACCCAGAGCCCGTTCGCCCGGTCCGTGCCGTCCGACGAGCGCAGGAAGACGAGGCGCGAACCGTCCGGCGCCACCGTGAACGCACGGGGCGCACCGAGGGTGAAGCGTTGCGTGCGGGCGTGCTGACGCGGGAAGGAGAGCCGCTGCGCCGGGCTCTCGTCGGGCCTGGGATTTCCGGGGTTCTCGGTGGTCATCCCCCGAGCCTATGGCTCATGCGCCCCCCTGTGCTGCCGTGCTCCGAGTCATGCGTCCGCACGGATAGTTATGATCCGTAGCGCTTGGTGGGTATGTACCTGCTGGCGTCCGCACTGGGGTACGGCTACGACTTGGAGGTGACCGCCGTGGCACTCTCGATTTCGGCGGTGGTGCTGCTGGCGATCATCGTCTTCTTGTTGGTCAAGAAGTCAGGACTGAAGGCGGGGCACGCGGTCGTGTGCACGCTGCTCGGCTTCTATCTCGCGAGCTCGTCCGTCGCGCCGACCATCAATGAGCTGACGACGAACGTGGCGGGGATGATCGGCGACATCAAGTTCTGACCGGGGCTCGTAGGGTGGTCCCATGACGGAACTGCCCGCCCGGCGCCTGCTGCTCGTGCACGCGCACCCCGACGACGAGTCGATCACCACCGGCGCGACCATGGCCAAGTACGCGGCCGAGGGCGCCCACGTCACCCTGGTGACGTGCACGCTCGGCGAGGAGGGCGAGGTCATCCCGGACGGGCTCGCCCATCTCGCCGCCGACCGCGACGACTCCCTGGGCGCCCACCGCGTCGGGGAACTGGCCGCCGCCATGAAGGAAGTAGGGGTCACCGACCACCGCTTCCTCGGCGGCCCCGGCCGCTACCGCGACTCGGGAATGATGGGCGTCGAGCAGAACGACCGCCCCGGCGCCTTCTGGTCGGCCGACCTCGACGAGGCGGCCGCACACCTGGTCGAGGTGGTCCGCGAGGTGCGCCCGCAGGTCCTCGTGACGTACGACCCCGACGGGGGCTACGGCCACCCCGACCACATCAAGGCGCACCGCGTCGCCATGCGCGCCGCCGAACTCGCGGCCGACCCCGCCTTCCGCGCCGACCTCGGCGCGCCCCACACGATCAGCAAGATCTACTGGAACCGCGCCCCGCGGTCCGTGGTCGAGGAGCGCTTCCGCTGGATGTCGGAAGCGCTGGGCCACTCGCCGTTCGGCACGCCCGCCGCCGTCGCCGACGTGCCCGGCGTCACCGACGACGAGCGGATCACGACCGAGATCGACGGCAGGGCCTTCAAGACCGCCAAGGCGGCGGCGATGGCGGCCCACGCCACCCAGATCACCGTGAGCGGCCCGCTCTTCGTCCTCTCCAACCAACTCGCGCAGCCCATCTTCGATGTGGAGTACTACGAGCTGGTGCGGGGAGAAGCGTCGACGGAGGGACCGTCGGGATCGTCCCGCGAGACGGATCTCTTCGCCGGTCTTGAAAGGGTGACGGATGTGGCGGAGGTGACCGCGCTGTGAGTACGCGATCGCGTGCGGCGTCGTCGGGCGCCGGGTCGTCGGGGGCCGGATCGGGTGCGGCTTCCGGTGGGTCCAAGGCCTCCGGTGGTGGCGGTGCGGCTGCCGCCCCCGCCGGCGGCAGCTTCCTCGCCCAGCCCCTCAGAGCGGGGCGCCTCGCCGCCTACGCCGGGCTCTTCGTGTTCGGCGCCGTCGTCGGCGCCGCCGGAGCACTCGTCCAAGGGGGCTTCTTCCCGGCCGGGTTGCTGCTCGCGCTCGTCGGCGCCGCCGGTGCGTTCTACGGCGGGGCGCGGGCGGTCGGCACCAAGGCGGGGGCCGTCGCGCCCGCCGCCGGCTGGCTCGTCGTGGTGATGCTGCTCACCGCCACCAGACCCGAGGGCGACTTCCTCTTCGGCGCGGATCTCGGCTCGTACGGCTTCCTGCTCGGCGGGATGGCCATCGCTGTGATGTGCGCCACGCTCGGGCAGGGGTCGCAACCGAGCGCCCCCGCCGCCCGACTTGGCAAGTGACGTACCACTTCGGACCGTGTCCCGCAGGGGTTTGACGCCGGTCACGGAATGAGTACCGACGGCGGCCAGTATGGTGGTGCGGCCGCCGAGCCTCCCCCAACCTCCGGCCGGGGGGACCCCGGACGAGGTCGAGCCGGGCGGCGGAGTCAACCAGGAGAACCTGCCTTGAGTCGTGAAACTGACAGTTCGTCCTCCGGGCCCCAGGGGCGCGGTGGAGCCGCATACCCCTCGGGGACGCCGCCGTACGGCTCCCCGGCACAGGGCGCCGACGGCGGCCCGGACGGCGCGCGGCGGCAGGCCGCCGGCGAGCGGCCCGGCGAGCCCGAGACCCAGACCACGCTGACCACCCGCATCCGGATCAACATCCCCGGTTCGCGGCCCATCCCGCCGGTCGTCATGCGCACGCCCGTCGGTGAGGAGGGCTCGGCCGGGGACTCCTCGTCCCCGGACGACGACGGCCGCGGGGACGGCGCCGCGCCGGGTGCTGCCGGCGCGACGGACGCGGGCGGGGCGACCTCCCCCGGAGCTGGTTCCGGTTTCGGTTCCGGTTCCGCGTCGGGCGAGGGGGGCCAGGGAGCGTCCTCCGCGGCCTTGTCGGCGTCCTCGGCCTCGGCCTCGGCCGACGAGAAGACGAGCGACTGGTTCGCGCCCCGCAAGCCCGCGCGGGCCGACGGCGGGAACGCGCCGAGCGGTTCGGGCACTTCCGGGGCGAATGGCTCGGGTACCAACGGTTCTGGGCTGAATGGCTCCGGTACCAACGGTTCCGGGCTGAATGGCTCCGGTGCCAACGGTTCTGGGGCGAATGGTTCCGGTACGGGGCAGTTCGACGTGTCCGGCGCCGTGGCGTCGGGCCCCCTCGGCCCGGGCGGCCCGCAGGGCGACCCGCACCGCGGGGACCTGCCGTACTTCTCCGGCGGTACGGGCGGCGCCGGGGACTCCCGGCCCGCGGGACCGACCGGCGGCCCCGTCACGGGCGACAGCCCGCTGGTGCCTCCGGGCCGGCACGCCGCGCCGGGCGCACCCGGCGGACCCGCCGGCTCCGGTGCGCGGCCGCCCCGTTCCGGCGCCATGAGCGACGACACCGCGATCCTCACGCCGCAGAAGGCCGGCCCGGTCTCCCCGCCGTCCGGCGCTCCCGCGCCCGGTGCTCCGGCGCCCGGCGCCAATGTCTCCGGTGAGACCCTCACCAGCGGCATCCCCGTCGTACCGCCCACGCAGGACAACTCCCCCTTCGCGCCCGGTCCGCAGGGCGAAGGACCGGTTCCGCACACCCCGCCGAAGCTGCCCGACCCGGTGCGCTCGGACGTGCCGCCCGCCGCTCCCGCGCCGAAAAAGAAGAAGGGCCGCAGCAAGCTGGTCCTCCTTGTGGCCGCCGTCGTGGTCGCGGGCTGCGGGGCGTACGGCGCGGGCCTGTTGATGAACCACGCCGATGTCCCGAAGGGCACCACCGTGCTCGGCGTCGACATCGGTGGCAGCACCCGCGACGAGGCCGTGCAGAAGCTCGACGCGGCCCTCGACGCGCGCGTCACCAAGCCGCTGAAGCTCTCGGTGGGCGGCGACACGGTCACGCTCAAGCCGGACCAGGCGGGCCTCACCCTGGACAGTCAGGCCACCGTCCGCGAGGCCGCGGGCAGCGATTACAACCCCGTCTCGGTGATCGGTTCGCTCTTCGGCGGCCAGCGCGTCGTCGAGCCCGTCATGCCTGTCGACGAGGAGAAGCTCACCGCCGCCCTGGAGCGCGCGGCGGGCGGCTCGGGCACGGCCCAGGAGGGCACGGTCAAGTTCGTGCCGGGCAAGGCCGTCCCGGTCTACGGCAAGGTCGGCAAGGGCATCGACCCGCAGGCGTCGACCGCTTCGGTCGCCGAGGCGTACAAGAAGCAGGTCGAGACGGGCAGCGCGGGCCCGGTCCAGGTGCCGGTCAGCACCCGCAAGCCCGCCGTCTCCAAGGCCGAGGTCGACAAATTCATGACCCGGTTCGCCAAGCCGGCCATGTCGGCCAACGTCACGATCAAGGCCGGCACCAAGTCGATCCCCTTCGGCCCGGAGAGGTCGCTGCCGAAGATCCTTCAGACGAAGGTCCTCAAGGACGGCACCCTCCAGGAGTACTACAACCTCGAAGAGCTCAAGAAGCTGTACGGCAACGTGTTCGACGGTGTCCTGATCCAGCGCGGCGACGGCTCCAAGACGCCGGTGCAGCCGACCGACGTGGTCCAGGCGATGGCCAAGGCGCTGGTCGGCAAGACGCCCGCGGAGCGCGTCGGGGTCATCGAGACGAACCCGAGCTGATACCCGCGGTACTCGCGTCACCGACTCCGGCATGACATCTGTCATGCCGGAGTCGGCACATCCGACACTGCCGCTGTGACCTGCGCTTTTGTGACGATGGTCGGCATGACGACGACCACGGCACCACCCGCCACCACCAGCGCGGTCAGCTTCGAGCAGGTGACCAAGAGCTTCGGCGACGTACGCGCCGTCGACGGCCTGACCCTCGACCTCCGTCCGGGCGAGACGGTGGCGCTCCTCGGGCCGAACGGCGCGGGCAAGTCCTCCACCCTCGACCTGCTGCTGGGTCTGCGCACCCCGGACAGCGGCACGGTGCGGGTCTTCGGGACCGAGCCGCGCGAGGCGATCACCGCGGGGCGGGTCGGCGCCATGCTTCAGAGCGGCGGCCTGATGGGCGAGGTCACCGTGCGCGAACTGGTGACGCTCGCCTGCGCACTGCACCCGCGCCCCCACCGCGTCGACGACGTGCTCGCCCACGCGGGCCTCACCCGGATCGCGGACCGCAAGGCCGACAAGCTCTCCGGCGGCCAGGAGCAGCGCGTCCGCTTCGCGCTCGCCACGGCCGGCGCCCACGACCTGATCGTGCTCGACGAGCCGACCACCGGCATGGACGTCACCGCACGCCAGGCGTTCTGGGCCACCATGCGCGAGCAGGCGGACCGGGGCCGCGCGGTCCTCTTCGCCACCCACTACCTGGAGGAGGCCGACGCGATCGCCGACCGCGTCCTGGTCCTGCACCGCGGCCGGCTCCTCGCGGACGGCACCGCGGCCGAGATCAAGGCGAAGGCGGGCGCCCGCAAGGTCGCCTTCGACCTGGAGCGCGTCGACGCGGAGCTCACCGAACACCTGCGCGCGCTGCCCTTTCTGACCACCCTCGACATCGCGGGCCGCACGGTCCGCCTCCAGTCGACGGACGCCGACGCCACCGTGCACGCCCTGTACGGGCTCGGCGTCCACCCCCGCAACCTCGAAGTCGCCGGGCTCGGCCTGGAGCAGGCCTTCGTGGCGATCACCGAGGCCGAGGAGGCCAGGACCGCATGACAAACACGCACGGCATGAACAGCCTCATCAAGCTGGAAATCACCCGATCCCTGCGCAACCGCAAGTTCCTCTTCTTCTCCGTCATCTATCCGTCGATGCTCTTCCTGATCATCGCGGGCACCCAGAACGGCGCCGACCGGGTCCCCGCGACGGGCCTGTCCGTCCCGGCGTTCATGATGGTCTCGATGGCGTCCTTCGGCGCCCTCACCGCCGTACTCATGGGCAACAGCGAGCGCATCGCCAAGGAGCGCGAGAGCGGCTGGGTGCGGCAGCTGCGCCTGACGGCGCTCCCCGGGCGGGGCTACGTCCTGGCGAAGACGGCCAGTGCGGCCGTGGTGAGCCTGCCGTCCATCGTCGTGGTGTTCGTGGTCGCCGCGGTCTTCAAGGACGTCCGCTTCGACGCCTGGCAGTGGCTGGCGCTGACCGGCGCGATCTGGGCGGGCAGCCTCTGCTTCGCCGCCCTCGGCGTGGCCATCGGCTACCTCGCGTCCGGCGACGCCGTGCGCCCGATCACGATGATCGTCTACTTCGGGCTCTCCATGCTCGGCGGCCTGTGGATGCCGGTCACGACGTTCCCGCACTGGCTCCAGGAGGCGGCGTCCTGGCTGCCCACCCACGCGTACGCTGCCCTCGGGCAGGCCATCGAACTGGGCGACGCACCGCACGCGAAGGACATCACGCTCCTGGTCGCCTACTTCCTTCTCTTCGCGGGCGGCGCCGCGTGGCTGTACCGGAAGGACACGGTGAAGGCGTGAACACGAACCGGGGAGCCGAGTGCGCCCGTGAGGCCGCGCGGTGCGACGACACCCACCCGCTGCACACGTTCGGGCAGCCGGTCCTCGGCCGCAGGCAGGTCCTCACGAAGGCCGTCTGGATCGGCATCTGGCTGGTCTTCCTGACGAGCCCCGTCCACGACCTCGTGGTGACCGGGCGGAGCGCCGCGGCCACCGCCCTCGGCTCGCTGGGCCTCGCGGCCTTCGTGGCCTGCTACCTCTCGCTCGTCTTCCGCTACACGACCAAAGTGCTCGACTGGCGCGCGGTGTACGTGTCGTTCGGCCTTCAGTTCACGCTCGCCGTGGTCCTCGCGCTCGCCTTCGGCACCGACTGGCTCGGGCTCTTCGTGTACGTCTCCGTCTCCGCCGGCGCCGTCCTGCCGATGCGGTACGCGGCCTGGACCATCCCCGCGGTCACCGCCGTGATGATCGCGGTGGGTCTGCGCACGGACAGCCTGCGGGACCTGCTCGGCAACCTGGCCGTGCTCAGCGTCCTCGTGGGGTTCGCGATGGCCGGCGTGCGCCAGCTGGTCCGTACGACGATCCAGCTGCGGCAGGCCAGGGCCACCGTCGCCCAGCTGGCCGCCAACGAGGAGCGGCTGCGGCTCGCCCGTGACCTGCACGACCTGCTCGGCCACTCGCTCTCCCTCATCACGCTCAAGAGCGAGCTCGCCGGCCGGATGCTGCCCGACCACCCCGACCGGGCCGCCCGGCAGGTCGCCGACATCGAACAGGTCAGCCGCCAGGCCCTGATGGACGTGCGTGAGGCGGTCTCCGGCTACCGCAGGCGCACGCTGGCCGGTGAGCTGGCCGGCGCCCGCACCGCGCTGGCCGCCGCGGGCATCGAGGCCGACGTGCCGCTGGAGCCGCCCGCCGAGCTGCCGGGGGAGGAGGCGGAGGCGGCGCTGGCGTGGGCGCTGCGGGAGGCCGTCACCAACGTCGTGCGGCACAGCGGGGCCCGCCGGTGCGCGGTGGCGTTCACGGTACGGAGGACGCTCGCCGGACCCCTGGTCGAACTCTCGGTGGAGGACGACGGAGTCGGCGGTTCCGGCACCGCGGCGGGGAACGGCCTGACGGGCATCGGCGAACGCGTGGAGGCCGTCGGCGGCGTCCTGGAGACGGGCCCGGGGGGCCGCCCCGGCTTCCGCTTGACGGCCCGGGTACCGCTGTCGGAGCCGTCCTCCGCACCGCCCGTAATCTGAGGCCCATGGAAGAGACGCCCCGGGCCCCCGACCACCGCCCCGCCGACTCCGTGCGGGTCCTCCTCGCCGAGGACCAGTCGATGGTCCGTGAGGCCCTCGCGGCGCTGCTCGGTCTGGAGCCGGACATCGAGGTCGTCGTCCAGGTGGCCCGCGGCGACGAGGTGCTCACGGCGGCCCGCGCACACGCCGTGGACGTGGCGCTGCTCGACATCGAGATGCCCGGCATGACCGGCATCGAGGCGGCGGCCGAACTCCACGCCGCGCTGCCCGCCCTGAAGATCGTCGTGCTCACCACCTTCGGGCGCCCCGGCTATCTGCGCAGCGCCATGGAGGCGGGCGCCGACGCGTTCCTCGTCAAGGACGCCCCCGCGGCGCAGCTCGCCGCGGCGGTGCGCAAGGTGCTCGCGGGGGAGCGGGTCATCGACCCCACGCTGGCGGCGGCCGCCCTCGCGGAGGGCGCGAACCCGCTGACGGACCGCGAGCGCGAGGTGCTGCGCGCGGCCGCGGGCGGCGCCACCAACGCCGAGCTCGCCAAGGCCCTGCACCTCTCCCAGGGCACGGTCCGCAACTACCTCTCGACGGCCATCCAGAAGCTCGCCGTCCGCAACCGCGCGGAGGCCGTCAGCGTCGCCAGGGACAAGGGCTGGCTCTGACGACCCGTCTTCTCCGCGCCTGAATGCGTCAGTTCAGCATCGCCCGCGCCCCCAATGCCTGCCGCCTGGCCAGTTCCGCCGTCGCCGGATCGAGCCCGGCGACGGCGTCGGCGTACGTGTCCAGCTCCCGCGCACCCGCCAGGAACTCGCCCTTGTGTACGAGGAGTTGGGCGCGTTCGTAGTGCAGCGGGGGCGGCGGTGACGGCAGGAGCAGGCAGAGGTCGACCGCCCAGAGCGAGACGTCGGCACGCTCGGGGCGGGGCGCCGCCCAGGCGCGGATGTTGTTGAGGATGCGCGCCACGATATCCAGCGGGCCCGCGGGGCTCAGCATCGACGGTTCGGGCCGGGACCCCGTGGCCGCCGCCACGAGCAGCTCCACGTCGGTGCCGGTGAGCAGCCGGCCGCCGTCGAAGGGGTCGGCGAGGACCTGGTCGTCGCGGGGTCCGAAGCCGACGACGAAGCGTCCGGGGAGCGCGACCCCGTGGACGGGGGCGCCCGCGCGCCGTGCGACTTCCATCCAGACGACGGAGAGCAGGATCGGCAGGCCTCTGCGGCGGCGCAGGACCCGGTGCAGGAGCGAGGAGTCGAGGCGCTGGTAGTCGCCGGGCCTGCCCCTGAAGCCGCAGCGCGCGCCGAGGAGCTCGGCCAGGGCGGCGGCCCAGGCGCGCGGGTCGTCGGCGCGGCGGGAGCGGCGGCCGAGCGCGGCCTGTTCCGCGAGCCGGTCGAGCAGGCGCCGTGCGGCGTGGATGTCCGCCTCGTCGAGCGAGGGGTCGGCCTCGGTGCCGATCAGCAGGCACAGCAGCGTCAGATCGGGCCGCGCGGACTCGGCCTCGGCCGCGAACAGCCGCCGCCACTCGGTGGTTCCGGGAGGTCGAGGATGCATACGTCGGTGGTGCCCGGTCGCCTCGATCGATACGTCCGTCCGGGGCGGGCCGCGCCGTCCGGGCCGGTCAGTTCAGCATCGCCCGCGCGGCCCGCGCCTGCTGGCGCACCCGGTCCGCCGTGGTCGGCTCCACCGGAGTCACCACATCCGCGTACGCGTCCAGCTCCGCGGCACCCCCCAGGAAGTCGCCCCGCTGGACGAGGAGTTGGGCCCGCTCGTAGCGGAGCCGGGCCGGATGGGCGGGCAGCAGGAGCGACAGCTCCAGGGCCCACAGGGCGACGTCGGACCGCTCGGGCCTCGCGGCGGCCCAGGCGCGGATGTTGTTGAGGATCCGCTGCACGATGTTGAGCGGGTCGGCGGGCGTCAGCATGGACGGCTGGATGCCGGTGCCCGCGACCCCGGCCACCAGCAGCTCCGCGTCGGTGCCGGTGAGCAGCCGGCCGCCGTCGAAGGGGTCGGCGAGGACCTGGTCGTCGCGGGGCCCGAAGCCGACGACGAAGTGCCCCGGCAGCGCCACCCCGTAGACGGGGGCGCCCGCACGTCGTGCGACTTCCATCCAGACGACGGAGAGCAGGATCGGCAGGCCTCTGCGGCGGCGCAGGACCTGGTGCAGGAGCGAGGAGTCAAGGCGCTGGTAATCGCCCGGTGTCCCCTCGAACCCGCACTGTTCACCGAGGAGTTCGGCCATCGCCGTCGCCCACGCGCGCGGCCCGCCGGGCCGGAACGGCAGCAGCCCGGCGAGGCGGTCGAGCTCGATCTCGGCGGCGTCGATCCCCGCCTCGTCGAGTGAGGGATCCGCCTCGGCGCCGATCAGCAGGCACAGCGGCGCGAGACCGGGCCGCTCCGACCGCGCCTCTTCGGCGAACCGCCGCCGCCATTCGCCGGACTCCGCGTGCATACGTGCCTCGTGTCTGCCCTCGCCGGGCGCTGTCTCCGTGCCGTGCTCTGCTCTGCCGTGCCTGCCGTGCCGTACTCCGTCGGGCCCCTGCTCCCGCTCAGGCGGGGCCGTGCCGGTAGTGGTGATAGGCGTGATGAGCGGCGAAACCCATCCCGCCGTACAGCGCCCGCGCGCCGTCGTTGCCCTCCTCGACCTGGAGCCAGGCCGCCGAAGCGCCCTCGGACATGGCCTGGCGGGCCAGTGCGGTCATCACCGCGGTGGCGAGCCCCTGGCGCCGGTGCTCCGGGTCCACCTCGACGGCCATGAAGCCCGCCCAGCGTCCGTCCACCACGCACCGCCCGATGGCGGCCGGGGCGTCACCGCTCCCGGGCACGGAAGCGAACCATACCGAGGGCCCGCCCGCCAGCACCTTGAACACATGCGGTCCGGGTACCCCGAACCGCTGGTACCGCCGCAGCCACGGCTCGTCGAAGGAGCGGGAGAGCACGACGCGGTCCGCGTCCGCATCCAGGTCCCCGACCGGGGCGAGCCCGCCGACGTGCAGCTCCGCGGAGCCCTCGCGCACCCAGCCGCGCTCCTCCAGGCCGGCGCAGAGCAGCTCCTGCGTGCCCTCGGCGCCGGTCGCGGTCTGTATGTACGGGGGCAGGTCACGGGCCGCGTACCAGTCGCGTACGTACGAGAGGGCCTCGTCCAGCGGCCGTCCCGGATCGCCCAGCGGCAGCACGGAGTTGGCCCGCCGCGTGAACCCCGCCGCCGCCCGCAGCTCCCACTCCCCGAGACGCTCGCTCTCCACGGGCGCCCAGGCCCGTGCGGAGACCCGCGCCAGCTCCTCGTACGAGGCGGCGGGCCCCCGGCGGCGCGCGGGCGCGGCCGGCACGACCTTGCCCGCCACCAGCGAGCCTTCCGGAATCCGGACGCTCTCACCGTCGCGTCGTGTGATGAGCACCACACCGTCGTCCCACGATGTGAGAACACCCACCGTGTCGGTGAACTTCTCAGGCGCGGCGGAAGCAGCGCTCAAGCGTCGAATCGAGACTCGTTTGCCCACGTCAGCAGGGGTGATGCGGACCTCGAGTCGTCCGCCGCCGATGATTTCCACAGCTCTGCAAGCCCCTCCTGTTCGGATCATGCCCGGGAACGGAGATACTAGGGGCGGGCATCGACGACGCCGCGCTCCCGCGCGCCAGGCGAGCGGAGCCTGAAGACGGCCCGCCAACGCCCGTATCGAGGAGGAACGACAGCGTGACCTACGTCATCGCGCAGCCTTGTGTCGACGTCAAGGACAAGGCGTGCATCGAGGAGTGCCCGGTCGACTGCATTTACGAGGGCCAGCGGTCCTTGTACATCCACCCGGACGAATGCGTCGACTGTGGAGCCTGCGAACCGGTCTGCCCGGTCGAGGCGATCTTCTACGAGGACGACACTCCTGAGGAGTGGAAGGACTACTACAAGGCGAACGTCGAGTTCTTCGACGAGCTCGGTTCGCCCGGTGGCGCGAGCAAGCTCGGCCTGATCGAGCGCGACCACGCCTTCATCGCCGCCCTGCCGCCGCAGAACCAGTAACGGCAGCCTGAGCGTCGCCCCGGTCCCGTACGGCATCTCCGCCGCACGGGACCGAGGCATTTGCAACGACCAGCACCAGCACGGGAGTCAACACGTGTCCGCAGTCTCCGACCGGCTTCCCACCTTCCCCTGGGACAAGCTTGAGCCGTACAAGGCCACGGCGGCCGCCCACCCCGGCGGCATCGTCGACCTGTCGGTCGGCACCCCGGTGGACCCGGTTCCCGAGCTGATTCAGAAAGCGCTGGTCGCCGCCGCGGACTCGCCCGGCTATCCGACGGTGTGGGGCACGGCCGAGCTGCGCGACGCGCTCACCGGCTGGTGCGGACGGCGCCTCGGCGCCCGGGACCTCACGCACCGCAACGTCCTGCCGGTCGTCGGCTCCAAGGAGCTCGTGGCCTGGCTCCCGACGCAGCTGGGCCTCGGCCCGGGCGACGTGGTGGCCCACCCGCGGCTCGCCTATCCGACGTACGAGGTGGGGGCGCGCCTGGCCCGCGCGGAGTACGTCGCCTACGACGATCCGACAGCGCTCGACCCCACGCACCTCAAGCTCCTCTGGCTCAACTCGCCCTCGAACCCCACCGGTCGCGTCCTGTCCAAGGAAGAGCTGACCCGTACCGTCGCCTGGGCCCGCGAGCACGGCGTGCTGCTCGTCAGCGACGAGTGCTACCTGGAGCTCGGCTGGGAGGCCGACCCGGTCTCGGTCCTGCACCCGGACGTGTGCGGCGGTTCGTACGAGGGCATCGTCGCCGTCCACTCGCTCTCCAAGCGGTCCAACCTGGCGGGCTACCGCGCGGCGTTCATCGCCGGTGACGCGGCCGTCCTCGGCGACCTGCTCCAGATCCGCAAGCACGGCGGCATGATGACGTCCGCGCCGACCCAGGCCGCCGTCGTGGCGGCCCTCGGCGACGACGCGCACGTGCGCGAGCAGCGCGAGCGGTACGCGGCCCGGCGCACCGCCCTGCGCGACGCCCTGGTGAAGCACGGCTTCCGCATCGAGCACAGCGAGGCGAGCCTGTACCTGTGGGCCACCCGCGACGAGTCCTGCTGGGACACCGTGGGCCATCTCGCGGGCCTCGGCATCCTGGTGGCGCCCGGCGACTTCTACGGCCCGGCGGGCGACCGTTTCGTGCGCGTGGCGCTGACGGCGACGGACGAGCGGGTCGCGGCGGCGGTCGAGCGGCTGGCGTGACGCGCTCGTGCTGACGACGGAGGGCCCGGAGCCACTGGCTCCGGGCCCTGCGCGCGTACGGGGCGAAAAGGTCGTGCGGGTGATCAGCCGAGCGGCAGGGCCTTGAGCGGCAGGCGCTCGACCTGCGGGCCCTTGGCCAGCGAGTCGGTGGGCAGGCCGCCGCTCACCGCGTCGGTGGGCAGCCCGCCCTTGGTGGCCGAGCCCGCGGTCTCGCCGACCACCCCGCCCGCGCTGCCCGCGATGTCACCGGCGGCCCGCTGGGCGGCCGGGGTCGCCGTCTTGCCGGCCCGGCCGACGGTCTTGCCCGCGGGCGGGACGGTCTTCTTCACGGCCTTGCTGCCGGTTTCGCCCGCGAGGTTGCTGACGTTCTGAGCCGCGTCGTCGACCGTGTCGCCGAGACCGGCGCCGTCCAGGGCGGTCAGCCCGCCGAGGTCGGGGCTGGCGGGCAGGTCGACGGCGCTCGCGGAGCCGGCCGCACCGACCACGGAAGCTGCACCCGCTGCGCTGAGCAGCGCGGCACGGGCGATCCGGCGGGTCAGGGGGAGGGACATGATGCTCCTTCAAACGGGAGAGAACGTTGGGGTAGTCCGGCCGAATCGGCTCCGGCTCCCACCGGACGGCTTCCGGTGATCGGACGCAGTGACTACCGCTCGAAGCCCGCGAAGGTTGCGGTGCGCCAACGTAAAGAGTTGGCAATGCGTCGCATTATCGGCTGCGGAGAAAAAGGGGCAAACGGCTTACGGGCCGATTCGGTGCAGAATCCTTCATCCTTTGCGCCACTTGGGATTTGGGGATTCTGCGGCGAGGAGGCGGGAAACTCGGACACGGTCTCGCCCCGTAACGCCCGGCGTGCCCCGAACGAGTGAAGCGCCGCACTACTGCCCAGTGACGATCCGAACCTCGCCCGCGGCCAGGCCCGCCCCCGCGGCGCCGGCCGTCCGCGCCTTCCGCCACTCCCCGGAGCCGCCGGCGCGCCACTCCCGGCCGTCGTACACGACCCGGTCGATGTGCAGCGCCGAGGAGTGCGCCACCGCCCAGTGCGCCAGCTCCCAGCCGCGCCGCGACGCCCGCTCGTCGGCCGGCCGGGCAGGCACGGGGACCGTCACCGTGCGCCCCGAGGCGCCGCCGGTGCGCACGTCGCGGCCGAAGTCGCGGGCCAGGGCGGCCCGCACCCGCTCCGGACCCGCGGCGGTGGTGCCCGCGTCCGGGCGGCCCTCGCAGCCGAGGACGGCGGGCGCGCGGCCGGTGAGCGCGGCGGCGAGCAGCGCGGCGTCCGGCTCGTGCTTGGCGTAGGCCTGCGGATAGCCGCTGCGCTGCACGCGCTGCGCGGCGACCGTCAGCGGCAGGCGCGAATAGCCGGGGACGTCGGCGAGGTGCTCGTAGAACCGGGCGGCCGAGTACGCCGGGTCCATGATCTGCCGCTCGTCGCCCCAGCCCTGCGAGGGGCGCTGCTGGAACAGGCCCAGCGAATCCCGGTCCCCGTGCGCGATGTTGCGCAGGCCGGACTCCTGAAGGGCGGTGGCGAGGGCGATGGTCACCGCGCGCTCCGGCATGCCGCGCGAGGTGCCGGCCGCCGCCACCGTCGCGGCGTTCTCCGCCTGTTCGGCCGTGAAGGTGTACGAAGCGCCGTCGTCCTTGCCCGAGACGACCGTGCACCGCGGCTCGCGCTTGCCCCCGTACACGTACTGGAGCGCCACATAGCCCACGACGGCGAGGAGCACGGCGGCCGCGGCCCCGATACGGAGGAGACGGCCGCGCCGGACGGGAGTGTGGGGCTCAGGCACGCGTCCAAGGTACTGGAGTCCACTGACAGGCCGGCGCGCCCGCTGCCTTAGGGTCGTTCGCATGCCTCAGACACCGCTTGACCTCACGCTCGACGCCGCGGAGCTCACCGCGCGACTGGTCGACTTCCCGTCCCCGAGCGGCGAGGAGAAGGCGCTCGCCGACGCCATCGAGACGGCCCTGCGCGCCCTGCCGCACCTCACGGTCGACCGGCACGGCAACAACGTGGTGGCCCGCACGAACCTCGGCCGCGCGGAGCGGGTCATCCTCGCCGGGCACATCGACACGGTGCCGATCGCGGACAACGTCCCGTCCCGCCTCGACGAGGACGGTGTCCTGTGGGGCTGCGGCACCTGCGACATGAAGTCGGGCGTCGCCGTCCAGCTGCGCATCGCGCAGACGGTGCCCGAGCCCAACCGCGACCTCACCTTCGTCTTCTACGACAACGAAGAAGTGGCCGCTCACCTCAACGGCCTCGGGCACGTCGCCGAGGCCCACCCCGACTGGCTGGCGGGAGACTTCGCCGTCCTCCTCGAACCCACCGACGGCCAGGTCGAGGGCGGCTGCCAGGGCACCCTGCGGGTCCTCCTCAAGACCAGGGGCGTGCGGGCGCACTCCGCGCGCGCGTGGATGGGCTCCAACGCCATCCACGCGGCCACCCCCATCCTCCAGAGGCTCGCCGCGTACGAACCCCGCAAGCCGGTGGTCGAGGGCCTTCAGTTCCACGAGGGGCTCAACGCCGTCCGCATCGAGGGCGGCGTCGCCACCAACGTCATCCCCGACGAGTGCACCGTCACCGTCAACTTCCGCTACGCGCCGGACCGCAGCGAGGAGGAGGCCCTCGCCTTCGTCCGCGACTACTTCGCGGACTGCGGCGTCGACGAGTTCGTCGTCGACGACCACACGGGCGCGGCCCGCCCCGGCCTCACCCACCCGGCGGCCGCGGCCTTCATGGCGGCCGTCGGCGGCGAGGCCCGCCCCAAGTTCGGCTGGACGGACGTCTCCCGCTTCAGCGCGCTCGGCGTGCCCGCGGTCAACTACAGCCCCGGCAACCCGCTGCTCGCCCACAAGATCGACGAGCGCGTCGAGGCGTCGCTGATCCCGGTGGCGGAGGAGAAGCTGCGGGCCTGGCTGACGTCGTAGGCGGCTGAGGCACCCGGTGCCGGACATCCCGAGGTCCCTCGGACGTAACCCGCGTAGATCTACGCTGTGAGTCACGTACGCAGTCACGTACGCATGGAGGGAGCAGACGATGAGCCACCCCGACAACAGCGCCGAGCGCGCTGCCCGCGACACCGGTGCCAGGAAGCGTCCCGAGGAGCAGCGGCTCGGCCCGGTGCTGCGCAGGCGGGACAAGGTGCAGGCAGGCACCACCGACCAGCGTCTCCTCGACTCCGACGGTCCCTCCGAATGGGTGCACACGGATCCCTGGAGAGTCCTGCGCATCCAGTCCGAGTTCATCGAGGGCTTCGGCACCCTCGCGGAACTCCCGCCCGCCATCAGCGTGTTCGGCTCGGCGCGCACGGGGGAGGGCTCTCCGGAGTACGCGGCCGGGGTCGAGATCGGCAAGGCGCTCGTGGAGGCCGGCTTCGCGGTGATCACGGGCGGCGGACCCGGCGCGATGCAGGCCGCCAACCAGGGTGCCGTCGAGGCGAAGGGCACCTCGGTCGGCCTCGGCATCGAGCTCCCCTTCGAGCAGGGCCTCAACCCGTACGTCGACATCGGCGTGAACTTCCGCTACTTCTTCGTCCGCAAGACGATGTTCGTGAAGTACGCGCAGGGCTTCGTGGTCCTGCCCGGCGGCCTCGGCACGCTGGACGAGCTCTTCGAAGCGCTCACCCTCGTCCAGACCCGCAAGGTCACGCGCTTCCCCATCGTCCTCTTCGGGTCGCAGTACTGGGGCGGCCTGGTCGACTGGCTGAAGAACACGGTCATCGCCCAGGGCAAGGCCTCCGAGGCGGACCTCCTCCTCTTCCACGTCACGGACGACGTGGAAGAGGCGATCTCCCTGGTGACGAAGGAAGTCGGGAAGTAGCCCTCCCCTTCGGGGAGGACTAGGCAAGCCCTCGGCGGGCGACCGCCGGGGGCCGATGCCCCGCGATCGTCGTCACCATGACCATTCCTTCGTGCCGTGCTCGCACCGGTCGGCGCTGGGGCGCCTTCCGGGCTTCGAACGGCTGTGCCGGACTCCGTCCGGCCGGGGTGGGACGGGCGCCGCTCAGGCCAGTCCTCGCCGGGCGACGGCAGGGGCACGGTGCCCCGCGATCGTCGCCACCATGTCCAGCACCTGCTTGGTCTCCGCCACCTCGTGGACGCGGTACACCTGCGCGCCCAGCCAGGCCGAGACCGCTGTCGTCGCGAGGGTGCCGAGGACGCGTTCCTTGACCGGCTTGTCGAGGGTCTCGCCCACGAAGTCCTTGTTGGACAGGGAGACCAGGACGGGCCAGCCCGTGTCCACCATCTCGCCGAGCCTGCGGGTGGCCTCCAGGCTGTGGCGGGTGTTCTTGCCGAAGTCGTGGCCCGGGTCGATCATCACGGAGTCGCGCGGAACGCCCAGCCCGACCGCGCGTTCGGCCAGGCCGACCGTCACGCGCAGGATGTCCGCCATCACGTCGTCGTACGTGACGCGGTGCGGCCTGGTGCGCGGCTCGGCACCGCCCGCGTGCGTGCAGACCAGACCCACCCGGTACCGCGCGGCGACCTCCGCGAGCTTCGGGTCGACACCGCCCCAGGCGTCGTTGAGCAGATCGGCGCCCGCCTCGCAGACCGCCTCGCCGACGTCGTGCCGCCACGTGTCGACGCTGATCACCACGTCGGGGAACCGCCTGCGGACCTCGGCGACGAAACCGACCGTGCGGCGCGCCTCCTCCTCGGCGGTCACCTCCTCGCCCGGCCCCGCCTTGACCCCGCCGATGTCGATGATGGCGGCGCCCTCGGCCACGGCCTGCTCCACCCGGGCGAGCGCGGGCTCGTCGCGGAACGTGGCGCCCTGGTCGTAGAAGGAGTCCGGGGTCCGGTTGACGATCGCCATGATCACCGGCTCGTGCGCGTCGAACTCGCGCCTGCCAAGCCTGAGCATCCCCTGTGGCCCTCCTGGGTCCTTGTCGCGGTTCGGCCGCCTGCGACCTTAACTGTCACAGGCGCATGGCACGATCGGACCCTGACAGTTTCAGCACGGGCAGTCGAGCGTGAGGGCCTGAAGAGATGGTCTTGTTCTTGTTCCTGGTCATCGCCCTCGTCGTGGTGGTCGGCGCGGTGACCCTCGCCGTGATCGGCGGCGGCGAGAGCGGCGCGCTGCCCGACGCCGAGCCCGAGCGGTTCAGTGATCCGCTGCCCCCGGGCCGCCCCCTGCGCCGCGCCGACGTCGACGCGGTGCGCTTCCCGATGACGCTGCGCGGCTATCACATGGCGGAGGTGGACGAGGTGCTCGGCCGTCTCGGCGCCGAGCTGGCCGAGCGGGACGCCCGCATCGCCGAGCTGGAGGCGGCCCTGGCCGGAGCGCAGGCCACGGCGGTCACGGGCCGCACCCTCTTCGAGGGGTATGAGCCACGCGGGACCGAGGAGCAGAAGGGCGACGACCAGTGAGCACGGAGAGTGGCGCGGTCCCGGGCCCGGACGGCGGCCTCCGCTGCCCCTGGGGCCTGTCCACCGCGGACTATGTGGCGTACCACGACGACGAATGGGGCCGCCCGGTCCACGGCGACGACGCGTTGTACGAGCGGCTCTGTCTGGAAGCCTTCCAGTCCGGCCTCTCG
The DNA here is from genome assembly GCF_055572995.1 of Streptomyces sp. NPDC030245. Taxonomy (NCBI): domain Bacteria; kingdom Bacillati; phylum Actinomycetota; class Actinomycetes; order Kitasatosporales; family Streptomycetaceae; genus Streptomyces; species Streptomyces sp. NPDC030245. The sequence continues at coordinate 354,388 of NZ_JBVICF010000008.1, read as the reverse complement.
TGGATCACGATCCTGCGCCGCCGCGAGGGCTTCCGCGCCGCCTTCGCCGGCTTCCGGATCGCCGCGGTCGCGGACTTCACCGACGAGGACCGCGAGCGGCTCCTCGCCGACCCCGGGATCATCCGCAACCGCGCCAAGATCGACGCCACCCTCGCCAACGCGCGCGTGCTCGCCGACTGGCCCGAGGGCGAACTGGACTCCCTGATCTGGTCGTACGCACCGGATCCCGCGACCCGCGCGGCCCCCCGCAGCATCGCCGACGTGCCCGCGATCACCGCCGAGTCCACGGCCCTGTCCAAGGCGCTCAAGAAGCGCGGCATACGCTTCGTCGGCCCCACCACGGCGTACGCGCTGATGCAGGCCTGCGGCCTGGTCGACGACCACCTCGCGGACTGCGTGGCCCGCGAGGCGGCGTAGGGATCAGCGCCCCAGGTACTTCGGCTTCTCCTTGGCGATGAAGGCCTGCACGGCGATGGCGTGGTCCTCCGACGCGCCCGCCCTCGCCTGCAACTCGTCCTCCTTGTCCAGCGCCTCGTCCAGGGAGTGGCCGGCCGCGTAGGCGAGGGACTCCTTGAGCGCGGCGTAGGCCAGGGTGGGGCCCTCGGCCAGGGCGCGGGCCACCTGCGCCGCCTCGTGGGCGAGGTCGTCGGCGGGCACGACGCGGTTGGCGATGCCCAGCTCGTGCGCCTCCTGCGCGGAGATGTTGCGCGGGAAGAGCAGCAGGTCGGCGGCGCGGCCGGGGCCGATCACGCGCGGCAGCGTCCAGGAGACCCCGGAGTCGGCGGTCAGGGCGACACCCGCGAACGAGGTGTTGAACTTGGCGGTGTCCGCGACCACCCGGTAGTCGGCGGCGAGCGCGAAGCCGAGGCCCGCGCCCGCGGCGACGCCGTTGACCCCCGCCACGACCGGCTTCGGCATGCTCGTCAGTGCCCGCACGATGGGGTTGTAGTGCTCCTTGACCGTGCTCATGGTCTGCCCGGTCCCCGCCTCGCGGTCCGCCGCGAGGGAGCCGATGTGCTCCTTGAGGTCCTGGCCCACGCAGAAGGCCCGGCCCGTCGCGGTGAGCAGCACCGCGCGCACGGCCTCGTCGGCGGCGGCCGACCGCACGGCCTCCCGGAGAGCGACCTTGGCCTCGGTGTTCATGGCGTTCATCGCCTCGGGACGGTTGATCGTGATCGTCGCGAGTCCGTCGCTCACCTCGTAGAGCACGCTGTCGGCCATGGTGGTCCCCTCCGCTGGTCCGGTACGCAGGTGCGTAGGAGCTCAGCATGACGGAGATCATCGGGCTCCGGCATGCGCCCGGGCATGTGACCTGCGTCAAAGAATTTCGGGCCCACGGGGCGTATGGGACGGCGAAGTATCGCAGCCACATCGCCGAAATGAGGGGTTTTGCGGGCGCGCGTTGCCCAAGCGATGCCGACCGATGTTGGTCATCGGGTCCCGCCATGCGGGATAATGACCTGGAAGCAATGTGTTCGATGCCGGTGACACCTGGGTTGTCGGCTGCGATGAGCTGGTTTCAGGAAGGGGAACGAGCATGGCGGCCATGAAGCCGCGGACGGGCGACGGCCCGCTCGAGGTGACCAAGGAGGGGCGGGGCATCGTCATGCGCGTTCCGCTCGAAGGCGGCGGACGACTTGTCGTCGAACTGACTCCGGACGAGGCCGACGCGCTCGGCGACGCCCTGAAGAAGGTCGTCGGCTGACGCGGAAGCGCTCACACTTTCCCACTGCCCGGCATCGTACGACGATGCCGGGCAGTGCTGTGCCCGGAACCCGGTCCCGCCCCGAGCGCGCCCCGGCTCAACCTTTCGGACGCGGTCCAGGCCACCTTCCATGGGCGTTCCCGCAGTCCCCGGTGAGCTTTTCGGACGCGGTCCGGTGAGCTTTGGACACGGTCCCGGGGAACTTTCTAGGGGCGGGCTCGGGTGAGCTTTCTGGACACGGCCCCCGCCGGGGAACTCGCAAGGGGCGGCCCCGGGTGAGCTTTTTGGGCGCGGTCCCGGGGGACTTCAAGGGGCGGGCTCGGAGGACCGCAAAGGGGCTGGCTCGGTGAACTTTAAGGTGCTGGCTCGGGGGACTTTTAAGGGGCGCGGGGAACTGCGCGACCAGCCACAGCGGACCCGCAGTCAACAAACCCCACCTGGCCGGGGTCTCCCAGGGGCGCGGGGAACTGCGCGACCAGCCCCCACGCCCCGCAGACAAAGACGACCGCCCGAGCCAACGCACGCGGCGCTACCGTTCAGGGAGCGCTACCGTTTGACGGCACAGAGGAGACCGTCTCCCACAGGGAGCAACGACGACACCAGCTCAGGACTCTCCCGCACCGCCCGCAACAGCTCACGCAGATGCAACACCTCGACGGGCTGCGGCCCGGAGTCCACGGTCCTGCCGTCCGCGAAGACGCCCTCGAAGCAGACGAGCCCACCGGGCCGCAGCAGGCGCAACGATTCAGCGAGATAGTCGAGCGACTCCAGGCGGTCGCCGTCGCAGAAGACGAGGTCGTAGCCGCCGTCGGCGAGGCGCGGCAGCACGTCGAGGGCGCGGCCCGGGATGAACCGCGCGCGGTTGCCCGCGAAGCCGGCCGCGCGGAAGGCCTGACGGGCGAACTGCTGGCGGTCCGGCTCGGGATCGACCGTGGTCAGCACGCCGTCGGGCCGCATGCCGTGCAGCAGATGGATGCCCGACACCCCCGTGCCCGTGCCGATTTCGGCCACCGCTTTCGCGTCAGCCGTGGCGGCGAGCAGCCGCAGCGCGGCGCCGGTGCCGGGCGACACCGAGGGCAGGCCTGCCTCCCGGGCCCGGTCCCGGGCCCAGCGCAGTGCCTCGTCCTCGGCGACAAAGGCGTCGGCGAACGCCCAGCCCGTCTGCCGGTTGCCGGTAATGGCCCTCTCCTGTCCCCGTGGTTGCCTGGCCGTGACTGTATCCGTTGGGGGCGGGAACCCGCAGATGAGGCCGGGCGTTTATAGGGGGTGGGAGCACAGCGGGGGTAACGGATGGATCAAGACCTGAAGCGGACGGCTCGCAGGGACAGGACACCTGCAGAGAAGCCCGTACCAAATTCACGTAAAAACGCTTATCCGGAGCTAACGGGCGAGGTGGTTATGGTAGGGGCTCCACTGGACACCACCAGAGCCGACAGGGGAGGTGCGGCTGCGTCTGCGAATCGGGGAGGAGCGCTCCGGCGTTTTCTCGGATTGGCGGGTGAGCCGAAATCCGTGACCGACACCGCTGACCGCATCCGTGCCAACGACTCCGCTCAGACCGCGACCTTTGCCGCTGACGCGGAATCGCAGGCGTGGACTCCGCCCACCTGGGAGGAGATCGTCAGCACGCACAGCGGCCGCGTATACCGCCTGGCGTACCGCCTGACCGGCAATCAGCACGACGCCGAGGACCTCACACAAGAGGTCTTCGTCCGTGTCTTCCGCTCCCTCTCGACGTACACCCCCGGCACGTTCGAGGGCTGGCTGCACCGCATCACCACCAACCTCTTCCTGGACATGGTGCGCCGCAAGCAGCGCATCCGCTTCGACGCACTCGGGGACGACGCCGCGGAGCGGCTGCCGAGCCGCGAGCCGTCGCCCCAGCAGGTGTTCAACGACACGCACTTCGACGCGGACGTCCAGCAGGCGCTGGACACCCTCGCGCCCGAGTTCCGTGCGGCCGTCGTCCTCTGCGACATCGAAGGCCTGTCGTACGAGGAGATCGCCGCGACCCTCGGCGTCAAGCTCGGCACGGTCCGCAGCCGTATCCACCGGGGCCGCTCGCAGCTGCGCAAGGCCCTCCAGCACCGCTCTCCCGAGGCCCGCGCCGAGCGTCGCTCGCTCGCGGTCACCGGGGCCGTGGCGCTGGGAGGAGGGGGCGCGACCGCGTGAGTGGATCACGGTCGAATCCCGCCGATCGGCAACTGGCCGAGGCCGAGCAGCATCTGGGAGACCGGCTCGCCGCCCTTGTGGACGGCGAGTTGGGTCATGACGCGCGCGAGCGCGTCCTCGCGCATCTGGCGACCTGTCCGATGTGCAAGACCGAGGCCGACGCGCAGCGTCGCCTGAAGAGCGTCTTCGCGCAGGCGGCCCCGCCGCCGCCCACCGAGAGTTTCCTCGCCCGCCTCCAAGGTCTTCCAGGAGGCGGTTCCGGGCCGTCCGCGGGGCCCGGCGCCGACGACGGATTCGCCACCGGAGCCACCGATTCCGCCGGACTGCCGCGGAACGGGATCTTCGGTGTGAACCCCGACCCCTTCGTGGAGTACGTCCCGGCGGGCGCCCACGCCGCGGTGCTGCCCAGCGAGCAGCGGGGCTTCCGCATCCATGACGTCATGCGGCACGACGCGGAGAGACCGACCTGGCGCGGTCGCCGCTTCGCGTTCGCGGCGGCCGGCGCGGTGTCGCTTGCGGCCATCGCGCTCGGCGGCGTCACGGTCGGCGTCCCCGCCGACTCGGGCGACCCCCGTGCGGGCGGCTCCGGCAGCAATGTGACCCCACAGCGCTCCCAGGGCTCCGGCACCGCCGCGACCCCTGACTCCGTGCGCCGCCGGGGCAGCAGCAATCCGCTGTCCGTGCAGGGCCAGCGGCCCGGCGTCCTGACGGCACCGGTCGCGCCGACCGAGGTGACGGGGCCGCTGCTGCCCGGGGCACCCACGCATCCGCTGCGCTCCCGCGACTCCGTGCACCAGCTGACGGCGCCGATGCTGGCAGGCGCCGCCGCGATCTCCCCGCTGATACGCCCGGCGCCGCCCGGCCGTCACACGGCGGAGGACCGCCCGGTGCCGGGAGACGCCGATCCAGTGCGGACCAGTGCCGCGCCACCGGGCACCGGACCGCTTCAGGGCACGTCGCAGATGCGCTGACCCGACGGTGCCCTGCGCTTTCGCGGGGGAACCTGGTTGAATCCTCGGTGGGCCGTGCCCGCCGAGGAACCGGCGAGCGCGGGGTTGAGCATGCAAACGGCGTCCGCCGCGGGCCAGTTGTGGGGAGAACATGGACGAGGGGAAGCCCACGAAGGCGAATTGGTGGACCCGCCCCCGCCCCAAAGGACCGGCCCGTCCCGACCAGTCCACGCCGCCAACCGACCCCACCACTCGGTCGGCCCCGCACGACACCGCGCCGACTGAGCCCGGCGCTGCGGCGCAGGGTCCGGACGCTTCGGTGCAGGGCCCGTCGGCCCCGGAGCAGCCCTTCGCGACTCCGGCCGCGCACCCGGCCCCCACCACCCCGGCCGCCTCGCACGGCGACGCCACGCCGACCGAGCCCGGCGCTGCGGCGCAAGGCCCGGACGCCTCGGTGCAGGCCCCGTCGGCCCCGGAGCAGCCCTTCGCGACTTCGGCCGCGCACCCGGCGCCCACCACTCCGTCGGCCCCGCACGACACCGCGCCGACCGAGCCCGGCGCTCCGGCGCAGGGCCCGAACGCTTCGGTGCAGGCCCCGTCGGCCCCGGAGCAGCCCTTCGCGGCTCCGGCCGTGCACCCGGCGCCCACCGCTTCGGCCGCCTCGCACGGCGACGCCGCGTCGACCGAGCCCGGTGCTCCGGCGCAGGGCCGCCCGGACGCCTCCGCCCCGGGGCACAGTGGCGAGACCTCGTCCGTGTCGGGTGCCGGAGCGGGGTCGGGGCAGGCGGCCTCCGTTTCGGAGTCGCGGGGTCCGGAGGGCGGTGAGTCCATACCGGGGGCGGCTGCGGGTGCCGATGGTTTCTACGAGCAGGGTGTGGGTGCGGGAGTGGGCGGTCGGAGCAGGGATGCCGCGGATCGGCCTCGGCCGTTGCACGATCCGGATCCGTACGGCACGCCGCCGTACGGCGAGCCCGGCCCCTGGGCGCCCGCACCCCCGGTGCAGCACCCCGCGGCGACCCCGGCCCACGGCACACCGTTCTCCACGGCCCCGCAGGGCGCCACATCCGCGTACGGGACGCCCGCCCACGCGACTCCTGCCCACGGGACGCCCGCCCACGGCGCCGCGGGCTCCGGGCCGCTCCACGGCACCCCCGGTGCCGCCCAAGCCCCGGCCCCGACCCCACCCCCGTACGACACGCCCTCCCCGCCCCCGGCGCAGGGTGCGCCCCGACGCGCGTACGACCCCTGGAACGTGCCGTTGCAGCAGGTCGGGTCGCTGCCTCCGGAGACGGAGGAGAAGCGGCGGAAGCGGGGGCGGCGGGTGCTGCTCGTCGGGGTTGCGCTGATCGCTCTTGTCTCCGGGCTCATCGGCGGCGCGACCGGCGCGTATCTGGAGCGGAACGGCACGGGTGACGTCGAGCTCCGGCAGCCGGACGCCGACGAGTCCAAGGACCGCCCCAAGGGCAGCGTCGCCGGCATCGCCGCGGCCGCCCTCCCCGGCGTCGTGACGCTGCACGTCAGCGGCGGTTCCGCACAGGGCACCGGCACCGGCTTCGTCCTCGACGGCAAGGGCCACATCCTCACCAACAACCACGTCGTCGAACCCGCGGGCACCGGCGGCGAGGTATCCGTGACGTTCAGCGGCGGCGAGACCGCCAAGGCCGAGGTCGTCGGCCGCGACTCCGGCTACGACCTCGCGGTCGTCAAGGTGTCCGGCGTCCGCGGCCTGCGGCCCCTGACCCTCGGCAACTCGGAGAACGTCCAGGTCGGCGACCCCGTCGTGGCCATCGGCGCCCCCTTCGACCTGGAGAACACCGTCACCTCCGGGATCATCAGTGCCAAGGAGCGGCCCATCACCGCGGGCGGCGAGAAGGGCGACGGCAGCGACATCTCGTACGTCGACGCCCTCCAGACCGACGCGCCGATCAACCCCGGCAACTCGGGCGGTCCGCTGGTCGACTCCAAGGCACGCGTCATCGGCATCAACAGCGCCATACGCTCCGCGGACGACGGCTCCGAGCGGGGCGGCGGGCAGGCGGGCTCCATCGGCCTCGGCTTCGCCATCCCGATCAACCAGGGCAAGCGCGTCGCCGAAGAGCTGATCAACTTCGGCAGGGCGACGCACCCGGTGATAGGTGTCACGCTCGACACCCGGTACAACGGTGACGGCGCCCGCATCGCCGACAAGGGCAAGAACGGCGACCCCGCGGTCAACAAGAACGGACCGGGCGACCGGGCCGGTCTCCGGCCCGGCGACATCATCACCGAGGTCGACGGCCGCGCCGTGCACTCCAGCGACGAGCTGATCGTCAAGGTCCGCGCGCACCGCCCGAAGGACCGCCTGCGGCTGACGGTCGAACGCGCCGGCGACGAGCGCGACGTGACCCTGGTGCTCGGTTCGGCCGGCGGGAGCTGAGTAAAGGAGTGGCCAGGTCTGATCCGGCTTGTCGCGCAGCGGCTACCGGACAGACATCAGTGCCGGGTACCGTGGTCACGGTCCAGACCATGGACGACGACCTGTTGCCGACGACCTGCTGCGGGCTGAGGACATCGCAAGGAGCTCTAGGTGTTCAATGACATTGGCGCACTCGAGATAGTGGCGCTGGTCGTCCTCGCCGTGCTCATCTTCGGTCCGGACAAGCTGCCGAAGGTCATCCAGGACATCTCCCGCACGATCCGCAAGATCCGCGAGTTCTCCGACAGCGCGAAGGCGGACATCCGGGAGGAGCTGGGCCCGGAGTTCAAGGACTTCGAGTTCGAGGACCTGAACCCGAAGAAGTTCATCCGCAAGCAGCTCGACAACGACGAGCTCGGGCTCAAGGAGATCCGCAACGGCTTCGACCTGAAGAAGGAGATGAACGAGGTCGCGGACGCCGTGCACGGCCGCGACAGCGACTCCTCGGACGGCGGCTCGACGGCCCCGGCGACCGCGTCGGCTGCCTCGGGTGGCGGAGCCCGCGTCGACATGCGGAAGACGCCCGCGGAGGCCGAGAAGCCCGACGCCGACGGCCGTCCGCCGTTCGACGCGGACGCCACCTGAGCCCTCTCCTGAACTGCCGCCGCCAAGGGGTGTGGCTATCCTGCCTTGTTGTCCGGCGTGAGGACGCCCGAGGGGGGCGGGCCGCTCCGGACACCCGAGAGCGAGGAGGCGGCCGGGTACATGGAGACGACGAGTCGGGTAGGCGCACAGGTGCAGACCGCGGACGGCACCCCACAAGCGGTGCCCTCCGCCCGGCGCACGGTCGACGGCTACCTGCTGGCGCCCTTCCCCTGGTACGGCCTCGACGAGGCCTACACGGGGCAGCGCTGGCTGATGCAGGTCGGCACGTCGGCGGACGGTGCCGTGGAGCACGGTTCGATCGGACACGGTGACGAGCCGTCGGTCCGCGCCGAGGGCACCCTCGGCAACAGCGACAAGGAGCGCTTCGCGGTCGTGGTGACCGTCGCGGCCAACCCGGTGCGGCGCAGCGCGGACGGCACGGGCGTCCTCGAGGCCACCTCGGTCTCCTCGGCGGCCTGGCTCGCCGGGGTGGGCCTGCTCTCCTTCACCTGGCCCGGCCAGATGGACCACACGCTGCGCGACGACTGGCTGGACCAGCAGACGGAGACGGCCTGGTTCCTCGCCGACGACCTGGAGGGCGACGACTGGTCGTCGCTTTCGCTCCCGGTGGACGGGGTGCCGACCCCCTTCCACTACCGCGAGTCGGAGTACGGCTGGGTGCTCGCGGGCTCCACGAAGGAGGGCGTGCACCTGGGGGCGTACGGGCGCGGGATGAGCGCGTACGGTCTCGGCTTCTCCGTCGTCAAGGACATCGGCGCGTACGCCTAGCGCTCCGTGGGGCGCGTGGTCGTCTGCGGACCCGCTGTGGCCGGTCGCGCAGTTCCCCGCGCCCCTTCAGGGCGCTCCTGCGACTCAGAACTTGTTGCGCGGCGTGATGCCCAGGGACATGCCCGACAGGCCGCGCTGGCGGCCGCCCAGCTTGCCCGCGATGGCGCGCAGCGCCGCACCCGCCGGGGAGTCCGGGTCGGTCAGGACGACCGGCTTGCCCTCGTCGCCGCCCTCGCGCAGGCGGACGTCGATCGGGATGGAGCCGAGGACGGGCACCGACGCGCCCGTCGTCTTCGTGAGGCCCTCGGCGACCTTCTGGCCGCCGCCCGTGCCGAACACGTCGACCATCTCGTCGCAGTGCGGGCAGGGCAGCCCCGACATGTTCTCGACGACGCCGACGATCTTCTGGTGGGTCTGCACGGCGATGGAGCCGGCGCGCTCGGCGACCTCGGCCGCCGCCTGCTGAGGCGTCGTCACGACCAGGATCTCGGCGTTCGGGACGAGCTGCGCCACGGAGATCGCGATGTCGCCGGTGCCCGGCGGCAGGTCGAGGAGCAGCACGTCGAGGTCGCCCCAGAAGACGTCCGCGAGGAACTGCTGGAGCGCGCGGTGCAGCATCGGGCCGCGCCAGACGACCGGCGTGTTGCCCGGGGTGAACATGCCGATGGAGATGACCTTCACGCCGTTCGCGGACGGCGGCATGATCATGTTCTCGACCTGGGTGGGCTTGCCGTCGGCGCCCAGCATGCGCGGCACGGAGTGGCCGTAGATGTCGGCGTCGACGACGCCGACCTTCAGGCCGTCCGCGGCCATCGCGGCCGCGAGGTTCACCGTCACCGAGGACTTGCCGACGCCGCCCTTGCCGGACGCGACCGCGTAGACCCGGGTCAGGGAGCCGGGCTTGGCGAACGGCACCTCGCGCTCGGCGGTGCCGCCACGCAGCGCGGCCGCCAGCTCCTTGCGCTGCTCGTCGCTCATCACGTCCAGCGTCACGTCGACGCGCGTGACGCCTTCGACGGCCGCGACCGCGTCGGTCACGTTCTTCGTGATGGTCTCGCGCATCGGGCAGCCGGAGACCGTCAGGTACACGGTGACCGCTACCGCCCCATCGGCGGCGATATCCACCGATTTGACCATCCCCAACTCGGTGATGGGTCGCTGGATCTCCGGGTCGTTCACCGTCGCCAGTGCTTCACGCACCGCGTCTTCCGTAGCCATAGGACCGATAGTACGGCGCGGTAACCCCGCCCCGGGAAGGTCTGTCAGCGGTCGCCTACATCACTCCGGCGCGAGCCGTCCGCCGGGAATACCGCGCGGTGCTCCTCCAACTCCTTGACCAGGTCCTGGAGCTCGGAGCGGATCCAGTCGCGGGTCGCCACCTCGCCGAGGCCCATGCGCAGCGAGGCGATCTCGCGGGTGAGGTACTCGGTGTCCGCGATGGACCGCTCGTTCTGCTTGCGGTCCTGCTCCAGATTGACGCGGTCGCGGTCGTCCTGGCGGTTCTGCGCGAGGAGGATCAGCGGGGCCGCGTACGACGCCTGGAGCGACAGCATCAGGGTGAGGAAGATGAACGGGTACTGGTCGAAGCGCAGGTGGTCGGGGGCCGCGACGTTCCACACCACCCACAGGATGATGACGACCGTCATCCAGACGATGAACCTGCCGGTGCCCAGGAACCGCGCGATCCGCTCGGAGAGCCGCCCGAAGGCCTCCGGGTCGTAGTCGGGCAGGAGCTTGGGGCGCGGGTTCCTCGGCTGGTCGAGACGGAATCGGGGGCTCCGCGACTCGGCGCGGCTCTCGCGCTCGCGGTCAGCTGCCATGGTCCGCCTCTTCCTCCTCCAAGTGGAACTCCGTCTCGCGCCAGTCTTCCGGCAGCATGTGGTCGAGTACGTCGTCGACGGTGATCGCGCCGAGCAGCGAGCCGCCCTCGTCGACGACGGGCGCCGCCACCATGTCGTACGTCGCGAAGTACCCGGCGACGACGGGCAGCGTGGTGCCCGGCGCCAGCGGCAGCAGATCGTCGTCGAGGATCGAGCCGACCAGGGTGTACGGCGGGTCGCGCAGCAGCCGCTGGAAGTGCACCGTGCCCAGGTACTTGCCCGTCGGCGTCTCGTCCGGCGGGCGGCACACGTACACCTGCGCGGCGAGCGCGGGGGAGAGGTCCTGCTGGCGGACGCGCGCGAGGGCGTCGGCGACCGTCGCGTCGGGCCGCAGCACGATCGGCTCGGTCGTCATCATGCCGCCGGCCGTGCGCTCCTCGTACGCCATCAGACGCCGCACGTCGGCCGCGTCGCCCGGCTGCATCAGGGTGAGCAGCCGTTCCTTGTCGTCCTCGGGCAGCTCGGCGAGGAGGTCGGCGGCGTCGTCGGGGTCCATGGCCTCCAGGACGTCGGCGGCGCGCTCCTCCTTGAGCTTGCCGAGGATCTCGATCTGGTCGTCCTCGGGGAGCTCCTCCAGGACGTCGGCGAGCCGGTCGTCGTCGAGGGCAGCGGCGACCTCGGCCCGACGCTTGGGGGTGAGGTGGTGCAGGACGTTGGCGAGGTCGGCGGGGCGCAGCTGTTCGAAGGTGGCGAGAAGGGTCTCGGCGCCCTGGCCGTGCTCCTCCACGGAGAAGCCGTCGACGGCGGACCAGTCGACGGTGAGGGTCTCGCCCTTGCGGCGGAACGTTCCGCCCTTTCCCTTCCGCGCGAAGACCCGGTCGATCTCCCAGTCGCGGCGCGCGGGGAGCTGCTGGACGGAGACGTCGAGGACGGTGACCTCCTCGCCCGTCTCGATGAGCCGCACCCGCCGGTCCAGCATCTCGCCGAGGACGAGGCGCTCGGTGGGCCGCTGCTCGAAGCGCCGCACGTTCAGGACGCCGGTGGTGATGACCTGGCCCGACTCGATGCCGGTGACGCGGGTCATCGGCAGGAAGATGTGGCGCCGGGTGGCGAGCTCGACGACGAGGCCGAGCAGCCTGGGCGGCCGTCTGCCGACCCTGAGCATCGCCACCAGGTCGCGGACCCGGCCCACCTGGTCGCCGTTGGGGTCGAAGACGGGGACGCCGGAGAGGTGCGAGACGAAGACCCTGGGGGCGCCTGCCGCCATGCGCGCGCCTCCTTCTGGTCGGGGTTTACATGCTGGTTCGTCCGTCAATACGGGCTTCAGGCTAGCCCGTCCCGGTCGGACACGCCCCGGCGGAGGGTCCGGAAGGACTGCGGCCGTTTGACTCGCCCGGCACAGGTACGCTGCCGTACTGCCGTAGCCGTAGAGGTCGTCCGCACGAGAGGCAGCGCCACCTGTGACCGCACTTCCCCTGGCCAGCCGTGCCCGCAGGGCAGCCTTCGTGAGCGCGCTGTGCGCGGGCCTGGTCGCGGCGGCCACGAGCCTGACGGGTTGCAGCAGCGGCGGCGGCGAGGATCCGGACGCGGGCACGAACGGCGTCGGGAAGCTCTCCGCGGCGAAGATCCAGGGCAAGGCGGGCCGGGCGGCCGAGGCGGCGTCGGCGGTGCGGCTCTCCGGCACGGTGGTCAGCAAGAACCACACGTACACCCTCGACATGCGCCTCAAGGGCGAGGGCGGCACCGGCTCGGTCACCTCGAAGGGGCAGACGTTCCAGCTGCTGCGCATCGGCGAGGAGCTGTACCTGAAGGCGGGCTCGGAGTTCTGGACGCACGACAGCGACAAGGGCGACGGCAGTCCCGGGCAGGCCGACGAGACGGCCGCGGCCAAGCTCGACGGCAAGTACGTGAAGGTCCCCGAGGGCGACCCCGCCTACCAGCAGCTGAGCGGCTTCACGGACAAGGACAAGCTCCTCGACGGCATGCTCACGCTGCACGGCAAGCTCGCCAAGGGCGACCGCGGCACGACGGGCCGGCTCCGCAGCATCAAGATCACCGGCGGCGAGGGCGCGGGCGGCACGCTCTCCGTCTCCCTGGAGGGCAAGCCCTACCCCCTGCGCCTGGAGCGCGGCGGCCACGCGGGCACCCTCAAACTCACCGACTGGGACAAGGACTTCCCGCTCCAGGAGCCGGGCAAGGACGAGATGGTCGACTACGGGAAGCAACTCCCGACCTCGTGAGGAGGAAGCAAGCCCCGCAGGGGCGAGCTTCCAGGGGCGCGGGGAACCGCGCGACCAGCCACAGCGCACCCGCAGAGCGAAGCAGCCCGCCCCTCAACGGCGCTTACGCCGGAAAAGCAGCCGAGGCAGCCCACCGGGCAACGCCTCACGCGTAGTGACCCCCGTGGCCAGCGGCGCAGTCGCGAGAGACGTCGACGGCAGCTCCGTCGTCACGTCACGCGGAGTGAGCCGCACGATGCGGCACTGCTCGGCCCACCGCACGGTGACCCGCTCGGCATCCGGCGCGTTCAACCGCTTGCCCTTCAGCTCGGCGGCAGCGGCCTCCCACTCCTCGGAGCCGGGCGCCAGCTCACGCACGTCCGCCGTCCAGGCGACGACGCGTCCGCCCTTGTCCTTGCTGCGCACCGTCACCTCGGCGGTGCCGCCGTCGACGAGGCCGGGCAGCGGCTGCTCGCCGGGCCCGTCGCCGACGAGGTGCACGGCGCCCTCGTGCCAGATGTGCCAGAGCGCCCGGTCGGGCGAGCCCTCGCCCCGGACCCAGATGAGACCGGACTTCTTCGTGGCCTCCTCGACGAGGGCGCGGTCGAGCAACGGGTCAGCAGTCATGGGCGGCAGCCTACCGAGTGGGGGTCACAGCCAGCCGTTGCGCTTGAGGGTCCGGTGGATCGCGAAGCAGACGCCGCCGATGAAGGCGAGCACCATCGGATAGCCGTAGCGCCACTGCAACTCGGGCATGTGCTCGAAGTTCATGCCGTAGACCCCGCAGACGGCCGTCGGCACGGCGATGATCGCCGCCCACGAGGTGATCTTGCGCATGTCCTCGTTCTGCGCGACGGCGGCCTGCGCGAGGTTGGCCTGGAGGATCGAGTTGAGCAGCTCGTCGAAGCCGATGACCTGTTCCTGGACGCGCGTGAGGTGGTCGGCGACGTCCCGGAAGTACTTCTGGATGTCGGGGTCGACGAGCCGCATGGGCCGCTCGCTGAGCAGCAGCATGGGCCGCAGGAGCGGGGAGACGGCCCTCTTGAACTCCAGGACCTCGCGCTTGAGCTGGTAGATCCGCCCGGCGTCGACGCCGCGCGAGGTTCCCTTGCCCTTGCTCGGCGCGGAGAAGACCTCGCTCTCCACGTCGTCGATGTCGTCCTGCATGGCGTCGGCGACCGCGATGTACCCGTCGACGACGTGGTCGGCGATGGTGTGCAGGACGGCCGACGGGCCCTTGGCGAGCAGCTCGGGGTCCTCCTGGAGGCGGCGCCGCAGGGCGCGCAGCGAGCCGTGGCCGCCGTGCCGGACGGTGATGAAGAAGTCCCGGCCGGTGAAGCACATCACCTCGCCGGTCTCGACGACCTCGCTCGTGGCGGTGAGCTCGGTGTGCTCCACGTAGTGGATGGTCTTGAAGACGGTGAACAGCGTGTCGTCGTACCGCTCCAGCTTGGGGCGCTGGTGGGCGTGGACGGCGTCCTCGACGGCGAGCGGGTGCAGCCCGAACTCGGCGGCGATACCGGCGAATTCGGCCTCGGTCGGCTCGTGCAGGCCGATCCAGGCGAAGCCGCCCTGGCGGCGCACCTCCAGCATCGCCTCGTGCGGGCTGAGGGCGTCGGCGCACTCCAGGCGCCGACCGTCGCGGTAGACGGCGCAGTCGACGACGGCCGACGCGGCGTCACGGGTCGCGTCGTAGGTGTCGTACGACGCGGGGGAGGAGGGGTAGGCGGTGCCGTCCTTGCGCAGTGAGGGGCGGACGGCGGCACGAAGGTCGCGGATCATCGACATGGGCAGGCTCCTTCGAAGGAGGCCGCCTGCGACGGTTGGAACTGCCCGGAATGGGGACGTCCTACTGCGTAGATGTTTGGCACGTCCACAAAGCGGGGAGCACCGCACCGTCGCGGTGGCAGCTTCGCTACTGACACAGATCAGGAAACTCAGACAGATCAGGTGGGAACGAAGTGCTCTTCCGTCGCACACGGCACGAACAGTGCTCGCGGTGCGTGTGTGTGCTTGCGCAGCTGTCGAGCTGCGACATTCACCGGGCGGAAGAGCGGGTGGTACTGCACGGTCGACTTCGGTCCATTGCAGCCCCACCTCCTCCGGCCGGTCCCCCGTAAGGGAAGTCCCATGCGCCCTTCACGCCAGTGGCGCAAAGTCAGTGTCTGTCCGCAGGGCTTGAAAGCGACGCTTCTGCGTGCTGCCCTGAGCCAGCGGCCAACACTATCAGCCGACTGAAGTGTCAAGCCCCCGCTTTGCCGTTCCCTGACGAGTTCTATGCTCGCGTCATGGCTGATGTTCTTGCGCTGGTCGAGGCCCGTCTCCGCACTGGCCTGGGGGAACCGGACGCGCGCGCCGCGGTGACCTTCCTCGGGACGGACCGCTTCGAAGTGCTGCGGTTCACGGACGGTGACGTGGTGCGCTATGCCACGCTCGGGATGTCCGCCCAGCCGATGGCCGATCCCACCGCCGCGCTCGCCGATCCGGTCAAGGGCCCGCGCGCCGAGCTCGTGTTGTCGGTACGAGGGGGCCGCGCCGACACGGACAAGGTGCTGCGGCCGCTCGCGGTCCTCGCCGCCTCGCCGCAGGTGGAGGGGTTGATCGTGACGCCCGGTGCGTCGCTGGACGTGGGCGAACCGCTCTGGCCGGGCGCGCCGTTCACCTCGGTGCTCGTCGCGGAGTCCGGCGGCCTCGTCGAGGACCTCGATCTCGACGCGCCCATGGAGCCCGTCCGGTTCCTGCCGCTGCTCCCCATGACGCCGAACGAGGCGGCGTGGAAGCGGGTGCACGGCGCGGCGGCGCTGCGCGAGCGCTGGCTGAACAGCGGTACGGACCTGCGCGATCCGCTGCGCAAGTCCGTGACCCTGGACTGAAGTCCGGCCGCGGTTCGCTCAGTTGGCGAAGACCGTGACGCCGTCCTCGGTGGCGTGCCGCGGTTCCAGCTCCTCGGCCTCGTGCGTGAGGGCGTTCCTGCGCACCCACACCACGGCCGCGCCGAGCACCGCCGTGACGGCCGCGACCACGAACGGGATGTGGATGTCGCTCCACTCCTCGATCTTCGGTGCGAAGAACGGCGCGGCGGCGGCCGCGAACCAGCGGACGAAGTTGTAGCCGGCGCTGGCCACCGGGCGCGGTGCGTCGGAGACCCCCAGGGCGAGCTCGGTGTAGACGGTGTTGTTCACGCCGATGAAGGCGCCGGACAGGATGGTGCAGACGACGGCGACCGCGTGGTTTCCGTACCCGAGCACCAGGACGTCGGCGGCGAGCAGCACCAGGGAGCTGCCGAGCACCTTCAGCGAGCCGAACCGTGCCTGGAGCCGGGGCGCCACGAGGACGGAGAACACCGCGAGGAGCACGCCCCAGGCGAAGAAGACCGCGCCCGACCTGTACGGGGACATGTTCAGGACGAACGGCGTGAAGGCCAGCACGGTGAAGAACGTGTAGTTGTAGAAGAAGGCGGAGGCGGCCGCGGAGGCGAGCCCGCCGTGGCCGAGCGCCTTGACCGGGTCGAGCAGCGACGTCTTCCGCGCGGGCTTCGGCTGTTCCTTGAGGAACGCGGTGATGCAGAGGAAGCCGATCGCCATCAGGACCGCGGTGCCGAAGAACGGGTAGCGCCAGCTGGCGTCGCCGAGCAGGGCGCCGACGAGCGGGCCGCAGGCCATGCCGAGGCCGAGCGCCGACTCGTACAGCAGGATCGCGGCGGCGCTGCCGCCCGCCGCCGCGCCGACGATGACGGCGAGGGCGGTCGACACGAAGAGCGCGTTGCCGAGTCCCCAGCCCGCGCGGAAGCCGACGAGCTCACCGACCGACCCGGAGGTGCCGGAGAGGGCCGCGAAGACCACGACGAGCGCGAGGCCGAGCAGCAGGGTCTTCCTGCCGCCGATGCGGCTGGAGACGAAGCCGGTGACCAGCATCGCGACGGCGGTGATCAGGAAGTACGAGGTGAACAGGAGGGAGACCTGGCTGGCGCTCGCGTCGAGGCCCTTGGCGATGGAGGGCAGGATCGGGTCGACGAGCCCGATGCCCATGAAGGCCACGACGGACGCGCCGGCCGTCGCCCAGACGGCCTTCGGCTGCCGCAGCAGGCTGCCCGCCCCGGCGTCGAACGGGTCCCCTTCGGCGAGACCTCCTGTGCTGCTGTTCATACAGCCGCTCCTTCACTGCTTCCGCTGCCTCCACGGAAGTCGTTGACGTATGCACATATTAAGTTAGCGAGGCTAAATGATGCAAGCTACACCTAGTTTTCCCCGGTGACGGCGCCACCGGACGGGTGATCGTCCTTGACGGGGCGGCGACCGGGGAGGACCGTTGGGCGCTATGAGGGGCGAACCCAGTTGCCCGAAGTGTGGTGGCCGGGTCAGGGCTCCCGGTCTCTTTGCCGACTCCTGGCAGTGCGATGTGCACGGCACCGTGCACCCGCTACAGCCCGTGATCCCGCCCAGCGTCGAGGCTCTCCAGGTCGTGGTGCACCGGGCGCAGGTCCCGGTGTGGATGCCGTGGCCCCTGCCGGTCGGCTGGCTGTTCACGGGCGTGGCCTGCGCGGGGGACGACAGGAGCGGCGGCCGTGCGACGGCGGTGGCCTGCTCCGGGCCCGCGCCGCTCGGCGGCGTCGGGGAGCTGGTGCTCGTCGCCGAGGAGCTCGGCGTCGGCCTCGGTGCGCGGTACGCCGGCATCGACGGCCCCGACCCCGGCCCTCACATGAGCGTCGAGAAGCCACCTCAGACGAAGGTCCTCGCCGCCGGCCGGCCGACGCCGATGTGGCACGTCTCGGGGACGCCGGACGACCGCGCGGTCTTCGCGGGCGAGGCGCGCGGACTGTGGCTGTGGGCCATCGCGTGGCCGGAGCAGTCGGGCCTGCTGATGTACGACGAGCTGGTCCTCACCGACCTGCGGGACGCGGGCGCGGAAGTGGATCTGCTGCCGTGCGGGGCACTGTCGCCGCGGTTGCTGACGCCGTGAGGCACGGCAGGGCGGGGTAAGAGGTGGGGCGTCGGGGGGGGGGAGTTGGGCCTCGGGGGGCGTGGGGTGTCGGGGGAGAACCGGGCCTCGGGGGCGTGGGGTGTCGGGGGAGAGCCGGGCCTCGGGGAGCGTGGGGCGGGCGTGTCGTGAGGGACGCCTCTCCGGGAGCGGGCCGAGAAGCGGCCGGCGCCCGTTATCCTTGAGCGTCCCCCTCGTCCGCCCCGTCAGAGCACTGGAGCCAGCGTCGTGCGCATCGATCTGCACACCCACTCCACCGCGTCCGACGGCACGGACACCCCGGCCGAGCTGGTCCGCAACGCGGCAGCGGCCGGTCTCGACGTCGTCGCGCTGACCGACCACGACACCACCCGGGGGTACGCCGAGGCGAAGCGGGCCCTGCGCGAGCTGCCGACGGGGCTGACCCTCGTGACCGGCGCCGAGCTCTCCTTCAAGCTCGACGGCATGGGCCTGCACATGCTGGCCTACCTCTTCGACCCCGACGAGCCCGAGCTGGCCCGCGAGTGCGAGCTGGTCAGGGACGACCGGGTGCCGCGCGCGAAAGAGATGATCGGCAAGCTCCAGGGGCTCGGCGTGCCGGTGACCTGGGAGCAGGTCGCGCGGATCGCGGGCGACGGTTCGGTCGGCCGGCCGCACATCGCGGAGGCGCTCGTCGAGCTGGGCGTCGTGCCCACCGTCTCCGACGCCTTCACGCCTGAGTGGCTCGCCGACGGCGGCCGCGCGTTCGCCGACAAGCACGAGCTCGACCCGTTCGACGCGATCCGCCTGGTCAAGGCGGCCGGCGGCGTCACCGTCTTCGCGCACCCCGGCGCCAGCAAGCGGGGCAGGATCGTCTCCGAGTCCGTGATCGCCGAACTCGCGGCCGCGGGCCTCGACGGCATCGAGGTCGACCACATGGACCACACGCCCGAGACCCGCACCCGCCTGCGCGCGCTCGCGGGGGAGCTCGGCCTCCTGGTCACCGGCTCCAGCGACTACCACGGCAGCCGCAAGACGTGCGTGCTCGGGGAGTTCACCACCGACCCCGAGATCTACGGCGAGATCACCCGCCGGGCGACGGGGGCGTTCCCCGTGCCGGGCGCGGGCGGAAACCCGGCCGCGTAGCGGTCGCCTTCACCACGCTTCACCGCGCTTCACTCCGCTCCACCACACTCCGCTCCGCGCTCCACCGCACCGCGCCGTACTCCGCTTCACCGGCGCGCGGTGGTGGCCGCCGTGCGCGTGCGCCAGGAGCGGCCCGCAACGGCTCCTCTGCCCACGCTCCGTATCCCCCTGCACCGCTCGACCCTTCTCACCTGCTCACCCCTTCGTACGACTCTCTGCAAGGCCATCACTGTGTTCGACGTCGCCGTTTTCGGATCCCTCTTTCTCACGCTTTTCGTGATTATGGACCCCCCTGGTATCACCCCGATCTTCCTCGGTCTGACCGCGGGCCGCCCCGCCAAGGTGCAGCAGCGGATGGCCTTCCAGGCCGTGTGCGTCGCCTTCGGCGTGATCACGGTCTTCGGCGTCGTGGGTCACCAGATCCTCGACTACCTGCATGTCTCCGTCCCCGCGCTGATGATCGCGGGCGGCCTGCTGCTGCTCCTGATCGCGCTCGACCTGCTCACCGGCAAGACGGACGAGCCGAAGCAGACCAAGGACGTCAATGTCGCGCTGGTGCCGCTCGGCATGCCGCTGCTCGCGGGGCCCGGCGCGATCGTCTCGGTGATCCTGGCGGTCCAGGACGCGGACAGCGTCGGTACGCAGCTCTCCGTCTGGGCGGCGATCGTGGCCATGCACGTGGTGCTGTGGCTGGTGATGCGGTACTCGCTGCTGATCATCCGGGTCATCAAGGACGGCGGTGTGGTGCTCGTGACGCGGCTCGCGGGCATGATGCTCTCCGCGATCGCGGTGCAGCAGATCATCAACGGCGTCACGCAGGTGATCAAGGGCGGCTGAGCGCCGTCGGATCCCGGGGCCTTCGCGGTCCCGGACACACGAAGGGCCCCCGTACGGCGTGCGTACGGGGGCCCTGCGACGTCTGCGTTATGAGGCCGAGGTGTCGGCCGGGCGGATGTAGATGCGCTGGCCGATCGCTGCGGCCTGCTGCACGATCCGATTGACGGAGGCGGCGTCCACGACGGTGCTGTCCACGGCGGTGCCGTCGACGTCGTCGAGTCGCATGATTTCGAAGCGCATGAGGGGCTTCTCCCTTCGTCTGGTCATCCTCCTGCAAGGAGAACTGCTGGGTTCTTGCGGTGTCTTCCTGACGGGTACAACGAGTTGCCTCGTGCAAACATTCCCTACGCTAAAGAAATTTTTCGAGAACCTAATTACTTGCGAGTAGCGGGAGCGGTTGTGTTCGCAGCGTGACGGGCGGGAGACTGGGAACGATATGAACGACGCCGACCAGGACGCCGACCCCGGCGCAGCGGACCTCAATACGGTCGACCTCAGTGCGGCCGATCTCGGTGTGGCCGACATCAGCGCTCAGCTGGAACGCACCAACAGCCTGCTCGAGCGCATGCTCGCCGAGGTGGCGAAGACCCCGTCCACGCACGCGATCTTCGTTGACGCCGGGTATCTGTACGCTGCCGCGGGCCGGCTCGTCACCGGGGTCACCGAGGACCGGCGGGCCTTCGACGTCGACGCGGAGGGCCTCATCGAGGCGCTCATCGACAAGGCCCGCACGATCTTCGCGGACAGCAGGCTGCTCCGCGTCTACTGGTACGACGGGGCGAGGCGCCGCATCCATACGGCCGAACAGCAGTCGATCGCCGAGCTGCCCGACGTCAAGGTCAGGCTCGGCAACCTCAACGCCAACAACCAGCAGAAGGGCGTCGACTCCCTGATCCGGAGCGACCTGGAGTCACTGGCCAGGCACCGCGCCATCAGCGACGCGGCGCTCATCGGCGGCGACGAGGACCTGGTCTCGGCGGTCGAGGCGGCACAGGGGTACGGCGCGCGGGTCCACCTGTGGGGCATCGAGGCGCCCGACGGCCGCAATCAGGCGGAGGCGCTGCTGTGGGAGGTCGACAGCCAGCGCACGTTCGACCTCGACTTCTTCAAGCCGTACGTCACGCGCCGCGTCGTCACGCCGCACGAGGCGGGCGCCGCCGCGCACCGCCCCTCCCGCGACGACGTCCGCTTCGTCGGCGCGCAGATCGCCGCGAAGTGGCTCGGGGCGCGGGGCCGCGAGGCACTGGTGGGCCTGCTGCCGGGCCACCCCTATCTGCCCGGCTCGGTGGACCAGGACCTCCTGGTGGAGGCGGAGCGGCTGCTTCAGTACTCACTGCGGGGCCAGTCGGATCTGCGCAGGGCGTTGCGGGACGGGTTCTGGGAGCACTTGCAGGCGCAGTACTGAGTCCTGCGCCGTCTGCCGTTTCCTGCGACCGGCCTCTCAGTACCGGTTCCAGAAGTCGATGAGGGCTGCCGCCGTCTCCGCGGGGCGGTCGGTGTTGGGGGAGTGCTCGGCGCCGTGGATCACCGTGCGGTGGGCCGCCAGGCGCTCGGCCATGTCGTCCAGGAGTGGCACGGGCCAGGTGTCGTCACGCTCGCCCGAGATCACGTGCTTGGGCAGCGGCAGGGCGGCGAGCTCGGCCACGCGGTCCGGCTCGGTGGACAGCTGCCTGCCGGTGGCGATGAGCTGGGCGGGGATGTGCCGCAGCCAGCGGGCCCGCAGGGCCTCACTGTCGTCGTCGCCAGCTTGGTCGGCAGCCTGGTCGACGGTCCGGTCGGCGGTCCGTTCGTCACCCGTCTGCGCGTCCTGCGGGGGCGGCGGCTCCATGGCCTGCATCGCCTCCCACACCTCGGCCATGGACAGCGCCGCGACGGCGTCCGCCAGCATCTTGGCGCGCTCCTGCTGCACGGGGGCGATCGCGGCGGGGCCCGAGGACATGAGGGTGAGAGTGGCGAAGGCACGGGGGTCGAGCAGTACGGCCGCTCGGGCGATCTGACCGCCGAGGGAGTGGCCGAGGAGGTGCAGGGGCTGCGGACGGGAAGGGGCGCCGGCGTCCCCGGCGCCCGCCAGTACCGCCGCCCCCTGGGCCAGGACATCCTGCGCCAACTCGCCCTGGGCGTACGCCGATTCGTCGTCCGGGCCCGGCGTCTCGTACTGGCCGCGACCGTCCACGGCCACCGCGCGGTAGCCGGCGTCGGCGAGCGGCTCCAGGAGGGCGATGAAGTCCTCCTTGCTCCCGGTGAACCCGGGCAGCAGGAGGACGGTCCCCCTGCGTCGGACACCCGCCGCCGGTACCGCGTCGAGCACGGCGAAGTCACCACGGGCGGTACGGAGGGCGTACGCGGTCGCGCACGGGGGCGGGACGAAGGTCGGGGGCCTGCTCATGAGCCGAGGCTAACGGGTCGGCGGAACGGGGCGACAGCGAGTGCGTCGTCCACCGGGGGCGGTGCGCCGGTGGGCCCGCGTACGTCCGCCCTCGGGGCTGCGGGCGCTGCTGTGGTCGGCGAGCGTGTGCCGTCCATGGAGGCCCGTTCATCGTGGGGGGGCACGTGGAGGGGCGATGCATCAGTGGGCCGCGTAGATCCGGCCCGCAGGGGATTACGGACGCTGCTGTGGTCGGTGCGTGTGCACCGTTCACGGAGGCCCGTCCACCGTGAGGGGCGGTTCACCATTGGCCGCGCCCCCGCCCCCGCCCGGCCCCCGGGGCGGCGGGTGGTGCTGTGCTCTGCGACGCGCGAAGGCCCGCCCCCGAGTGGGGGCGGGCCTTCGGTGTGGGCGGGGCGTGCGTCAGCTCTCGGCTGTCTCCGCCGGTTCCGCCTTCTTGCGCGTGCGGCGGCGCGGGGCGGGGGTCTCCGCCTCGGGCGCGTCCGCCGGGGCGGCCGCGACCTTGCGCGTACGACGGCGGGGCTTGGGCTCCTCCGTCGCCTGGGCCGGGATACCGGCCTCGACGCCCTCGACGGTGTCGGCGGCCTTGGCAGCCGCCGTCTTGCGAGTACGGCGCTTGGGCTTCTCCGCGTCGGCGTCGGCCTCCGGGACTGCCGCCTCGGCGACCTTCTCGGCTGCTGTCTTGCGCGTGCGGCGCTTCGGCTTCTCGGTCTCAGCCTCGGTGGCGGGGGCCTGCTCCGTGGCCTTGGCGGCTGCCGTCTTGCGGGTGCGGCGCTTGGGCTTCTCGGCCTCGGCGTCGGCCTCCGGCACGGCCGCCTCGGCGACCTTCTCGGCCGCCGTCTTACGCGTGCGGCGCTTCGGCTTCTCGGCGTCGGCGTCCGGGGCGGTGGCCTCGGGGGCCTGCTCCGTGGCCTTGGCAGCTGCCGTCTTGCGCGTGCGGCGCTTGGGCTTCTCGGCCTCGGCGTCGGCCTCCGGCACGGCCGCCTCGGCGACCTTCTCGGTTGCCGTCTTGCGCGTGCGGCGCTTCGGCTTCTCCGCCTCGGGGGCGACCGTCTCCGGTACGACAGCCTCGGGCGCCACCGTCTCAGGGACGACCGTCTCGGCCGCGGGCGTCGGCTCCGCGGTCTTGCGGGTGCGGCGGCGCGGCTTCGTGACCGGGGCCTCCACCTCGGCAACGGCGGCCGGGGCCTGAGCCGGGCCCTCAACCTCGGGCGTCGTCGCGCCCTCGGCCGTCGCCAGGGACTCCGACGCCGCACCGGCACGCGTCCGCCGACGGCGGCGCGGGGTGCGCGGCTCGGTCGTCTCGGCGGCCACCGGAGCGGCCTCCGCGACAGGGGCGGCCTCGGCCACCGGAGCGGCGGTGGCCGTCGCTGCCGTGGTCGTGGCCGTGTCGAGCGGGGTGCCACCGCGCGTACGACGGCGACGGCGCGGCGTGCGCGCCGGGCGCTCGGGCTCGGCGGCCGCCGGAGCCGAACGGTCCCGGCCGCGGTCCCGGCCGCGGTCCCGGCCGCGGTCCCGGCCACGGTCACGGTCCTGCGTACGACCACCGCCGGAACGGCCGCCACGGCCGCGTCCACCGGTCTCGCCGAGGTCCTCGATCTCCTCCGCGCCCAGACCCGCACGGGTCCGCTCGCCACGCGGCAGGACACCCTTCGTGCCCGCCGGGATGTTCAGCTCCTCGTACAGGTGCGGGGAGCTGGAGTACGTCTCGACCGGGTCGTTGAAGCCCAGGTCGAGCGCCTTGTTGATCAGCTGCCAGCGCGGGATGTCGTCCCAGTCGACCAGCGTGATCGCGATGCCCTTGGCGCCCGCGCGGCCGGTGCGGCCGATGCGGTGCAGGTACGTCTTCTCGTCCTCGGGGGACTGGTAGTTGATGACGTGCGTGACGCCACCGACGTCGATGCCGCGCGCGGCGACGTCCGTGCAGACGAGCACGTCCACCTTGCCGTTGCGGAACGCGCGCAGCGCCTGCTCGCGCGCGCCCTGCCCGAGGTCGCCGTGGACGGCGCCCGAGGCGAAGCCCCGGCGCTCCAGCTGCTCGGCGATGTCCGCGGCGGTCCGCTTCGTACGGCAGAAGATCATCGCGAGTCCGCGGCCCTCGGCCTGGAGGATGCGCGAGACCATCTCGGGCTTGTCCATGTTGTGCGCGCGGTACACGAACTGCTTCGTGTTGGCGACGGTCTGGCCCTCGTCGTCCGGCGCGGTGGCGCGGATGTGCGTGGGCTGCGACATATAACGACGGGCGAGGCCGATGACGGCGCCCGGCATGGTCGCCGAGAACAGCATCGTCTGGCGCTTCACCGGAAGCATGTTGATGATCTTCTCGACGTCGGGCAGGAAGCCCAGGTCGAGCATCTCGTCGGCCTCGTCGAGGACCAGGCACTTGACCTGCTTGAGGTCGAGCTTGCGCTGACCCGCGAGGTCGAGGAGCCGGCCGGGGGTGCCGACGACGACGTCGACGCCCTTCTTGAGGGCCTCGACCTGCGGCTCGTACGCACGGCCGCCGTATATGGCGAGCACGCGGACGTTACGCGCCTTGCCGGCGGTCAGGAGGTCGTTCGTCACCTGCTGGCAGAGCTCGCGGGTGGGGACGACGATGAGCGCCTGCGGCGCCTCGGTCAGCTGCTCGGGAGCGGCGCGGCCCGCCTCGACGTCGGCGGGGACGATCACCCGCTCGAGGAGCGGGAGGCCGAAGCCGAGCGTCTTGCCGGTGCCGGTCTTGGCCTGGCCGATGACGTCCGTGCCGGAGAGGGCGACGGGGAGCGTCATCTCCTGGATGGGGAAGGGGTTGATGATGCCGACGGCTTCAAGGGCCTCGGCCGTCTCGGGAAGAATCCCGAGCTCTCGGAAAGTCGTAGTCAGGGCTATGCCTCTTCTGTGAGACGCGGCGTGAGGCGAACGCTGGGGGTCGTGACCGTGCCACTACCGCCGGACGCTTGGGGGGCGTGCCGGGGGCGCGGGACCACTGCCGGCGCTCGAGCGCTCTTACCGCTGAGGTTCCCTCCTCGTGCCGCACGCACCCAGTGCGCACCGCCCGGAGGGCTGTCGGGTCGGAGCCGATCGGGCCACCGACCGGGCATCCTCATTCGTACGGCCCGTCGAATATTCGGCGGGCGCATTACCACTGTACCGCTAAATCTCGCATGTGTGTCCGGCGAATTGGTCACATGGTCGTCGTCACAGTCACTGACCAGGGACTTACGCGTTCCGGCAAGCGGGCTATTGTGCGCTTCATGGAGACGCCTGACACCGCCGCAGAATCCGCCGCCGAACCCACCGGGATCGCCGCCCAGGACTGGGCGAAAGCTTCCACCGAGCCCCAGTACCGCGCCGCGGTCGTGGACCTGCTCGGCGCGCTCGCCTACGGGGAGCTCGCGGCGTTCGAGCGGCTCGCGGAGGACGCGAAGCTCGCGCCGACGCTCGGCGACAAGGCGGAGCTGGCGAAGATGGCGTCGGCGGAGTTCCACCATTTCGAGCAGTTGCGGGACCGTCTTTCGGCGATCGGCGCGGAGCCGACCGAGGCGATGGAGCCGTTCGTCGCCGCGCTCGACGGCTTCCACCGGCAGACCGCGCCGTCCGACTGGCTGGAAGGCCTCGTCAAGGCGTACGTCGGCGATTCGATCGCCAGTGACTTCTACCGCGAGGTCGCGGCCCGGCTCGACTCCGATACGCGGGAACTCGTGCTCGGCGTGCTCGACGACACGGGCCACGCGAGCTTCGCCGTGGAGAAGGTGCGCGCGGCGATCGAGGCGGACCCGCGTGTGGGCGGGCGGCTCGCGCTGTGGGCGCGGCGGCTGATGGGCGAGGCGCTCTCGCAGTCGCAGCGGGTGGTCGCGGACCGGGACGCGCTGTCGACCATGCTGGTCGGGGGCGTGGCCGATGGTTTCGACCTGGCCGAGGTCGGGCGGATGTTCTCGCGGATCACCGAGGCGCACACCAAGCGGATGGCTGCGCTGGGCTTGGCGGCGTAGTCGCCCCTCGGGGGGCCTCGGGCCGCTGCGCGGTCGGGTGCGGGTTGGTTCCGGCTGGGCGCGCAGTTCCCCGCGCCCCTGTATGCCCCTTTTGGGGCCTTACGCCGTCGCCGAGCGTCGCAGCCTGTTGCGGGTCGGGCGGAGCAGGAGGGACAGCAGGGCCGCGGAGACGGCCAGTGCGCCCAGGAGTGTCGCTGTGGCGTGGGACGGGCCCAGCGCCATGTGGGTGATGAAGGCGCCGATGAGGGCGCCCGCCGGGCCTGTCGACAGGACCAGGCTGCGCGCCGGCAGCCGGTGGCCGAAGCGGTGCGCGGTGGCCCAGGCCAGCGCCAGGCCGAGCAATGTGGCGCCAAGTGCTTCCAGGATCACGGTGGTGCCCTCCCTCGCGGCCAGGTGCAAATCGGTCGTAGCCGGTGTACCCCAGGCCGCCGGAATGCAACCCTCCATGATCGGGTGACGCCGCGATCCCCACGTACAGCGCACATCGCGTGCATGCGGCGCACGAGAACGGCCCGGTGGCGGGTCACCCCGCCACCGGGCCGTTCTCGGAGAAATACCTGAAGCGTCCTACAGGGCGCTGAATCCCACCTTGCGCGCGGTCGGCTCGCCCAGCTCCACGTACGCGAGGCGGTCGGCCGGAACCAGGACCTTGCGGCCGTGGTCGTCCACGAGGCTCAGCAGCGGCGACTTGCCGGTCAGCGCCTCGGACACCGCGTGCTCGACTTCCTCGGCACTCTGGCCGCTCTCCAGCACGATCTCGCGGGGCGCGTACTGCACGCCGATCTTGACCTCCACGGCTTTGTCCCTCCGACGGTCAGTCTGTGCGCGGCCGTCCGCGCCGTACCCAGCACACATTAGCCCGGTGAGGGGACGGGAACGGCCGCGGCCGTGCACGCCGGTAGCGAACACGGGACGGGAACAAGAACGCGAGGGCTCAGTGGCCTTCCGTGCCGTGCAGCGGGAAGCCCGCGATGCCCCGCCAGGCGAGCGAGGTGATCAGCTGGACCGCCTTCTCGCGGGGGACCGTGCTGTCGCTGGCCAGCCAGTACCGCGCGACGACCTGGGAGTACCCGCCGAGGCCCACGGCGAGGAGCATCGCCTCGTCCCTGGGCAGGCCGGTGTCCTCCGCGATGACCTCGCAGATCGCCTCCGCGCACTGGAGCGTGACGCGGTCCACGCGCTCGCGCACCGCCGCCTCGTTCGTCAGGTCCGACTCGAACACCAGGCGGAACGCGCCGCCCTCGTCCTCGACGTACGCGAAGTAGGCGTCCATCGTCGCGGCGACGCGGAGCTTGTTGTCCGTGGTGGACGCGAGCGCCGTGCGCACGGACTGGAGCAGGGACTCGCAGTGCTGGTCGAGCAGGGCGAGATAGAGGTCGAGCTTGCCCGGGAAGTGCTGGTAGAGCACGGGCTTGCTGACGCCGGCGCGCTCGGCGATGTCGTCCATCGCCGCCGCGTGGTACCCCTGCGCGACGAATACTTCCTGGGCCGCCCCCAGGAGCTGGTTGCGTCGGGCACGGCGCGGCAGCCGTGTGCCCCGCGGGCGCGCCGCCTCTGTCTGCTCGATGGCTGTCACGCCGCCTCCCAAATGGTCCGATGTGCGGTGAGCGCCGCGCCGCCATCGTACTTTTCGGTAACAGTGATGTGCGCGCTGCGAGCGCAGAATTTCACGGAGTGGACGACCGCAGAAGGGCAGCCCAACGGTGCGTAGCGGGGCAAACCGCTGGTTGCCCGGCTCTCTCAGCGGTAGTCGTCCTCGTCGAGGGTCACGACGCGGGCCTGTTCCGCCAGGTCCGCCTCGCTGGCGACGGTGGGGTCGGCCTCTTTGAGGGAGTCGTCCCGGCTGGGGGCGAGATCGGTCTGCTGCTCCGCCGCGTCCGCCTCCGGGGCCTCGACGTCGGGCTCGGCCGCGCCGTCGTCCGCCTCGAAGGTCTCGAAGGTCTCGGGGTCAGTGGGGTCGACACTCATCTATGGCTCTCTTCCCTCGCGGTACGTGGTGGCCCTTATGGGGCGAGTGCCCTGTACCCCCGCTTTCCATGACTCTCTCTGTGTGAGCTTGTTTCGAGCCTAGAAGAGACCCGTACGGGGCGCTACGCGATCCGTGTGCGGTCTGTGACGGCGAACACGTGAACTACCGCGTGATCGTCTCGTAACATTGCCGCATGTCTTCGACCGAGCTGCCGAACCTGCTGGCCTCCACCGCCGCGCCCAAGCCGGGCGCCGTGGCGGTCGCGGAGGGGGAGCGGCTCGACTCGGTGGCCCTGCCCGGCCTCTCGCTGACCGTGCGTTCCCGGCCCTCGACCGGCCCCGGACTGCCCCCCGCGCTGTACGTGCACGGGCTCGGCGGCTCCTCGCAGAACTGGTCGGCCCTGATGCCGCAGCTGGCGGACGTCGTCGACTGCGAGGCGATCGACCTGCCCGGGTTCGGGGACTCCCCGCCGCCCGACGACGGCGACTACTCCATCACCGGGCACGCCCGCGCGGTCATCCGCTATCTCGACGCGCGCGACCGCGGCCCCGTCCACCTCTTCGGGAACTCGCTGGGCGGCGCCATCACCACGCGCGTCGCCGCGGTCCGCCCCGACCTGGTCCGCACGCTGACACTGGTCTCGCCCGCCCTGCCGGAGCTGCGCGTGCAGCGCACGGCGGTGCCGACGGGGCTGCTCGCGGTGCCGGGCGTCGCCGCGCTCTTCACCCGCCTCACCAGGGAGTGGACGGCCGAGCAGCGGGTGCGCGGCGTCATGGGCCTCTGTTACGGCGACCCCGGGAGGGTCACGCCGGAAGGTTTCACCGCGGCGGTCCGCGAGATGGAGCGCAGGCTTCAACTCCCTTACTTCTGGGACGCGATGACCCGCTCGGCGCGCGGCATCGTGAACGCGTACACGCTGGGGGGCCAGCACGGGCTGTGGCGGCAGGCCGAGCGGGTGCTCGCGCCGACCCTGCTCGTCTACGGCGGGCGCGATCTGCTCGTCTCGTTCCGCATGGCCCGCAGGGCGGCCGCCGCCTTCCGTGACTCGCGGCTGCTCACGCTGCCCGACGCGGGCCATGTGGCGATGATGGAGTACCCCGAGAGCGTGGCGACGGCCTTCCGTGAACTGCTCGTCGACACCGGTGAGTTGAGCGGTCTCGGCCGCGGTGGATCGCGTACGGGTTCGGGGAGCTGAGGCGGCGCGTGGGACGTCACAGCCGCCGCGCTCCGGCAGACACGACTGACAACACCAGCACCTCGGGCACACCGGTTTCGCACGGTGTGGGACCCCAGGCCGCGCCCGGTACGGGGCGGCGCAGGCGCGTGTCGGCGGATGGCACGCCTCCGCACGAAACGCCCGCCGGCGAGGTGCCGCGGGTCGGTGGCGGGCACGGTCTGCCCGGGCCCCGGCAGGACTACGTGGCCGCGTTCCCCGACGACGCCCCGTTGCCCGACGATGCCGCGTTCCCCGACGGCGACGGCGACCTCTCCGCCGCGGGCGGGTCGGAGCAGGTCGCGCGGCCGCCGCGCCCCCGCGATCCGTACGCCTCCGTCACCGACTGGGCGGCCGTCCCCGAACCCGCCGACGGCGGCGACGGTGACGGCGAGGGCAGGAAGCGCGGCCGCAACCGCGCGCTCGCCGGCGTCGCGGCCGCCGCCGTGACCACCGTCCTCGCGGTCGTCGTGGCGGGCCAGGTCGCCGGCGGCGCGAAGGGCCCCGACACGCGGACCAAGGCCGCCCCGGGCGGCGCCCGCGACACGGACGACCCCGCCTCCCGCTCGGACCGCCGTCCGACGCCCGCCGAGGCGAAGGACGAGCCGGCGACGTACGAACAGAAAATGCGCGAGAAGAACCCGATGGACGCGAAACTCAAGGCGTCCGGCGACTTCACGGCGATCTCCGGTTTCGAGAAGGCACCCGGCAAGGGACAGCTGTTCCGCTATCGCGTCGACGTGGAGAAGGGCCTCCACCTGGACGGCGAGCTCTTCGCGCAGGCCGTGCAGAAAACCCTGAACGACAAACGCAGTTGGGCCCACGGCGGGGCCCGCACTTTCGAGCGCATCTCCTCGGGGAAGCCCGATTTCGTCATCACGCTCGCCAGCCCGGGAACGACCGCGGCCTGGTGCGCGAAATCCGGCCTCGACACGACCCAGGACAACGTGTCGTGCGATTCCGCGGCGACCGAACGCGTGATGATCAACGCCTATCGGTGGGCGCAGGGCGCGAAGACGTACGGCGACGCCGTCCAGAAGGAGTACGGCAGCGCGATCTTCCCGTACCGGCAGATGCTGATCAATCACGAGGTCGGGCACCGGCTCGGCTTCAACCACACGGACTGCACGAAGGACGGCGGCCTCGCGCCGGTCATGCAGCAGCAGACGAAGTTCCTCGACCACGACGGCATCAAGTGCAAGGCCAACCCCTGGGCTTTTCCGAAGGGTTGAGACCGTTCGGCCAGGCCATTCGGAGTCCGCGGCTCCGGTGGCCGCTTTGACATCCGCCGGAAGTTCGTTCATATTTCTCCGCATGTCGAAGAGTCACGCCCCGTCGAGCGCCGCCATTGAGCTGGCGCTGTTCGGCGTGACCGCGCTCTGCGTGGCCGACATCCACTGTTGCTGACGCCCGCCCCGGCGAGTGCGTCGCTTTTTCCCGGCTTTCTGCTGACATCTTCCTGAGCAGCCGTATGCCGTCGTGTCCCGCGCCTTTCCCGGGGTGAGCCCTGTCGCTCCCATTTTTTCGCCTTCGCACCCCGAGAGGTCCTTTTCCGATGCGTCGATCGTCCGTCATATCCCGCCGCGTGGCAGCGGCATCCGTCAGTCTGGTCCTGGCCTCGGGCGTCGTCGCCTGCGCGGGTCCGAAGGACAACGACGCCGGGAGCGGCGGCGACGGCAAGCCCGCGAAGGGCGGCACGCTCACCGTCCTCAACCGCGACCCGCAGACCGACTTCGACCCCGCGCGGCTCTACACCTCCGGCGGCGGCAACGTGCCGAGCCTCGTCTTCCGCACGCTGACCACCCGCAACCGCGAGGACGGCGCCAAGGGCACGGAGGTCGTCCCGGACCTCGCCACGGGCCTGGGCAAGCCGAGCAAGAAGGCCACCGTATGGACGTACACCCTGAAGAAGGGGCTCAAGTACGAGGACGGCACGCCGATCACGACCGCCGACATCAAGTACGGCATCGAGCGGTCGTTCGCCGCCGAACTCTCCGGCGGCGCACCCTTCTTGCGGGACTGGCTGATCGGGGGCGCCGACTACGAAGGCCCGTACAAGGACAAGGACGGCCTGGACTCGGTCGAGACGCCGGACAAGCAGACGATCGTCTTCCACCTCAACAAGCCCGTGGGCGACTTCGACTACGTGGCCACCCAGACGTCGTTCGCGCCCGTGCCCAAGAGCAAGGACAAGGGCACCAAGTACGAGGAGCACCCGCTCTCGTCCGGCCCCTACAAGGTCGTCGAGAACCAGAACGACGGGGAGCGGCTCCGCCTGGAGCGCAACCCGCACTGGTCCGCGAAGAACGACGCGGAGCGCAAGGCCTACCCCGACGTCATCGACGTACGGTCCGGGCTCGACTCGTCCGTCATCAACCAGCGGCTCTCCGCGAGCCAGGGCGCGGACGCCGCCGCCGTCACCACCGACACCAACCTCGGCCCGGCCGAGCTCGCCAAGGTCACCGGCGACAAGGAACTCGCCTCGCACGTCGGCACCGGCCACTTCGGCTACACCAACTACCTCGCCTTCAACCCGAAGGTGAAGCCGTTCGACGACCCGAAGGTGCGGCAGGCGATCTCCTACGCCGTCGACCGCTCCTCGGTCGTCAACGCGGCGGGCGGCTCCTCGCTCGCCGAGCCCGCCACCACGTACCTGCCGAACCAGAAGTCCTTCGGATACACGAAGTACGACCACTTCCCGGCAGGTCCGTCCGGCAACCCGAAGAAGGCCAAAGAGCTCCTGAAGGAAGCCGGTCACCAGGACGGGCTCACCATCACGCTCACGCATTCCAACGCCAAGGACTTCGAGACCAGCCCCGAGATCGCCACCGCGATCCAGGACGCGCTCAAGAAGGCCGGGATCACCGTCAAGCTCCAGGGCCTCGAAGAGAACGACTACAGCGACAAGACGCACAGCGCCAAGGACGAGCCCGGCCTCTTCCTCGCCCACTGGGGCGCCGACTGGCCCTCCGGCGGCCCCTTCCTCGCCCCGATCTTCGACGGCCGGCAGATCGTGAAGGACGGCGCCAACTTTAACTCCGGCTTCCTGAACGACAAGTCCGTCAACGACGAGATCGACGAGATCAACAAGCTGACCGACCTCAAGGCCGCCGCGAAGCGGTGGGGCGCCCTCGACAAGAAGATCGGCGAGAAGGCGCTGACCGTGCCGCTCTTCCACCCGGTCTACAAGCGCCTGTACGGCAAGGACGTCAAGAACGTCGTCATCAGCGACTGGACCGGTGTGCTCGACGTCTCCCAGGTCGCGGTGAAGTAGCCGTGCGGATCTTCTGGCAGCGGCTGCGCGAGCAGCGCGCCGCCCTCGTCGCCGCGGGCGTCGTCGCCCTGCTCGTCCTCGTGGCGCTCGCCGCGCCGCTGCTCACCGCCCTGGAGGGGCAGGACCCCACCACGTACCACCCGGAGCTCATCGACTCGGCGCGCGGCGGCGTGCCGGTCGGCCCCCTCGGCGGGATCAGCGGCGACCACTGGCTCGGCGTCGAGCCGCAGACCGGACGCGACCTCTTCGCGCGCCTCGTGTACGGAGCCCGGGTCTCACTCGGCGTCGCGCTCGCCGCGACCGTCGTCCAGGTGTGCATCGGCGTCGCGGTCGGGATCGCCGCCGGGTTCGGCAGCCGCTGGGTCGACCAGCTGCTCAGCAGGGCCACCGACGTCATCGTGGCGCTGCCGCTCATGGTCCTCGCGCTCGCACTGATGGCGGTCGTCCCCAGCGGATTCCCGCGGCCCGTGCTCGTCGCCCTCGTCATCGGCCTCGTCGCCTGGGGCAGCATGGCCAAGCTCGTGCGCGCGCAGACCGTCACGCTCAAGGAGCTCGACCACGTGGCCGCCGCGCGGCTCAGCGGCTGGAGCTCCCCGCGGATCGCCCGCAGAGAGCTCCTGCCCGCGCTCGCCGCGCCCGTCATCACCTACGCCGCGCTGCTCGTCCCCGCCAACATCACGGTCGAGGCCGCGCTCTCCTTCCTCGGCGTCGGCGTGCAGCCGCCGACACCGTCGTGGGGACAGATGCTCACCGCCGCGGACATCTGGTACCAGGCGGCACCGCAGTACCTGCTGTACCCGGCGGGCGCGCTGTTCGTGACCGTGCTCGCCCTCACCGTCCTCGGCGACGGCGTGCGCACCGCGCTCGACCCGCGGGCCGGCTCGCGGCTGCGGATCGGCACGGGCCGCAAGCAGGAGGCCAGGGCATGACCGGCTTCTCCGGGTTCCTGCTGCGGCGCTTCATCGGCGCGGCCGTCACCCTCCTCGCCATCTCCGTCATCGTCTACATGGTGTTCTACGCCGCTCCGGGCGACGTCGCCCAGATCACCTGCGGCCCCCGCTGCTCACCCGCCCAAGTCCAGCAGGTCGCCGAGCAGTTGCGGCTCGACGACCCGCTGTACGCGCGCTACTGGGACTTCCTCCAGGGCATCGTCGTCGGCCACGACTACTCGACCGGCACCGGCACCGAACACTGCGCCGCGCCCTGCCTCGGCATCTCCTACCAGAGCGACCAGCAGGTCACCGCGCTGATCCTGGCGAAACTCCCGGTCACCGGGTCGCTCGCGCTGGGCGCCATGGTGCTGTGGCTCCTCCTCGGCGTCGGCACCGGCGTGCTCTCCGCCTGGCGGCGCGGCCGGCTCGGCGAACGCGTCCTGACCGCCGTCACGCTCGCGGGCACCGCCACACCGGTCTTCGTCATCGGCCTGCTGCTGATGATCGTGGTCTGCGGCCAGCTGCGGTGGCTGCCCTTCCCGCAGTACGTCGCCTTCGCGGACGACCCGACGCAGTGGGCGTGGAACCTGCTCCTGCCATGGCTGTCGCTCGCGCTGATCGAAGCGGCCAAATACGCGCGCCTGACCCGCTCCTCGATGCTGGAGACGCTCGCCGACGACCACGTGCGGACGTTTCGCGCGTACGGCGTGGGGGAGCGCTCGATCATCGGGAAGCACGCGCTGCGCGGCGCCGTCGCACCCGTCATCGCCCTGACCGCCAACGACTTCGGGTCGATGTTCGGGGGTGCCGTGCTCAGCGAGACGCTGTTCGGCCTGCCCGGCATCGGACGCGAGCTCGTGCACGCGGTCAAGGTCGTCGACCTGCCGGTGGTCGTCGGGATGGTCGTGGTCACCGGCTTCTTCGTGGTGCTCGCCAATGCCGTCGCGGACGTCCTGTACGCGGTGGCCGACCGACGGGTGGTGCTGTCGTGAGTCTCGTCCGGGTCACTGATCTGACCGTGCGGTTCGGGTCGGGGGTGTCCGCCGTCCGTGCCGTGGACGGCGTCTCCTTCACCCTTGAGGCGGGCGGCGCGCTCGCCCTCGTCGGCGAGTCCGGTTCCGGCAAGTCCACCGTGGCGTCCGCGCTGCTCGGACTCCACCGGGGCACGGGCGCGCACGTCGGCGGATCGGTGCTGGTCGACGGCGTCGACGTACAGGAGGCTCCCGACGCCGGACTGCGGCGGCTGCGCGGCGGCAAGGCGGCGATGGTCTTCCAGGACCCGCTCTCCTCCCTCGACCCGTACTACGCGGTGGGCGACCAGATCGCCGAGGTGTACCGCGTGCACACGGGCGCGTCCCGGCGTGCGGCACGCGCGCGTGCCGTGGAGGTGCTCGACCGGGTGGGCATCCCCGACGCGGCACGCCGTGCCCGTTCGCGCCCGCACGAGTTCAGCGGCGGCATGCGCCAACGCACGCTCATCGCCATGGCGCTGGCGTGCGAGCCCGCCCTGCTGGTCGCCGACGAGCCGAC
Source organism: Streptomyces sp. NPDC030245 (assembly GCF_055572995.1). Lineage (NCBI taxonomy): Bacteria > Bacillati > Actinomycetota > Actinomycetes > Kitasatosporales > Streptomycetaceae > Streptomyces > Streptomyces sp. NPDC030245. Next base: position 319,500 of record NZ_JBVICF010000008.1, on the reverse strand, counting down.
CACCGCGCTCGACGTCACCGTCCAGGCCCAGATCCTCGACCTGCTGCACACGCTGCGCGCCGAGACCGGCATGGGACTGCTCCTGGTCACCCACGACGTGGGCGTCGCCGCGGAGAGCGCCGACGAGATCCTGGTCATGCGGGACGGCCGGGTGGTGGAACGCGGACCGGTCCGTGCGGTGCTCGGGGCGCCCCGGGAGACGTACACGCAGGAGCTCCTCAAGGCCGTCCCGCGGGTGGACTCGCCGCTGCCGCCCCCGAACGACGGGGACGCGGGCGAGATCGTCCTCGAAGCGGTCGGCCTGCGGCGGGAGTTCGGGCGCGGCAGGCGCGCGGTCACCGCCGTCGACGACGTCTCCCTCACCGTCCGCCGCGGGGAGACCCTCGGCGTGGTCGGCGAGAGCGGCAGCGGCAAGACCACGCTCGGCCGGATGCTGGTGGGACTCCTGGAACCGACCGCCGGGCAGCTCCGCCACGGGGGTGCGGAGAAGCCCGGGGGCCGGGGGGTTTCCGGCGGCCTGCTGGGTCCGGGCGGACGGCTGGGTCCGGGCGGGCGGCTGGGTCCGGGCGGGCGGGTGGTTCCCGGTGTGCAGATGGTGTTCCAGGACCCCGTCTCCTCGCTCAATCCACGGCGGTCCGTCGGCGAGTCCGTCGCCGATCCGCTGCGCGCGCGGGGCGAGAGCGACTCCTTCGTACGGAGGAGAGTGCGCGAACTCCTGGAGCGCGTCGGCCTCGATCCGGCGCACTACGACCGCTACCCGCACGAGTTCAGCGGCGGACAGCGTCAGCGCATCGGCATCGCGCGGGCGCTCGCCGCCGAGCCGCGGCTCATCGTGTGCGACGAGCCGGTGTCGGCGCTCGACGTGACGACCCAGGCGCAGGTGACCGCGTTGCTCGCCGAGTTGCAGCGGGAGCTGGGGCTCGCGCTTGTCTTCGTCGCGCACGACCTGGCCGTGGTGCGGCAGGTCAGCGACCGGGTCGCGGTGATGCGGCAAGGAAGGATCGTCGAGTACGGGCCCGTGGCGGAGGTCTACGGCTCTCCGCGGCACCCGTACACGCGACGGCTGCTCGCCGCCGTCCCCGCGCTCGACCCGGAGGCGGCGGCGCGGCGCCGCGAGGCCCGCAGGGAGCTGGCCGCGGCCTGACCCTCGGCCTGACCCTCCGTGACGAAAAAGGGGCTTTCGGGCACCTATAGCGCGACGGAACGCTACCGGCGCGAGAAAGTTACTGCCGTTCACCCCTTCTGGTGGGGGGGGGGGAAAACCCCCCCCCCCCCCCCCCCCCCCCCCCACCCCCCCCACCCCCCCCCCCCCCCCCCCCCCCCCCCCCCCCCCCCCCCACGAGAGCCGGGGGTTGCCCCCTC
>NZ_JBVICF010000008.1:176879-318128 GCF_055572995.1 Streptomyces sp. NPDC030245 | reverse complement strand
CGAAAAAACCCCCCCCGTAACAAAAAATTCCCCCCCTTCCCCTCTTTCGGGTGGCACACCCCCCCCCCCCCCCCCCCGCCACCTGCATGACCGCATACGTTCGTCCCGCTGCTAGCCGCCGGCCCAACGGCGGCTCACCGAACGGGAGATCGGGGGTGCGCTCGTGCGCGTCGGACTGCTTACGGAGGGTGGCTATCCGTATGTGAGCGGTGAGGCGGGGCTCTGGTGCGACCGGCTCGTCCGTGGGCTCGGACAGCACGAGTTCGACATCTACGCGCTCAGCCGCGGCGAGCGGCAGGAGGCGCGGGGTCTGGTCGAACTCCCGCCGCACGTCGCCCGGGTGCGCACGGCGCCGCTGTGGACCGTCGACGACGAGGCGCTCCGTGCCGCGGGGCCCCGCGGCGGTCGCGGACGGCGCGCACGGCGCAGGTTCGCCGAGTGCTTCGGGGAGCTGGTGGGGGCGGTGTGTCTGGGCGGGCAGGGCGGGGCGGGGAGCTCCGGCCATGCGGTGGGGGGCTCGGGAGGCGGGTGCGGTGATGCGGCGGGCGGCTCGGGGGGCGGGCGCGGCGGTATGGCCGAGGGTCCGGGAGACCGGCGCAACGATGTGGCGGGCAGCCCCGGAGGTGGGCGCGGTGATATGGCGGACCGTTTCGGCAACGCTCTGTACGGGCTCGCCGAACTCGCCCGTGACCAGGGCGGACTGGCCGGCGCGCTGCGTTCCGAAACCGCCGTCCGCGCGCTGGAGAGCGCGTGCCGCGCGCCCGGCGCGCTGCGCGCCGCCCACGCCGCACGGCTGCCCGACCTGCTCACCGTCGCGGGCCTGATCGAGCGCGCCCTGCGGCCGCTCTCCCTCGACTGGTACGGGGCCGACGGCCTCGGTGCCGTCGACCTCTGCCACGCGACGTCCGGCGGCACCGCGGCGCTGCCGGGACTGCTGGCCGGGCACTTCGCCGGCGTGCCGTTACTCGTCACCGAGTACGGCGCGCGGCCCCGGGCGCGCCACCTCGCCGCGGGCGACGCGGAGCTCAGCGCGCCGGCCCGCGCGCTGCTCGCCTCCTTCCACGGCCTCCTCGCCGCCGAGGTGTACCGCGGGGCCACGCTCGTCACCCCCGGCGACGGCCACGCCCGGCGCTGGCAGGAGCGCCGCGGCGCCGACCGCGCCAAGCTGCGCACCGTCTACCCCGGCACGGAGGCCGCCCCCTTCTCGGAGATCGGAGAGGGCGGCTATGACGACTGCGCCGCCGGCCCCGGCACGCTGCTGTGGGCCGGCCGCATCGAGCCCGCCAAGGACCTGGTCTCACTGCTCCACGCCTTCCGGGAGATCCGCGAGGAGGTGCCCGGGGTGCGCCTGCGGATCGTCGGCGCCCCCGCGGAAGGGCCCGAGGCCCAGGCGTACGACGCACACTGCCGGGCCCTCGCCGCCGAGCTCTTCCCCGACGAGGCGCCGGGCGCGCACTCCGCGGGGGAGAACCCCGTCTCCTTCGAGCAGGCGTCCGGACTCACCGACGCGTACGCCTCCGCGGGCGTCGTCGTCCTGTCGAGCGTCTTCGAGGGCTTCCCGGACGGCCTGGTCGAGGCGATGCTCTGCGGGCGCGCGACCGTCTCGACGGACGTCGGCGCGGTGGCCGAGGTCATCGGCGGCACGGGACTCGTCGTACCGCCGCGCGATCCGCGGGCGCTCGCGGCGGCGTGCGTGACGCTGCTGCGCGACCCCGAGCGCCGTGCGCGCCTGGGCGCGGCGGCGCGGGCGCGGGCCCTCGAACTCTTCACCGTCGAGCAGAACGTCGCGGCGCTCCGAAGCATTTACCTGGAGATCGTCTCGCACTGCCCGGTGCGCAGGGACGCGGTGGACGAGGCGGGCGAGCCGGTGCCGTTCGCGAACCCGGCGGAGGCGTATCTCCCGGGGCGGTGGGCGGTCGCGGCGGGCCGGACGGCCGGTGCGGAGCCGGGGGCCGAGGGCGGCGGTGTACCGAGCTGGGCCGTGCCGGAAGAGGCCGCGCCGGAAGGGGACACGCCGGAAGGCGCCGCGCCGGGCGCGGAGTTGAGGGAGGCCGCCGTATGAGCCGTACGACCCGTATGAGTCGCGTCCAGCCGAGCCGTATGCAGCCGAGTCGCGCGCAGCGACGAGACGGCGTGGGCCTGAGCGACAGCGACGCCGGGGGCGCCACCTGCGATGACGGCGACAGCGGCTGGGACGCGCGCGGCAAGGGCGGACGCAGGGGTGGACACGGCAGCCACGGCAGCCGCGCCACCGCCGACCCCGTGAAGGCCCTCATGCACCGCCACCGCGAGCTGTGCGAGCGCGCCGTCGACCCGCTGGAGATCGCGGCGGGCCTGGAGGAGCACGGCATCACCGACCGCGCGGCCGCCCGCTTCCGGCACCGCGACGTGTTCGCGCTGGCCGAGGAGATGTACGCGCGCGTTCCGCACGCGGAGAGCGAGGGCACGACCAGCGAGGGCGCGGGTGCGGGCGGCCGCGCGCACCGGGCGCCCGAAGTGCCGCGCGGCTGGGCCCTGTTCGCCTTGCTGCCCGGCGCCGTATGCGCGGCATCCGTGGCCGCGCTCGGCATCGGGGGCATCGGTGAGGGGAGCGCGCGGTATGTGATCGCGCCCCTCGGGGCGCTCGCCGTGGGCGTGGCCCTGCACATCGCCCTGCGGCACGGGCCGTTGCGGACCGTCGTCCGCCAACCGCGGGCCACGCGCGCGTGGATGTGCTGGCTCCTCGCGTACGCCCTGCTCGGCGACGGGCTGCTCGCGGGTGTCGTGGCGGGCGGACCAAGTGGGCAGGGCGGACCGGGTGGATCGGGCGGACCGGGCGGGCCCGGTGACCTCTGGGACCCGGCGTTCGCCGCGCTCCTCGGTCTCGCCCTGGCCGTCGCGCCCGCGATCTGGTGCGCCCGCCTCTTCGCGGTACGGGCCGCGGCACGGCTCGCCGCCAGCCGCGGGCTCGACGACTTCGCCGCCTCCGTGCGGCCGCTGCTGTGCGGCGTGTTCGCCCTCTTCCAGGGGGCGCTCGTGGCGCTGCTCGCGCTGGCACACGCGCTGCTCGGCGGCGCGGCCGGCGCAGGCACCGACCAGGGCACCGGCCCGAGCGCCGGCTTGAGCGCCGGCCTGAGCGCCGGCCCGGGCGGCGGGGTGCCCGCCTTCGTCGGGGCCGCCGCCCTCGGAGCGCTCCTGCTGCTCGCGCGGCTGCTCGGCGTCCACGGCTTCAGCCGCGCCCCCGCCCTGCTGCTCGGCGCCGCAGGCACCTTCGAAGCGGCCGCCTTGGCCCTGGTGTTCGCGGGCCGGCTGCCCGGCTGCGACGCGTTGGCCCTGCCGGTCACGGGCGCCGTCGACGCGTGGGGCCCCGGCGTCGTACCGGCCGCCGCCTGCGGTGCCGCCGCCCTCGTCCTCCTGGCCCACGCGGCCAGGACCCTGACCCTGGCCTCCGCGCACGCCGGCTCCCGTGCCGCGCCGTGAGCCACCACCCACAGACCGGCACGGCCGGCGAGACCACCAAGACCACCGAGACCACTCTCCCGCGGGGCCGACACCGCGGGCCCGACCCCGTGCACCACGGCAACCCTCCCGAAGGAGAAAGACAGATGACCACCCGCAGCCGTCTCCGCCACCGAGCGGCCACCCAGGGAGGCGCCCGATGAGGGTGCTGCTGATCGGAGCCAACGGATACCTCGGCCGGTTCGTCGCCGACCGGCTGCTCGCCGACCCGGCGGTGCAGCTCACCGCACTCGGCCGCGGCGACGACTCGGACGTACGGTTCGACCTCGCCAGCGGAAGCCCCGGCGCGCTCACGCGCTTCCTGGACGCCGTGCACCCGGGCGTCGTCATCAACTGCGCCGGCGCGACCAGGGGCGGCGCCCGCGACCTGACCCGGCACAACACCGTCGCCGTCGCCACCATCTGCGAGGCCCTGCGGCGCAGCGGCTGCGGGGCGCGCCTCGTGCAGCTGGGCTGCGGCGCGGAGTACGGGCCGAGCCAGCCGGGCTCCTCGACGGCCGAGGACGCGGTGCCGCGGCCCGGCGGGCCCTACGGCGTCAGCAAGCTGGCCGCCACCGAGCTGGTCCTCGGCTCCGGGCTCGACGCCGTCGTCCTGCGGGTCTTCTCGCCCGCCGGGCCCGGCACGCCCGCCGGATCGCCCCTCGGGCGGCTCGCGGAGGCCATGCGGCGCGCCATGCAGGCGGGGGACGGCGAGCTCAAGCTCGGCGGGCTCGGCGTGCAGCGGGACTTCGTCGACGTACGCGACGTGGCGCGCGCCGTGCACGCCGCCTCGCTCTCCGCCGCGCAGGGCGTCGTGAACATCGGCGCGGGCCGGGCCGTGCGCCTGCGGGACGCCGCCGCCGTGCTGGCCCGCGTCGCCGGATACGGCGGAACGCTGCACGAGCTCGACCAAGTGCCCATGCGGACATCCATCGGGCACCCCCGCGGCGAATCCGAGCACGGGCTGCCGGCCGCTGCCGCGTACCCCTACCCGGACGGCTGCGGCAGCTGGCAGCAGGCCGACGTGCGCACCGCGCGCGACCGGCTCGGCTGGCGGCCCCGCATCAACCTCGAAGAGTCACTCGCCGACATCTGGATGGAGGCCGCATGCCGCATCTGACCAGAACCACCAGGAACACCGCGAGCACCGAGGTACGCGTCGGCTTCGGCATTCCCGGCCTCGCCCACCCGCTCGTCGCCCCCGGCGAATGGTCCAGGATCACCCGGCCGGGCACCCCTTTGAAGTGGGTCGTCCTCAATGTGGCGAACGGTCCGGGCGAGCGGCCCGACCCGCACTGCCTGGAGGCGGCGGGCCGGCTGCGGAACGCGGGCGTCCGGGTGCTCGGGCACCTCGACACGACGTACGGCGCCCGCTGCTTCGGAGAGCTGGTCTCCGACGCGCACCGCTACCTCGACTGGTACCAGGTCGACGGCTTCTCCCTGGACCGCTGCCCGACGGAACGGGCCGCGCTCCCGGAGGTGCGCAGGACGGTCGCGACCCTGCGAGCCCTGATCGACGACGCGCACATCGTGCTCGGCCACGGCACCCATCCGTACCCCGGATACGCCGAGACGGGCGACCAGTTGGTGACCTTCTCCGGCCCGTGGAGCGACTACCGCTGGTCACAGGTGGCCGAGTGGACCGCCGACTACCCGCCCGAGCACTTCTGCCACTTCGTGCACGGCATGCCGCGCGGCCACCTCGACGAGGCGCTGCGCATCGCACGCTGGCAGGGCGCCTCGACGATCTACTTCACGGACCGCGTGGACGGCGGCGGTCCGGGCGACCCCTGGGAGTCCATGCCCGGTTACTGGGACGAAATCGTCTCGCGTATCGGAACAGGTGTCTCGGAATGAAGAAGGGCGTGGCAGTGTTACTTGCAGAACAACCGTTCCGCATTACCGACCAACGGAGTCCCCGTGTCGCTGCCACCCCTGGTCGAGCCCGCATCCGAGCTCACCGTCGATGAGGTTCGCAGGTACTCCCGCCACCTGATCATCCCCGACGTCGGGATGGACGGGCAGAAGCGGCTGAAGAACGCCAAGGTGCTGTGTGTCGGCGCCGGTGGCCTCGGGTCGCCGGCGCTGATGTACCTGGCCGCGGCCGGTGTCGGCACGCTCGGCATCGTCGAGTTCGACGAGGTCGACGAGTCCAACCTCCAGCGCCAGATCATCCACAGCCAGGCGGACATCGGCCGCTCCAAGGCGGAGTCCGCCAAGGACTCGGTCCTCGGCATCAACCCGTACGTGAACGTGGTCCTGCACGAAGAGCGGCTCGAGGCCGACAACGTGATGGACATCTTCGGCCAGTACGACCTGATCGTCGACGGCACGGACAACTTCGCCACGCGTTACCTGGTCAACGACGCGTGCGTGCTCCTCAACAAGCCGTACGTGTGGGGCTCCATCTACCGCTTCGACGGCCAGGCCTCCGTCTTCTGGAGCGAGCACGGTCCGTGCTACCGCTGCCTCTACCCGGAGCCCCCGCCGCCCGGCATGGTCCCCTCCTGCGCCGAGGGCGGCGTGCTCGGCGTGCTGTGCGCGTCGATCGGCTCCATCCAGGTCAACGAGGCCATCAAGCTCCTCGCGGGCATCGGCGAGCCGCTCGTCGGCCGCCTGATGATCTACGACGCCCTGGAGATGCAGTACCGCCAGGTCAAGGTCCGCAAGGACCCCGACTGCGCGGTCTGCGGCGAGAACCCCACCGTCACCGAGCTCATCGACTACGAGGCCTTCTGCGGCGTCGTGTCCGAGGAGGCCCAGGAGGCGGCGGCCGGTTCGACGATCACTCCCAAGCAGCTCAAGGAGTGGATCGACGCGGACGAGAAGATCGAGATCATCGACGTCCGCGAGCAGAACGAGTACGAGATCGTCTCGATCCCCGGCGCCAAGCTGATCCCGAAGAACGAGTTCCTGATGGGCACCGCCCTCCAGGACCTCCCGCAGGACAAGAAAATCGTCCTGCATTGCAAGACGGGTGTCCGCAGTGCGGAAGTCCTCGCGGTCCTGAAGTCCGCGGGCTTCGCGGACGCGGTGCACCTCGGCGGCGGTGTCATCGGCTGGGTCAACCAGATCGAGCCGGAGAAGCCGGTCTACTAGGCGCAGCGCCTGGACGGAGACGGGCCCGCACCTTCGCAGGTGCGGGCCCGTCCGCGTGTCCGGCTCTCAGGACGCGCAGACCTTGCCGTCCTTCGGGGCCCTGCCGTCCAGCAGATACGTGTCGATCGCGCCGTCCACGCAGTCGCTGCCGTTGCCGTACGCCCCGTGGCCCTCGCCCTTCCAGGTCAGGTGGACGCCGACGCCCTTGCCGAGCTCGTCCGCCATCTTGCGGGCGCCCTCGTAGGGCGTCGCGGGGTCGCCGGTGTTGCCGACGACGAGGATCGGGGCGGCGCCGGGCGCGCTCACCTCGGGGGAGTCGTGCAGCCCGGCCACCGGCCACTCGTGGCACCAGCCCGCCGTGTCCCAGCCAAGGAACTCCCCGAAGACCGGCGATATCCCGCGGAACCGGTCCAGGCGCTTCTTCGCCTCCGCCGGAGTGGTCCGCGCCTTGGCGTCCAGGCAGGAGATAGCCCGCTGGGAGTGGCCCTGCGTGCTGTAGCGGCCCGAGGCGTCGCGTTCGTTGTACGCGTCGGCGAGCTGGAGCAGTGCCGAGCCGTCGCCCTTCTCGGCGTCCTCCAGACCGCGGGTGAGCGCGGGCCAGGTCTGCTTGCTGTAGAGGGTGACCAGGATGCCGGTGTGCGCGAGCGACTCGGTGAGCTTCCGGTCGCCCGAGGCGCGCATCGGCTCGGCGTCCAGGCGGTCGAACAGCTTCTCTATCTTCGCGGAGCCCGCCTTCGGGTCCTGGCCGCGGGACGTGAAGTAGTTGTCGAGGGCGCGCTGGAAGCCCCTCGCCTGGTTCTCCGCGTGGCCGATCGAGTCCGCGCTCGGGTCGACGACCGCGTCGAAGACGGCGCGGCCCACCTTCTTCGGGAACAAGTGGGCGTAGACGCCGCCGAGTTCCGTGCCGTACGAGACGCCGAAGTAGTGCAGCTTCTCGTCGCCGAGGACCTGGCGCATGACGTCCATGTCACGGGCCGCGTCCTCCGTCGAGATGTGCTCGATGAGCTTCTTCGAGCCCCGCGCGCAGCCCGCGCCGAAGTCCGCCGCGTCCTTGAAGTAGGCCTTCTCCTCGGCCGGGGTGTCCGGTGTGAGGTCGACCTTCTTCTCGGCGGCCTGCGTCGCCCTGTCGTCGCGGCAGCGCACGCCCTCGCTGGCCGCGACGCCGCGCGGGTCGAAGCTCACCAGGTCGTACCGCTCGCGCAGCGCGTCGTACGAGTCCGCGAAGGAGGGGAGGCCGGAGACACCCGACCCGCCGGGCCCACCGAAGTTGAAGAGGAGGGAGCCGATGCGGTCGCCCTTGCCCGTGCTCCTGGCGCGGATCAGGGCGATGCCTATCGTCTCGCCGTCCGGCTTGCCGTAGTCCAAGGGGACCTTGAGCGTCGAGCACTGCCACTCGGCTCCCGGGGCGCTGCCTCCCTCGGGCGCCTCGCAGCGGCGCCAGTCCAGCTTCTGGGAGGTCAGCGAGGCGGGCAGGGTGGAGGAGGGATCCGGCTTCGGCCGCGGCTCGGGAGCGGTCGCCGAGGGGCCCTTTCCGTCGCTCCGGTCCCCGCCGTCCTCGCCGTCGTCGGACGAGCCACAGCCGGCGGCCAGGCCCGCCACCAGCACTCCCGCGGCGGCCAGGGCCGCGGACCGTACAAAACGCTGCATAGAAGCGCTTCCCCCCTTGGAAGACAGTTCAGGCCATAGTAGGCGGGGCCTGTGCCAACGCTCGGCGGGCCCGCCCGCTGCGTGCTCCCGAGCGCTCAGGAGCAGACCGTTCCCGCCTTCGGAACCGTCCCCTTCAGCAGATAGCCGTCCACGGCGTCCCGCACGCACTTGTTCTTGCTGTCGTACGCCCCGTGCCCCTGGCCCTTGTACGTCAGCTCGACGCCGACGCCCTCGCCGAGCGCCCGCGCCATCTTGCGGGCGCCCTCGTACGGCGTGGCCGGGTCGCCGGTGTTGCCGATGACGACGACGGGCGGGGCGCCCTGCGCGCTCACGTCGGGGTGGTCGGCCTGGCCCTCGACCGCCCAGTCGGTGCATCCGACCATGCCCCACGCCAGATAGTCGCCGAACAGCGGTGAGGCCTTGCGGAACTCGGGCAGCTTCTTCTCGACGTACTCCGTGCTGTAACGCGCCTTGTCGTCCGCGCAGTTGATGGCGACGTTGGCGGACTGGATGTTGTTGTACTCGCCGTCCTCGCTCCGCCCGTTCATCGAGTCGGAGAGTGCCATCAGGATCTTGCCGTCGCCCTCGTAGGCCTCTTCGAGGCCCTGGGTGAGGTATGGCCAAAAATCTTTGGAGTACAGGGCCTGTGCGATGCCGTTCATCGCGGCGGCCTGCGTCAGTTCGCGGGGCGGCAGGCCGGAGATCGGCTTGCTGTCCAGGTCCTTCAGGAGCTTCGCGATCCGCTCCTTGACGTCCTTCTCCGTGTCCCCGACGGGGCAGTCCGCCTCCTGGGACGTGCAGTCCTTCGCGAAGTTGTCGAGCGCCAGCTGGAAACCCTCGGCCTGCCCGAGCGAGCCCTGTTCGGCGTCCTGCGTGGGGTCGACGACCGCGTCGAAGACGGCCCGGCCCACCTTCTTCGGGAACAAGTGTGCGTAGACGCCGCCGAGTTCGGTGCCGTACGAGATGCCGAAGTAGTGCAGCTTGTCGTCGCCGAGCACCTGGCGCATCAAGTCCATGTCGCGGGCCGCGTCGATGGTGCGGACGTGCGGGAGCGTCTTGCCGGCGTTCTTCTCGCAGCCGTTGTTGAAGTCCTTCACGCTGTCGACGAGCTTCTTCTTCTCGGCGTCGTCGTCCGGCGTGGAGTCCTGCTGGAAGTACGCGTCGAGCGCGTCGTCGTCCTTGCACTCGATGCCCGCGCTGCGGCCGACGCCGCGCGGGTCGAAACTCACCAGGTCGTAGCGGGTGCGCAGCTTGGCGTAGTCCTCGCCGAAGGCGGGCAGCGTGGTGATGCCCGAGCCGCCGGGGCCACCGAAGTTGAAGACGAGGGACCCGATGCGGTCCCCCTTGTCGCCGCTCGTCGCCGCCTTGATCAGCGCGATGTCGATCGTGTCGCCCTTGGGCTTCGCCCAGTCGAGAGGCGCCTTCATGGTGGCGCACTGCCACTTGGCGCCGCCCGGCAGCGGCGACGGGGCGTCACCGCCGCCCTCGGAGGCGGCGGGCGCGGGGCAGTCCTTCCAGCTCAGCTTCTGAGCCGACAGGTCCTCGTCCTTGGAATCGCCGCCGCCGCACGCCGCGAGCGTGGCGGACAGAAGCAGGGTGGCGGCGGCCAGAGCGGTGGCGCGCGGCTGGGACTGTGTGGGCATGTGCTCATCCTGAAGGGGGACCCGGCGGGACGCTCGGGGCGCGGGCCGTGTGGGTGAGAAATCAGCCACAGCCCGGAGGCTCTGCACCCTCGGGGACAGCCCGCAGGGTCAGAGCAGCCCCTTCCTTGTCAGGTGGTTGAAGAACAGCCACCCAGGAAGCACCGGCAGCCACAGTGTCAGGAGCCGGTAGAGCAGCACCGCGGGCGCCGCCACGTCCTTGGGGACACCCACCGCGATCAGACCGAGGGTCAGCGTCGCCTCGACCGCGCCCACGCCTCCGGGAGTAGGCGCCGCCGACCCCAGGGCGTTGCCCGCGAGGAAGACGACCGCGACGCTCGCGAGGCTCAGCGACGTCATCTGTTCGTTGCCGAAGGCCCGCACCGAAGCGTCCAGACAGAGCACGAACATCAGGGTGAGCAGCAGCATCCCGCCGATGCCGGTGAGCAGCTTCTGCGGCCGTTGCAGCACGTCCAGCATGCGGGGCACGACACCGGCGAAAAGCGACCGCACGCGCGTGACGACGAATTTCCGCAGGAACGGGATGGCCGTCACCACGAGGACGAGGACCGCGACCGACAGCAGACCGGCGATGACGGTACGGGACGGCGTGAACGACGGCGTCTTCTCCGTTCCCGTCAGATAGCCGAAGATCAGCAGCAGCAGGATGTGCGAACCGAGCCCGAAGAGCTGCGAGGCGCCGACGCTCGCCACCGCGAGCCCCGAGCGCACCCCCGACCGCTGGAGGAACCGGGTGTTCAGCGCGACACCGCCGACCGCCGCGGGCGCCACGATCTTCACGAACGAGCCGGCGACCTGCGCCGCCACCGCCCGCAGGAACGGCACCCGCTCCGGCACGAAGCCGAGCAGGCTCATCGCCGCCGCGAAGTAGCTCAGCGCGGAGAAGCCCACGGCCGCCGCCACCCAGCCCCACTCCGCCTCCTGGAAGAGGGTGCCGAATTCGACGTGCGTGAGCTGCGACAGCAGGAAGTACGCGCCGATGGCACCGGCGATGAAACTGATCAGCGTGCGCGGCCTGATCCGCTCCAGCTGCGCGGGCTCGACCGGTGCCGTCGGGCGGATGAGCAGCACCTGGTGCCGGATCTGGGTGAGCAGATCCTCCTCGCGGGCCTGTTCCAGGGCGTCGTCTATGGCCTGCTTCTCGGCCTGCCGCTCCTGCTTGGCCGCCTGCTTCTCCTGCTTCTGGGCCTGCTTGTCCGACTGGCCGTCCGCGGCGACCTGCGCGCGCACGTGCTGCCGGGACTTGCGGGAGGCCTCCAGGACGGCCTCGCGCTCGCGCTGGGACCGTTCCCGGGCCAGCCTGGCCAGCGTGGAGCGGGTGGAGCGGGTCAGGGCGATGGGCTGCAACAGCGGCAGGCAGTCGGCGACCGCGTCCGGGCCGAGGACCTCGACGGCGGCGGCGACCGCCCGCTCGGCGCCCACCCGCAGGCCGAGGGCGGTCAGGAGCTGGGCGATGTCGATGCGCAGGACCAGGTCGCCCGCGGCGATCTCGCCGCCGCGCAGGTCCGTGAGGATCACGGTGCCGGAACGATCCACCAGAATCGCGTCGCCCGCGAGTCTGCGGTGCGCGATACGACGGGACTGCAACGCCTGCACCTGCCGCCAGGTGTCGCACAGCAGTTCGTCGGTGATGGCCTCGTCCGGCAGGGAGTCCAGGGAGCGGCCGCCCGTGTGCTCGTAGACGAGCATCACGGCGTCGGGGCCGAGCTCGGAGGTGGCGATCAGCTTGGGCGCGTTCGCACCGGCCGCGATGGCCGCGTACGCGAGCAGGGCCTCCTGCTCCAGGGCCTGGCGCAGCGACTGAAGGCTGCGCCGCTGGGTGATGCCCCGCAGGGTGAGCCTGCGCCAGACGCGGTAGAAGAAGCCCTGTGCCTGCTGCTCGCGGTCGATGACCGTGACGTCGAGGGGCGGGCCGTCCTCCAGGGTGACGAAATAGCGTCGGCCCCGGTCGCCGTGGTCGCTGTCCGGCGCCTCCTCGCGGGCGGCGCTCACGGGGCGGAAGCCGACGTGCCGCAGGCCCACGAGCAGGGTCTGCCCGGTTGGACGTACGTTCGGCGAGCCGACCGCGTAGAGCGTCCCGTACGCCACGGCCCAGCCGATGAGCACCGTGAGGATGATCGAGAACGGCGTCGTGTAGCCGGTGACGAGCATCGTGAACGCGTCGAGCAGCAGCACCACGAACAGCACCAGGCGCCAGCGCGGCCTGCGGGACATGCCCACGGCCGTCATGTACGCGATGACCGGCGCGAGATAGCCGTGCACCGGGTCGGTGAACGCGTGGAGGTCGGCCGGGGACGGCTTGGTCAGCGCGTCCTGGATGGAGCCGGGGGCGGCCTTCGCGACCCAGAGGTCGGTGGCCAGCGTCACACCGTGCGCGAGCACGGCGGCCAGCACACCGTCCGCGATGCGGAGCCCGTCCCGTTTGATCAGCCGCTCGATGGCGAACGCCACGGGCACGAGCAGCACACCGATGCTGGCGACCAGTCCTGCGACCTTGATCAGCAGATCGGGCGCCTGCTCCGTGCCCTTGTCGATGTCCTGTTCGAGCCCGGACGTCGTGCCGTGTGCGAACGCGGCGATGGCCAGGAGCACCGCGATGGCGAGGACGCCGACGAGGAGCCGCATGAGGTCGGAGGGGCGGTGCACGCGCGCGGCGAGGAGCGGTTCGTCCCCGGCGACGCGGTCGCTGTGCGCCCCGGATCCGGCGCCGTCGGACCCCTGGCCGAGGTCGTCACCGACGCCGTGTCCGACGCCTTGCTCCCCGTCGTTCTCGCTGGTCAGGGCGGTCTCACCGGTGTCCGGGTGTGACTCGGACGCAGAGGTGCCCGCCTTCTTATCGGGATGCACGCCCTGCCGCTCCGTCGTCTCTTCTTGATCTCGTATCACCAGTCACCGCCCGCACGATGGTGGCATGTCCTGCTCGTGGAGGGAGGCATCAGGGGGCAACGCGAGGCTGCGAAGTGGTCACGAAACGACACTTTGCGCCCTGCCGCGCGGGCCGCGGCACGCTCTGTGCCGAGCCTGTCACCGTGTCGGTGGGGTACGGCAGGATGGTCCGGATGAGCGAGTTGCCGGAGTACGCGGAACGGGTCCTGGAGGTCGCGGAACTGATCCCTCCGGGTCGGGTGATGACCTACGGGGACGTGGCCGAGTGGCTGGAGGAGGGCGGCCCCCGCCAGGTCGGACGCGTGATGGCCCTCTACGGAGGAGGCGTTCCGTGGTGGCGCGTGGTGCGCTCGGACGGCGTGCTGCTGCCCGGGCACGAGCTGCGGGCCCTGGAGCGGTACCACGAGGAGGGCACACCGCTGCGACAGGCGTCGCGCGCCGCCCAGGGGCACGTTCCGAAGCTCGACATGCGCAGGGCCCGGTGGGACGGCGGCGGGGGTGAGGATGCCGCTGGGGGCGTGGCAGACGACGTCGCCGGGGGCGTGGCCGGCGGCGCGGCCGGGGGCGATGCCGTTGGTCACACATGCCCGCGGGTTCCGCCGGCTCCGGAGGCTCACACCTGACAGCTTCCGGCATCCGGTGGCCATGCGGGGGACCGGTGGCCCGTACGGGGGAAGCCACGCGTCCTCCGCGCCCACTGGCGTAGCGTCGACAGCACGCGTCCCCTTCACCCCGCGGCCACCGCGCAGCCGCTCATCGACCAGCACACCCACCAGGACCGGCGACCCACGTGAGTTCCCCCTCTTCCACTCGGCACATCCGGCACCCGTCGCACCACCCGGTACGACAGGGGACCCGGGACGTCTACCGACTGGTGCGCACACCGCCGGCCCCGATGGATCCCCCTCGCTTGGACGCAGGTCAGCGGGGTGTGGTTGACCACAAGCAGGGACCGCTGCTGGTCCTGGCGGGGCCCGGCACGGGCAAGACGACCACCCTTGTGGAGGCCGTCGCCGCGCGTGTCGCCGAGGGCGGCGACCCCGCGCGGATCCTGGTGCTCACCTTCAGCCGCAAGGCCGCGGTGGAGCTGCGCGACCGCATGGCGCTGCGCATAGGGGCGGCGAACGCCCCCCAGGCCACCACGTTCCACTCCTTCTGCTACGCCCTCGTCCGCGCCCATCAGGACGCCGAGCTGTTCGTGGAGCCGCTGCGCCTCCTGTCGGGCCCCGAACAGGACGTGGCGGTACGCGAACTGCTCGCCGGCCAGATCGACCTCGCGCAGGAGGGCCACGGTCACATCCGCTGGCCGGACGAGCTGCGTGCCTGTCTCACCACCCGCGGCTTCGCCGACGAGGTCCGCGCGGTCCTCGCCCGCAGCCGCGAGCTGGGCCTCGGCCCGGACGCCCTGGACGCCTTCGCCCGCCGCAGCGGACGGCCCGACTGGGGGGCGGCGGCGGCCTTCCTCGCCGAGTACCTGGACGTGCTCGACCTGCAAGGAGTGCTCGACTACGCGGAACTGGTGCACCGCGCGGTGCTGCTCGCGCGCCGCCCCGAGGCGGCGCGGGCGCTCGGCGGGCAGTACGACGCGGTCTTCGTGGACGAGTACCAGGACACCGACCCGGCGCAGGTACGGCTGCTGCACGCGCTGGCCGGCGGCGGACGCACCCTCGTCGCCTTCGGCGACCCGGACCAGTCGATCTACACGTTCCGGGGCGCCGATGTGAACGGCATCCTGGAGTTCCCGCACGCCTTCCCGCGCGCGGACGGCAGCCCGGCGCCGGTCGCGGTCCTGACGACGTCCCGCCGGTCGGGCGCACAGCTCCTCGCGGCCACGCGACTGCTCACCCGGCGCATGCCGTTGACCCGGCTGCCTGCGGAGAAGGTACGGGCCCACCGGGAGCTGTCGCCGGTCAGGGACGGCGGCGGCGTCGAGGTGTACACGTACCCGACCGCCGGCACGGAGCTCGACAACATCGCGGACATCCTGCGCCGCGCGCACCTGGAGGACGGTGTCCCCTGGGGAGAGATGGCGGTCCTGGTCCGGGCGGGCGCCCGCACGATCCCCGCGGTGCGCCGCAGCCTCAGCGCGGCCGGCGTCCCCCTGGAGATCGACGGCGACGACATCGCCCTGCGCCACGAGCCGGCGGTGACACCATTGCTGACGGCGCTGCGGGTGGTGGCGACGGCGGTTGTTTCGGAGACGGTTGATTCGGGGGTGGCTGATACAGCGACGGCTGCTGCCGAGGCGGAGGCGGCTGCTCCGGAGAGCGCGGAAGGCGCCACCCTGGGCGCGGAAGCCCCCGCGCCCGACGCGCAAGCCGCGCCCGGCACCGAACCCACCACCCCCGCCTGGCTCGACACCGAGACCGCGCTTGCCCTGCTCACCTCCCCCCTGGCCGGCATGGACGCGGCCGACCTGCGCCGGCTGGGCCGCGCCCTGCGCGAGGAGGAGCGTGCGGCGGGCAACCACCTGCCGCCGCCCTCCGACGAACTCCTCGCCCGCGCCCTCGCCGAGCCGGAGCGGCTCGTCGCGCACGATCCGACGTACGCCCGAGGGGCCCAGCGGCTCGGCGCGCTGCTCCGCAAGGCCCGTGAGCGCCTCGCGGGCGGCGGCACCGCCGAGGAGGCGCTGTGGGAGCTGTGGGACGGCACGCCCTGGCCCACGCGCCTGGAGCGCACCGCGCGCCGCGGCGGCGCGGCCGGCCGCAACGCCGACCGCGACCTCGACGCGGTGTGCGCCCTGTTCGCCGCGGCGGCCCGCGCGGAGGAGCGCACGGGCGGCCGCGGCGCCCTGAACTTCCTGGAGGAGACCGAGGCGCAGGACATCGCCGCGGACACCCTCACGCGCCGGGCGGCACGCCCCGATGCCGTACGGCTGATGACGGCGCACCGCTCCAAGGGCCTGGAGTGGCGGCTCGTCGTGGTCGCGGGCGTCCAGGAAGGCCTCTGGCCCGACCTGCGCCGCCGCGGCTCCCTCCTGGAGGCCGACCGCATCGGCCGGGACGGCCTCGCCGAACCGCTGACGCCCGGGGCGCTCCTCTCCGAAGAGCGCCGTTTGTTCTACGTGGCCGCCACGCGCGCGCGTGAACGCCTCGTCGTGACAGCGGTGAAGGCACCGGCGGACGACGGCGACCAGCCTTCTCGTTTCCTCACCGAACTCGGCGTCGAGCCGAAGGACATAACGGGCCGCCCGCGCCGCCCCCTGTCCGTCGCCGCACTCGTCGCCGAGCTGCGCGCCACCACGGTCGACCCGCGGGTCTCGGAGACCCTGCGCGAGGCGGCGGCCCAGCGCCTGGCCCGCCTCGCGGCGCTCAGCGACGCCGACGGCCGCCCCCTGGTGCCGGCCGCGCACCCCTACCGCTGGTGGGGCATGTACGAACCGACGGCGAGCGAGGTCCCCCTGAGGGACCGCGACAAGCCTGTCGTGCTCTCCGGCAGCGCACTCGACCAGCTCGCCAACACGTGCTCCCTACAGTGGTTCCTCGGCCGCGAGGTGAAGGCGGACGCCCCGGCGACCGCCGCCCAGGGCTTCGGCAACGTGGTGCACGTCCTGGCCGACGAGGTGGCCTCCGGGCGCACCCCCGCCGACCTCGCCGTCCTCATGGAGCGCCTCGACTCCGTGTGGGACGCGCTCGCGTTCGACGCCCCCTGGAAGTCGGCGCAGGAGAAGGAGCACGCGCGCGTGGCGCTGGAGCGCTTCCTCCAGTGGCATGTGATGGACCGCGCGAGCCGCACGCCTGTCGCCAGCGAGCACGACTTCGACGTGACCCTGGAAGCCGGTCCCTACGAAGTACGCGTACGGGGCTCCATGGACCGCGTCGAACAGGACACGGAAGGCCGTGCCTACGTAGTCGACTTCAAGACCGGCAAGCAGGCCCCGACCGCCGCCGAGGTCGCCCGCCACCCGCAGCTCGCCGTCTACCAGCTGGCGGTCCGCGAGGGCGCCGCGGACGAGCTCTTCGAAGGAGTACGCCCAGAGCCGGGCGGCGCCGAACTGGTGCAGCTGCGCCAGGGCGCCGCGAAGAAGAACGGCGGCGAGACCCTTCCGAAGGTGCAGGCCCAGGAGGCCCTCTCCGGAGAGTGGATCGGCGACCTCCTGGCGACGGCCGCGGGCAAGGTCCTCGACGAACGCTTCACACCCACCACGGGCCAGCACTGCACGCACTGCGCATTCCGGACCTCGTGCAGCGCACGCCCGGAGGGCCGTCACGTGGTGGAGTGACCAGGCTGTTGCCCCTGTGGTCACCCCGTGGTCATTGTCACGTCACGTCACCCCGGGGCACAGCACTCCCGGAAGCAATCTAAAGTCTCCGTAAAGACATGCTGTGCACCGGCTGAGGGTGCACCTTTTCGAGGAGAAGCGCGTATATGGCAGCCAACCGGAAGCTCCTGGCAGTGGCCGCGGCGTGTGCCGCCGCCGTCATCGGCGTCACCGGCTGCAGCAGCGACGGCGGCGACAAGGACCCCTTCGACGGGATGAGCGCCGACAAGATCGCTGACAAGGCCTCCAAGGCTTCCAAGGACGCCGGTTCCTTCACGATGAAGGGGCAGATGAAGCAGAAGGGCGAGGTGAGCAACATCGAGTTCGCCGTCGCCGAGTCCGGTGACTGCAAGGGCACGATGGGCTCGCAGAAGTCGGGCACCGCCGAGTTCCTCTCCGTCGGAAAGGTCTCGTACGTCAAGGCCGACGACAAGTTCTGGGAGGGCCAGGGCGGTGGCGCCGCGGCCGAGCTGGTCAAGGGCCGCTGGGTGAAGTCGGGCACCAAGGAGGCCAGCGTCTGCAACCGGGACGACATGTTCAAGTCCGACAAGCTCAAGAACCTGAAGCGTGAGGACGACTCCGAGGTCGACGGCAAGAAGGCCGCCGTCCTCACCCAGAAGAAGGGCAAGGAGACCACCACCTTCTACGTCGCCATGGAGGGCAAGCCCTACTTCCTGAAGGTCACGAACAAGGGCAGCGACGACCCGGGCTCGGTCACCTTCGGCGACTACGGCAAGCCCGTCGACGTGAAGGCCCCGCCGGCCAAGGACGTCGTCGACCCGGAGAAGCTCGCTTCCGGTTCCTGACCCACGCGCCCCACGAGCAGGCGGTGGCCGCCCCCGTCCGGGCCCGCCCCGGATGTCAGTGGCCACCGCTAGCCTCTCTCACGTGTCACCTCGCATCACCGACCCCGAGCAGCTCAAAGAGCTCCTCGGCATCCCGTTCACCCCGGAGCAGACGGCCTGCATCACCGCGCCGCCCGCCCCGCAGGTGATCGTGGCCGGAGCGGGGTCGGGGAAGACGACGGTGATGGCCGCCCGCGTGGTGTGGCTGGTCGGCACCGGCCAGGTCGCCCCCGAGCAGGTCCTCGGCCTGACGTTCACGAACAAGGCGGCGGGGGAGCTCGCCGAGCGCGTGCGCCAGGCGCTGATCAGGGCGGGCGTCACCGACCCCGACGCGGTCGACCCGGACAACCCGCCGGGCGAGCCGGTCATCTCGACGTACCACGCCTTCGCGGGCCGCCTCCTGACCGACCACGGCCTGCGCATCGGCCTTGAGCCGACCTCCCGCCTCCTCGCCGACGCCACCCGCTTCCAGCTCGCCGCACGCGTGCTGCGCGAGGCCCCGGGGCCCTACCCCGCGCTGACCCGCTCCTTCCCCGACCTGGTCAGCGACCTCCTCGCCCTCGACAGCGAGCTCGCCGAACACCTCGTGGGGCCCGAGCGGCTCCGCGCGTACGACACCGAACTGCTGCGGGCCCTGGAAGGCGCCAAGCTCACCAACGCCGACCTGCGCAAGGTCCCCGAGACAGCCGCGGCCCGGCTGGAGCTGGCCGAGCTCGTCGGCCACTACCGCGCGGCCAAGCGCTCCCGCGACCTCCTCGACTTCGGTGACCAGATCGCCCTCTCCGCGACGCTGGCCCGCACCCGCCCGGAGGTCGGCGAGATCCTCCGGGACGAATTCCGCGTCGTCCTCCTCGACGAGTACCAGGACACGTCGGTCGCCCAGCGCATCCTCCTGTCCGGCCTGTTCGGCGGCGGCACGGGCCACCCGGTGACCGCGGTCGGCGACCCCTGCCAGGCCATCTACGGCTGGCGCGGCGCCTCCGTGGCCAACCTCGACGACTTCCCCGACCACTTCGCGTACGCCGACGGCCGCCCCGCCACCCGCCACGCCCTCAGCGAGAACCGCCGCAGCGGCGGCCGCCTCCTCGACCTCGCCAACGGCCTCGCGGAGCCCCTGCGCGCCATGCACGCGGGCGTGGAGGCCCTCCGGCCCGCACCGGGCGCCGAGCGGGACGGCGTGGTGCGCTGCGCCCTGCTGCGCACGCACGCCGAGGAGATCGACTGGCTCGCCGACTCGATCGGCCACCTCGTCCGCACCGGCAAGGCGCCCGGCGAGATCGCCGTCCTGTGCCGCACGGCCACGGACTTCGCCGAGATCCAGTCCGCGCTGGTCGCCCGCGACATCCCGGTGGAGGTCGTCGGCCTCTCCGGACTGCTGCACCTCCCCGAGGTCGCCGACCTCGTCGCCGTCTGCGAAGTCCTCCAGGACCCGGGGGCGAACGCCTCCCTGGTGCGGCTCCTGACCGGTCCGCGCTGGCGCATCGGCGCCCGCGACCTCGCCCTCCTCGGCCGCAGGGCCCGCCTCCTCGTCCGCCCCGGGCACGCCGCTCCCGACGACCCGGACCGCCGCCTCGCCGAAGCCGTCGAGGGCGTCGACCCGGCCGAGGTGATATCCCTCGCGGACGCGCTGGACACGTTCCTGGAGACCCCCCTCGACCCGGACGACATCTCCGGACGAGACGACGGACTGCCCTTCTCGGCGGACGCCAGGGTGCGCTTCGCCCGGCTCGCCGCGGAACTGCGCGAGCTGCGCCGGTCGCTGGCCGACCCGCTGATGGACGTGCTGCACCGCGTGCTCGCCGTGACCGGCCTGGAGGTCGAGCTCTCCGCGTCACCGGGCGCCCTGGCGGCCCGCCGCCGCGAGACCCTGTCCAACTTCCTGGACGTCGCCGCCTCCTTCGCGGCGAACGACAGCGGTGCGTCGCTCCTCGCCTTCCTCGGCTTCCTGCGCACCGCCGCGCAGTACGAGAAGGGCCTCGACAACGCCCTGCCGGGCGGCGAGAACACCGTCAAGGTGCTCACCGCCCACCGGTCCAAAGGCCTGGAGTGGGACGTCGTCGCCGTCCCCGGCCTGGTCAATGGCGTCTTCCCGAGCGCCCAGGGCCGCGAGAAGTGGACCGCGCAGGCCAAGGTGGTGCCCCACGAACTGCGCGGCGACGCGGCCACGCTGCCCGACATCGAGGCGTGGGACGCCAAGGGCATGAAGGCCTTCCACGAGGCGATGAAGGACCACCAGAGCACCGAGGAACTCCGCCTCGGCTACGTGACCTTCACCCGCCCCCGCTCCCTGCTGCTCGGCTCGGGCCACTGGTGGGGACCCTCCCAGAAGAAGCCGCGCGGCCCCTCGGACTTCCTCCAGGCCCTGCACGACCACTGCGCGGCGGGCCACGGCGAGATCGAGGCCTGGGCGGACGCGCCGGCCGAGGACGAGGAGAACCCCGCCCTCCACGAGGCGACGGCCGACCAGGCATGGCCCCTTCCGCTGGACGACGCCTCCCTGGCCCGCCGCCGCGCCGCCGCCCGGACGGTCCTCGCCCACCTGGACCGCCTCACCGGAGAGAGCACACCGGAGCCCGCCCGCTCCCACGAGGAGACCCACCCGTCGGCGCACGACGACGTGCCCCCGGCCGAAAACCCCGACTGGCCACCCCCTCCGGAGGACGAAGAAGGGGTCTACGGAGAAGCGGCCTACGAAGAAGGGGTCTACGGAGAAGCGGATTTTCCCGGCGCAGACCCGGCGGACCGGGACGTCGACTGGGACTCCCTGGCGACGGAGCGCCCGACGCTCCCGCACCCCGCGGACGCCCCGGGAGCCGAAGCCGCGCGCCCCGGCGCCCCCGACACGGGCGGCCACCCGCACGTGAAGCTCCCCGCACCCCGCCCCGACGCCCGCCCGCACCCCGCCCCGGAGGAGCCCCGGACCCGCCCCGCCCCGGAGATCACCTCAGAGCTCACCCCGGAGGAAGCCCGCACCCTCGCCTCCTGGGACCGCGATCTGGACGCCCTGACCGGCGAGCTCCTGCGCGCCCGCGAAACCGTCAGGGACATTCCCGTGCCGCCCTCGCTCACCGCGTCCGAGCTGCTGCGCCTGGCCGCCGACCCCGAGGGCTTCGCACGGGACCTCGCCCGCCCCATGCCGCGCCCTCCGCAGCCCGCGGCCCGCCGCGGCACCCGCTTCCACGCCTGGATCGAGTCCCGCTTCGAAGAGCTCACGCTGCCGATGCACTTCCCGGAAGACCTGCCGGGCGGCGGCCCGGACGAGGCCGAGATCGCCGACGAGCGGGACCTGGAAGCCCTGAAGGAGGCCTTCGAGCGCACCGAGTACGCCCACCGCGCGCCCTACCGCGTCGAGGTCCCCTTCCAGTTCGTGATCGCGGGCCGCGTCATCAGGGGCCGCATCGACGCCGTCTACAAGGAAGGCGACGGCACCGACGCGACGTACGAGATCGTCGACTGGAAGACCAGCCGCACCCGCACCGCCGACCCCCTCCAGCTAGCCGTGTACCGCCTCGCCTGGGCCGAGCAGCAAGGTGTCCCCCTGGAGTCGGTGAAGGCCGCCTTCCTCTACGTACGCAGCGGGGAGGTCGCCCGCCCGAGGGACCTCCCGGACCGCGCCCGGCTGGAGCGGCTCCTGCTGGAGGAGCCGGCCGGCGTCCCGGGCGCCGAACCGCCGGACGAGCCCGCCCCGGATGGCGGATAGGCTCGTGACCATGAGCGAGACACCGGACAGCGCCGTCCGCACGTACATCGAGAACCACCGTGCCGCCTTCCTCGACGACCTCGCCGAGTGGCTGCGCATCCCGTCCGTGTCGGCTCAGCCCGACCACGCCGGGGACGTGCGCCGCAGCGCCGACTGGCTCGCCGCGGCGCTCAAGGAGACCGGCTTCCCGACCGCGGAGGTCTGGGAGACGCCCGGTGCGCCCGCCGTCTTCGCCGAATGGCCCTCCGACGACCCGCAGGCCCCCACCGTCCTCGTCTACGGCCACCACGACGTGCAGCCCGCGGCCCGCGAGGACGGCTGGCACACCGACCCCTTCGAGCCCGTCGTCCAGGGAAAGCGCCTCTACGCGCGCGGGGCGGCCGACGACAAGGGCCAGGTCTTCTTCCACACCCTCGGCGTCCAGGCCCACCTCGCCGCCACCGGCCGCACCGCGCCCGCGGTCAACCTCAAGCTGCTCGTCGAGGGTGAGGAGGAGTCCGGCTCCCCGCACTTCCGCGCGCTCGTCGAAGCCCACAAGGACCGCATCGCCGCCGACGCGGTGATCGTCTCGGACACCGGTATGTGGTCGGAGGACACCCCGACCGTCTGCACGGGCATGCGCGGCCTCGCCGAATGCGAGATCCAGCTGCACGGGCCCGACCAGGACATCCACTCCGGTTCCTTCGGCGGCGCCGTGCCGAACCCCGCCACCGAGGTCGCCCGCCTCGTCGCCGCCCTCCACGACGACCACGCGCGCGTGGCGATCCCCGGCTTCTACGAAGGCATCGTCGAGCTCACCGACCGCGAGCGGGAACTCTTCGCCGAGCTGCCCTTCGACGAAGGACGCTGGCTGAGCACGGCCAAGTCGCACGGCACCCGCGGCGAGGCCGGGCACACCACCCTGGAGCGCATCTGGGCCCGCCCCACCGCCGAGGTCAACGGCATAGGAGGCGGCTACCAGGGCGTGGGCAGCAAGACGATCATCCCGTCGTCCGCCCTGGTGAAGCTCTCCTTCCGGCTGGTCGCCGGCCAGGACCCCGACCGCGTGGAGAAGGCCGTGCGCGCCTGGGCCGCCGACCTCCTGCCCGCCGGCATCCGCCACACGGTCACCTTCAGCGGCGCCACGCGCCCATGCCTGACCCCGCTCGACCACCCGGCCCTTCAGTCCGTCGTCCGGGCGATGGGCCGCGCCTTCGGGCAGAAGATCCGCTTCACCCGCGAGGGCGGCTCGGGACCGGCCGCCGACCTCCAGGACGTCCTCGACGCGCCCGTGCTCTTCCTGGGCATCTCCGTCCCCTCCGACGGCTGGCACGCGCCGAACGAGAAGGTCGAGATCGACCTGCTGCTCAAGGGCGTCGAGACGACCGCCTACCTGTGGGGCGACCTCGCGGAGAACTGGCGCGATGCACACTGAGAGCCGCCGGGCCGCCGCATCCGTCCCGCCGCACGACCCAATCCATCGGGGGAGTTGGAAGCACCTGTGACCACCTGGACCGACCGCACCGCAGACCGGCCCGTCTCACTGACCGCGCAGAGCGGCATCGACCGCGCGGCGCACCACCGCCTGGACGAGGCGTGGCTGGCCGCCGCCTGGAGCCACCCCACGACCCGGGTCTTCGTGGTCTCCGGCGGCCAGGTGCTCATCGACGAGACGCCCGAGGGCGACACCGAACTGGTGATGACGCCGTCCTTCGAAGCGCCGCTCACCGAGGAGCACCGCTACTTCCTGGGCACGGACGACGACGGCGTCAGCTACTTCGCGCTCCAGAAGGACACCCTGCCGGGCCGCATGGACCAGTCGGCGCGCCCCGCCGGGCTGCGCGAGGCGGGGCTCCTGCTCTCCCCCCGGGACGCGGGCCTGATGGTGCACGCCGTCGCCCTGGAGAACTGGCAGCGGCTGCACCGCTTCTGCTCGCGCTGCGGCGAGCGCACGGTCATCGCGGCGGCGGGCCACATCCGCCGCTGCCAGGCCTGCGGCGCCGAGCACTATCCGCGCACGGACCCCGCCGTGATCATGGCGGTCAGGGACAGCGAGGACCGCATCCTCCTCGGCCGCCAGGTGCACTGGCCCGAAGGGCGCTTCTCCACCCTCGCGGGCTTCGTCGAGCCGGGGGAGTCCATCGAGCAGTCGGTGCGGCGCGAGGTCTTCGAGGAGGCGGGTGTCACGGTCGGCGACGTGGAGTACGTCGCGAGCCAGCCCTGGCCCTTCCCCTCCAGCCTGATGCTGGGCTTCATGGCCGACGCCACCTCCTCGGAGATCAACGTCGACGGCGAGGAGATCCACGAGGCGCGCTGGTTCTCCCGCGAAGAACTGCGGGCCGCATTCGAGTCCGGGGAGGTTTTGCCTCCCTACGGAATCTCGATTGCGGCCCGGCTGATCGAGCTCTGGTACGGCGAGCCCCTGCCGAAGCCGGGGCCCGTGGGCTGATCCGCTCAGGCGGCCAGCTTCTGCTTGACCTGCGCCAGCGACGGGTTCGTCAGCGTGGAGCCGTCCGGGAAGAGAACGGTGGGAACCGTCTGGTTTCCGCCGTTCGCCTTCTCGACGAAGGCCGCGGAGTCCGGGTCGTGCTCGATGTTGACCTCGGTGTACGCAATGCCCTCACGGTCCATCTGGCCCTTGAGGCGGCGGCAGTAGCCGCACCACGTCGTGCTGTACATCGTCACAGTGCCCGGCATGTCTCGTGTGCTCCTTCGTTGCTCGGGGTGCGTCATCGCATTGAATCGAACGTACGCGACACGGCCACCATTCCCGCATTAGTACGACCGGTGCCGTCTCCCTGTGGACAACCGGCTCACCCGCCCCTCGCGACCTGGCAAGCTGGCTGGGTGACATCAGCAACGCACTCCACCCTCTTCCCGCAGGTCCCGGACTCTCCCGACGCGGTGCTCGACGGGCTCGACCCGGAGCAGCGCGAGGTCGCCACCGCCCTGCACGGGCCGGTGTGCGTCCTGGCGGGTGCCGGCACCGGCAAGACACGGGCGATCACGCACCGGATCGCCTATGGAGTGCGCGCCGGAATGCTCCAGCCCGCCAGCGTGCTGGCCGTCACCTTCACCAACCGCGCGGCGGGCGAGATGCGCGGCCGCCTCCGCCAGCTCGGCGCCGCCGGCGTCCAGGCCAGGACGTTCCACTCCGCGGCCCTGCGCCAGCTCCAGTTCTTCTGGCCGAAAGCAGTCGGTGGCCCGCTGCCCCGGATCGTCGACCGCAAGATCAAGCTCGTCGCGGACGCGGCCGCCGCCTGCCGCATCCGCCTCGACCGCAATGAGCTGCGCGACCTCACCAGCGAGATCGAGTGGTCCAAGGTCACCCAGACCGTCCCCGCGGACTATGCGGCGGCCGCCGCCAAGTCGGGCCGCGACATCCCGCGCGACCCGGCCGAGATCGCCCAGCTCTACGCGGCGTACGAGGACCTCAAGCGCGACCGCGCCGTCATCGACTTCGAGGACGTGCTGCTGCTCGCCGTCGGCATCCTCCAGGACCGCCACGACATCGCCGAACAGGTCCGCTCCCAGTACCAGCACTTCGTGGTGGACGAGTACCAGGACGTGAGCCCGCTCCAGCAGCGCCTCCTGGAGCTGTGGCTGGGGGAGCGGGACAATCTCTGCGTCGTCGGCGACGCCAGCCAGACGATCTACTCGTTCACCGGCGCCACCCCCGACCACCTGCTGAACTTCCGCACCCGCCACCCGGGGGCGACCGTCGTCAAACTGGTCCGGGACTACCGCTCCACCCCCCAGGTGGTCCACCTCGCCAACGGCCTGCTCTCCCAGGCCCGCGGCCGCGCCGCCGACCACCGCCTGGAGCTGATCTCCCAGCGCGACCCCGGCACCGAGCCGGTCTACACGGAGTACGCGGACGAGCCCGCCGAGGCCGAAGGCGCCGCCCGCCGCATCCGCGCCCTCCTCGCCGACGGTGTCCCCGCCAGCGAGATCGCGATTCTCTTCCGCACGAACTCGCAGTCGGAGATCTACGAACAGGCGCTCGCCGACGCGGGCGTCCCCTACCAGCTCCGCGGCGCCGAGCGGTTCTTCGAGCGCACCGAGGTGCGCGAAGCGGGCGCGGCCCTGCGCGGCGCGGCCCGCTTCGGGGGCAACGACGCGCTGCTCGACGACGTGGTCGACCTGCCCTCCCAGGTGCGTGCCGTGCTCTCCACCAAGGGCTGGACGACCGAGCCGCCCGCGGGCTCCGGGGCGGTCCGCGACCGCTGGGAGTCCCTGGCCGCGCTGGTGCGGCTCGCCGAGGACTTCTCCCGGGCCAGACCGGACGCGACCCTCGCCGACCTCGTGGCCGAGCTCGACGAGCGGGCGAACGCCCAGCACGCGCCCACCGTCGAAGGCGTCACCCTCGCCTCGCTGCACGCGGCCAAGGGCCTGGAGTGGGACGCCGTGTTCCTGGTGGGCCTAGCCGAAGGCATGATGCCGATCACGTACGCGAAGACGGACGAGCAGATCGAGGAGGAGCGCCGCCTCCTCTATGTGGGCGTGACCCGCGCCCGCGTCCACCTCTCCCTCTCCTGGGCGCTCTCCCGCTCGCCGGGCGGCCGTCCCAACCGCCGCCCCAGCCGGTTCCTGGACGGCCTGCGCCCCGGCTCCGGAGCGGGCGCGGCGGCCCGGACCGCGGGCGGCGGGCCCGGCGGTGTCGAGCGCGGCAGCGGCGGCGAGGGGGCCGGCACCGCGGCCGGGCGCCGACAGCGGCAGAGCCGCACCCCGGCCCGCTGCCGGGTCTGCGGCCGGACCCTGACCGACGCGGGCGAGCTGAAGCTCCTGCGGTGCGAGGACTGCCCGTCCGACATGGACGAGGGGCTGTACGAGCGGTTGCGGGAGTGGCGGTCGGGCCGCGCGAGGGAGCTGGGACAGCCCGCCTACTGCGTCTTCACGGACAAAACCTTGATCGCGATCGCGGAGGCCGTGCCCGACGACGAGGGTGAGCTGGCCCGCATCCCCGGGGTCGGGGTCCGTAAGTTTCACCGCTTCGGAGCCGACGTCCTCGCTATTTGCGCTGGTCAGGAGCGTGTAAGGGGCGCCGATGGCGAATGATTCAAACTCGTCGAAAAAATAGTTTGCGCATGCGCGAGGAAGACCCATAGGTTCTTAACACGGAAACGGCGGCTTCTCCGAAGCCCCGGTTCCGTGCTGTACTTGACAGTCCGCAGGATCGGTTCCGGTCGATCCCCTAGACGCCGAGAGGAGGCGAATTCCAGTGATCAGCATCAACGAGAGCTTCATCAGCACCGCGAAAATGACCGATCGCTCGGTCGTCGCTTCCTGCCTGCTCGGCTTCTCGAACCAGGGCACCGGTCTGTCCGGCGGCATCCCCGCCGTGCGTCCGCTGCCCGCCTCCCTGCCTCTCGCCGGTCTTCGCGTCAGCGAGGCCAATGAGGGCAATGAGCGACCGACCCAGGCACCGGAAGCAGCAGTAGCACAGGCTCAGGCGCAGGCCTATGCCTTTGCGGCGGCCGGTGCCGGATTCCGGAAGCAGACGACGCACCACCACACGATGTGGGCCTTCCGTGGGCTCGAACCCTGGAGTGATCCAGTCTGATCCTCGATCAGACCGGCGCCTTCAGGGCCGCGGAACCCCACCCGGGATCCGCGGCCCTTCTGTTTTCCCCAAAACAGGGAGACAGAGCGAAGGGGCCGACCGCAAGACCCGGTACCAGCCGCCAACCGGCCGACCCAGGCCGGCACGACCAGACGAGGAAAACACCACCGTGCAACTCGAAGCGCACGCCCCGTCCGTACCGCCTTCACAGACGCTCCCCCCGCCCGCACCCACGGAGGACCCGACCTTGACTCCCCTCACCGCGCTCACCGCGCTCGACGACGCCATCGAGAACCTCGGCGTACCCGTTCCCTGCCGTGCCTACGACCCCGAGGTCTTCTTCGCGGAGTCCCCGGCCGATGTCGAGTACGCCAAGTCCCTCTGCCGCACCTGCCCGCTGATGGAGGCCTGCCTCGCCGGCGCCAAGGAGCGGCGCGAGCCGTGGGGCGTCTGGGGCGGCGAGCTGTTCGTCCAGGGTGTCGTCGTAGCCCGGAAGCGGCCCCGTGGCCGCCCGCGCAAGAACCCGGTCGTCGCATGAACACCGCCGGAACCATCGACCGTCCCCTCACGCACGACCCCAAGAAGCAGGCCCCGATGAAGGCAGCCACCCGCGAGCCCGCAGGCTCCGCGACCTCAGACTTCACCACCACCGGCGCGCACGTCTCGCGCCAGAACAGGACCCGTCAGATGCAACTCATCCCCGAAGCCATGGCTCGTGCGCATATGCACGAACGCCTGCGTGAAGCCGAGGCTCAACGCCCGGCCGCGCGCCTGATGGCGGCCCGCCGCATGCAGCGCCGCGCGGAGCGCGCGTCGCTGCGTGCCCGGCGCGCGATCGCCATAGCGGTCATGCAGTAAGAGCCGCGAAGGCGCCTCGGCGCGACGACAGATACCCGCGGGGGACGGTCCGAACGGGCCGTCCCCCGCAGTGCGTTGTGCTCACCGATGGTCCGGCGCGGCGATAGGGTCGCCGGGTGGAACAGCAGAACCCCCGGCCCGCCGAGACAGCGGACGTCGTCTGCTCACGCTGCGGCACGGTCGCCGAAGGCACGCCACCGACCTGGACCTGCTCCGTGGAGAACGGCATCCGCCACTACTTCTGCGACGCCTGCGCGCGGGAGAACATCAGAGCCATCGAAGGACGCCTCGACTCCGACTGGTGGTGAGCCGTCCCCGCGCTCAGGCCTCCACCACCGCGCTGCCCTCCTCGGCCTCCGTGGCCTCCTCGGTCTCTCCGCCTTCTTCGATCTCCTCGATGTCCGCGGGCTCCTCCACGAAGCCGGGCAGCCACTCCTCCAGCTCGTCCCGCATCCGTACCGTCGCGCCCAGCTGGCACAGCACCCCGATCGTGCTCACCGTCACGCGGTGTATCAGCAGATAGGCCGGGGGCAGGTTCAGATACCGGCCCAACTGATAGGCGGGGGAGCGGACATCGGCCAGCCGGGCCGCGTGCGTGCGCATCCAGGCGCGGGTGAAGGTGTACTCGTCCACCGCCAGGGGCTCGATGATCGGCAGGAGATAGTCGAGCACCGCCTGCGGTTCCAGCTCGACGGAGTCCTTGACGAAGTTCTCTTCGCGCAACATGTCGTAGACGGCGTCGGCCTCGCCCGCCAGCGTCATCCGCAACGACCTGCCGATGGTCGGGGGCAGCCCGTCCGGCAGCCGGTCGACCGTGCCGAAGTCGAGGACACCGAGGCGGTAACCGTCCTTCTCGTCGGGAAGCAGGCGGAAGTTGCCGGGGTGCGGGTCGGCGTGGAGCAGTCCCGTGCGCGTCGGGCCGGAGAAGAGAAAGCGGGCCAGCAGCTGGCCCGCCCGGTCGCGCTGCTCCTTCGTGCCGTCGGCGATCACCTCCGAGAGAGGCGTCCCGTCCATCCACTCCGTCACCAGGACCTGCTCGCTCTGGTGCACCACCCGCGGCACCACCACGTCCGGGTCGTCCGCGAACTCCTCGGCATGCGCCTGCTGGGCCTGCGCCTCCAAGGCGTAGTCGAGCTCCTCCGAGACACGGTCGCGCAGCTCCGTGATGAGCGGCTTGATGTCCATTCCCGGAATCAGCGGCCCCAGGAGGCGGGCGAACCGGCTCAGTTGGTTGAGGTCGGAGAGCAGCGCCTCGCCCGCTCCCGGGTACTGGACCTTGACCGCCACCTCACGGCCGTCCGCCCACACGGCCCGGTGCACCTGCCCGATCGACGCGGCAGCCGCCGGCTTGTCCTCGAACTCCAGGAACAGATCCCGCCACTCCTCGCCGAGCCGCTCCTCCAGAACGGAGTGCACGGTCCGGGTCGGCATCGGGGGCGCCGCCTCCTGGAGCTTCGTCAGCGCCGCCCGGTACGGACCCGCGATCTCCTCCGGGAGCGCGGACTCGAAGACGGACAGCGCCTGCCCGAACTTCATGGCGCCGCCCTTCAGCTCGCCGAGGACCTTGAAGAGCTGCTCCGCCGTGCGCTGCTGCAGCTCGCGCCCCACGATCTCCGCCGACTTGCCCCCGATCCGCTTGCCGAGCCCCCAGGTCGCGCGCCCCGCGAAGCCGAGCGGCAGCGCGGCCAATTTGGCGGTACGGGTGACCGCCTTCCGGGGAAGATCAGACATGCGCCCCTCCAAGTCCCAGACAGCCGCGCCTTGTCAGGCGGTTACCCGGCCATTGTTGCGTGCGGCTTCGTGTCAGCGGTGGGCCGATCCCCCTTAACGGACACACCGGCCCCACAAGAGCATGATGGATGCGGCGAAATCGGGCTCGAGTGCCACTCGAATCCTGGGACGGAGGCCGTCCAGCGCACCCCCGCCCCGGCCGACGAACCGCTGTCCAAAAAGGCGAGGGCATGCCCTGCCGCCAGCCCGGCGACCGACGTCGACAGGGCCAGGTCGCACGCCGGCACCTGCCGGGCAGGCCCGGAGCGCCACTGCGCCAGCATCCGGGGCCAGGTGGCATCGCGGTCCGCGCGGTGCCGGAACAGGCACTCGGCACACGCGGTCGTCCCCGGCAGGACCAGAGGGCCCACCACGCCCGTCCCCTCGATCACTCCCGCGTAGAGATGGGGGATGCCGGAGGCGAGCAGCTCCTCGGCCGCGGCGGGCGCGGGAGCGTACGCATCCAGGCCGTCCCTCGGGGCGATGATCACCAGGGACAGACCAGCCGCCCCCTCGGGCTCGGTGGGCCGACGGGGTGGCCGTCCGGGTGCCGACTGGCGCACGATCCGGCGTGCGGTCGTGTCCCTGCGCTCCCCGACGGACTCGGCGGGCAGGCCGCCCGGCGCGACGTCCCACGGCCGCACATGCCCGCCGTCCAGCACATCGACCCGGCCGACGCCCGCGCCCGCCAGCACGGAGGCCACGACGGCGCCGACCCGCCCGGCGCCCTGCACCCGCACCCGCATGGCCCGCCGCGCCGCGGCCTTGGCCATCGCGCCGCCCGGCTCGGCGGAGAGAAGCGACAGCGAGGCCAGGTCGGCGCGCAGCCGGTCCATGACCTCGCCGCGCTCACGCAGCGCGTCGGCCGCGGGGCCGCCGCCCGTCGAGTCGTCGAGGAGGCCGGCCCGCGTGAGCTCACCCAGGAGTCTGTCCACGTGCCCGTCCGGCAGCCCCATCCGCCGGGCCTCCTCGCGCAGGAGCGGCACTCCGCGAGTGCCGTCCAGAAGGGTCAGGAAGCTGCTCGTCGCCGTGTCCATCGGGCCGAGCACCAGGGCGTGCGCGGGTGCCACCCCGAACTGCACGGTGCTCAGGTCCCGCCAGCCGCGCCGCAGTGCGGGCTTCAAGACCGGATGCGCGGTCGTCGCGGCAGTCGTGGCCCTTGCCTTCGTTGCCTTTGTCCCCTGCGTTGCGTTCGTTGCCTTCGTCGTGCTCGTCGCTGCGGTCATGGTCGTCCCCCGTCGGCCGGTCGTCGCGGTCCCGTCCGCCGCGCCGATCGAATGCCAGAATGCCCGCCCCACCGGACGCCCGCGTCGCGTTGTCCACAGGCGGTGGGTGTTAGTCGTACTAATCAGTCGTACTCATCGAACACACAGGGGCGGAACAGCGCCGAACCGTCCCGGAGGCGGGACTTCCCCCATGCCCAGCGGGTAACGTCGGGGCGTGCCCGCCGACCCGTCCTCTCGCGTCGCTGGGGAGACCTCAGCGCGTCGCGCCGGAGCTCCACAGCGCAGCACGGCCAGCCCGTCACCGTCCGGTGCGGTGGCGAGTGCGGTCGAGGTCAGACGGAGCGCCCGCCGCCGCAGAACGGTCTCCGCGTACCGAGAGGGCGACCGCACCGTCGTCCTCATCCCGGCCCGGATGTCCGAGGCGGAGGAGCAGCGCTGGGTCAACGTGATGCTCGACAAGCTAGCGGCCCAGGAGAGCAAGCGGCTGCTCGGCGACGCGGAGCTCGCCGAGCGCGCCGGCCAGCTGTCCGACCAGTACTTCGGCGGCCGCGCCAGGCCGGCCTCCGTTCGCTGGGTCACGAACCAGAACACCCGCTGGGGCTCCTGCACCCCGGCCGAGGGCAGCATCCGTCTGTCGCACCGGTTGCAGGGCATGCCCGAGTACGTCGTGGACTACGTGCTCGTCCACGAGCTCGCCCACCTTCTCGTCCCCGGCCACGGGCCTCGTTTCTGGCGGCTCCTGGAGGCCTACCCCCGCACCGAACGAGCGCGGGGCTACCTCGAAGGGGTGGTCGCGGCCGGTCGGCTGCCCCACCTGCCGGCCGCCCGCGAGGAGTGAAAGTCCGCCGGATCTCGCGGTTGTGTAGCGGCTCTGTACCGGCTTCGCCCGCTGTCGGACTTTGCGGTTAGCCTGACGCGACGCATTCACCTTCGGGATGGGGGACGGTCGTTACGTATGGCCAGGGAATTCCAACGCGGCCACAAGGCCAAGGTCAGTGACCTCACCGCGGGAACCGATCTGTACGTCGGCGTGCAGATCTCCGCACCGGGGCTGACGTTCGACATCAGCTGCTTCGGCCTGGACGCGAGCGAGCGGCTCTCGGACGACCGTTACTTCATCTTCTTCAACCAGCCGAAGTCCCCCGAGGAGTCGATCCAGCTCCTGGGCGCCCAGGCGGGCGACACCGAGTCCTTCCGGGTCACGCTCGACCGCATCCCGCAGCAGATCCAGCGACTGTCGTTCACGGCGACGATCGACGGCGCCGGCCAGATGTCGCAGGTCGCCTCCGGGTACATCCGCATCGTCGCGGGCGGCGAAGAAGTGGCGCGCTACGCCTTCAGCGGCGCGGAGTTCTCCACGGAGCGCGCCGTCATGCTGGGCGACTTCTACATGAAGGACGTCTGGCGGTTCGCCGCGATCGGCCAGGGCTTCGACGGCGGCCTCGAGGCGCTCCTGCGGAACTTCGGCGGCGAAATCGCCGAGGAGGAGCCCGCCGCCCCGCAGCCGCAGGCCGCCGCGCCCTCCTTCGCACCGCCCGCGCAGGCCGCGGCGCCGCCCGCGTTCGGCGCCCCGGCGTCCGCCGCGCCGCCCCAGGCACCCGCGCCCGCCCCCGCCCCGGCACCCGCCCCCGCGCCCGCACAGAGCTTCGCGGCGCCGCAGGGCGCCACCCCGCCCCCGGCTCCCGCCCCCGTGGACCCCTCGGTGCACGCCGCGCACACCGTCGTGGCCCCGATGAACCAGCCGCCGGGCGGAGCCGTGCCGCCACCGCCGGCTCCCTCGCCGTACGGCCAGCCCGGTCAGCAGCCTCCGCAGCAGCCGCCTTTCGGCCAGGCCCCGGGCCAGACCGCGCCCCCGCCGCCCGGATACGGCCAGCAGCCCGCCGCCCCCACCCCTCCGCCTGGGTACGGCCAGCAACCCGCCGCCCCCATGCCCCCGCCCGGCTACGGCCAGCAGCCCCCCAGTGGGCAGTTCCCCGGACAGCACGCCGCCCCGCAGGGCGCGGCACCCCAGGGCGCCGGTGTGGCCGCGGCCCTCCAGAAGTACCGCGAAGCACCCACCGGCCAGCGCTGGACGCAGCAGAACGAGAAGCTGGTCCGCGTCGACCTCGGCGTCGCCGACCAGCCCATCCTCGCCCGCCAGGGCAGCATGGTGCTCTACCAGGGCAAGGTCGAGTTCAGCTACAAGGGCGCGGGCT
Source organism: Streptomyces sp. NPDC030245 (assembly GCF_055572995.1). Lineage (NCBI taxonomy): Bacteria > Bacillati > Actinomycetota > Actinomycetes > Kitasatosporales > Streptomycetaceae > Streptomyces > Streptomyces sp. NPDC030245. The sequence goes on along the minus strand of NZ_JBVICF010000008.1, from coordinate 284,961 downwards.
TCGCCGGGCGCATCGTGGGCAACGCCACCGGCCAGGAGATGCAGCTCATGCGCTGCTCCGGCCGGGGCCAGGTCTTCCTCGCCGAGGAGGGCACCCACCTGCACCCCATCGAACTCCAGGGCGACGCGATCTGCGTCTCCGCGGAGAACGTCCTCGCCTTCGACGAGTCCCTCCAGCACGAGGTGCGCAGGATCGAGGGGCACGGCATCCCCGGCGGCGCGCTGTTCGTCATGCAGTTCCAGGGCACCGGCACCGTCATCGTGAAGACGCACGGTGTGCCCGTGGTCCTGCCCGTCACACCGACGACCTTCGCCGACTGCCACGCCGTCGTCGCCTGGTCGGCCGCCGCTCAGGCGATCGTCTCCAGCCAGGTCCGGCTGCGCAGCAACGCGTACGCGGGGTCCACGGGCGAGAGCGTGAACCTCCAGTTCCGTGGCGCGCCCGGCAATTTCATCGTCGTCCAGCCGTACGAGGTCTGAGGGAGCCCGTCATGAATCAGCAGCTCGCGGGCTTTGCTCCCGCACCCGTCGCCGCCCGCATGGAGAACCACGGCCACCACATGGTCAAGGTCGCCATGCAGACCGGCAACGACCTCCTCGCGCGCGTGGGCTCGATGGTCGCCTACGAAGGGTTCGTGCAGTACGAGCCGAACCCGCCCGCCGTCCGTCAGGTCGCGCGTGAGTGGATGACCGGCGAGGGCGCGCCCTTGATGAAGTGCTCCGGAGACGGCCTTCTCTACCTCGCCGACTACGGAGCGGACGTCGTCGTCATCAATCTGGCGGGCGACTCCCTCTCGGTGAACGGCACCAACCTCCTCGCCCTCGACACGTCCCTCCAGTGGGGTGTCGAGCGGGTCAAGGGCATGGCCAAGTTCGCCGGGCAGGGCCTGTGGAACATCAAGATCTCCGGGCAGGGCTGGGTCGCGCTGACGTCCCGGGGCACCCCGATCGTCGTCGACTGCGGCCGCGGCGACGACGAGACGTACGTCGACCCGGACGCCCTGATCGCCTGGTCCCCGAACCTCAAGGTGAAGGGCAAGCGCAGCTTCAAGGCCGGCTCCCTCATCGGGCGCGGCAGCGGCGAGGCCTACCAGATGGGCTTCTCCGGAGAGGGCATCGTCGTCGTACAGCCCAGTGAGGACAGCACCGACCGTCTCCGAGCACGGGGCTGAGGGGGAGCAACACACCATGCAGAGCCCACTTTTCGCGCACGCCGAACAGCAGACCCAGGAGCGCTACTCCGTCCAGAACCCGCAGCTGCTGCGGGTCGCCCTGGACGGCCACGACGACGTCCTGGCCCGCAAGGGCTCGATGGTCGCCTATCAGGGGATGATCGAGTTCGACGCCGAGTACCAGAGTCAGGGCAACCAGCGGGCCCGCGCGCGCACTGGTGAGGGCTTGGACCTGATGCGCTGCCACGGCCAGGGCACGGTCTACTTCGCCAACCTCGCCCAGTACATCCACGTGGTGGATGTCGACCAGGACGGCCTGACCGTGGACAGCAGCTACGTCCTCGCGATGGACTCGTCGCTGACCCACCAGGTCATCGCCGTCGACAGCCAGTACGGCATCTCCGGCTCCGGCAAGTATCAGCTCAACATCAGCGGGCGCGGCAAGGTCGCCCTGATGACGTCGGGCCAGCCCCTGATGCTCCAGGTCACGCCCGACCGGTACGTCAACGCGGACGCCGACGCGATCGTCGCCTGGTCGAACGGCCTGCGCGTCCAGATGCAGGCCCAGACCCATTCCTCGGGCGTCTGGCGCCGCCGCGGCAACACCGGCGAGGGCTGGGAGCTCAGCTTCATGGGCCAGGGCTACGCGCTCGTCCAGCCGAGCGAGATGCTGCCGCCGCAGAACGCGGTCATCGGGCGGGGCGCCCAGGCGCAGTTCGGTGTGGGCCAGCAGGGTGCCCGGGGGCAGAACCAGGGCAACGTCTGGAGTTAGCCACCGGGGCTGAGGGGCGCGAGAATCTGCGGGTCGTATGTGGCTGGTCGCGCAGTTCCCCGCGCCCCTGACGGGGCGCGCCTTACAGGCGCGCCCTTGTTGCCTCCATCAGCCGTACCACCGACTCGTCCGCCACCCCCGCCACCTCGTCGTACGCGAACCAGCGCAGGTCCAGTGACTCGTCGCTGATCGCCTCGACCGCGTCGGACGGGGCGAGCGCGGCGTACTGGACGTCGAGGTGCTGGGTGCACGGGCCCGGGATCGAGTGCCGGTCCAGGCGCACGGGGCCGCCCGCCAGCAGCATCAGGCCCGGCACGCCGGACTCCTCCGTCGCCTCGCGCAGCGCCGCCGCGGCCAGCGTCGGGTCGCCCGGCTCGCAGTGGCCGCCCATCTGGAGCCACATCCGCAGCTTCTTGTGCAGGGTGAGCAGCACGCGTCCGCGCGAGGGGTCGACGACCAGGGCGCTGGCCGTCACGTGCCCGTCCGTGCAGGACTTCCACATGCCGTCCGCGGGGTGCGCGGCGAGGTGGTCCAGGTAGTACTGGCGCAGCTCGTCCTGGTCCTCATAGCCCTTCAGTACGAGGACCGTGTCGTCGTGCAGGCTCACTTGCCGTCGTCGTCCTTGGTGTCGTCACCCTCGTCCTTCGTGAGGTCGGGCTTCGCGGAGCCGCCTCCCGCCGCCTCGCCGAGCATCTTGTCCAGCTCGGAGAAGTCCAGCTGCTCGCGGTGCACGAAGCCGTCCGGGTCGTCCAGGTCGGAGGCCGTCGGCAGCATGTCCGGGTGCTCCCACAGGCCGTCGCGGCCGTCGACACCGCGCGCGTCCGTGAGCGAGGCCCACAGGCGCGAGGCGTCCCGCAGGCGGCGCGGGCGCAGTTCGAGGCCGATCAGCGTGGCGAACGTCTGCTCCGCGGGGCCGCCCGTCGCACGGCGGCGGCGCAGCGTCTCCCGGAGGGCGTCGGCGGACGACAGGCGGGGCTTCGCGGCGGCGTGGACCACCGCGTCCACCCAGCCCTCCACGAGCGCCAGAGCGGTCTCCAGGCGGGCCAGAGCGGTCTTCTGGGCCGGGGTGTCCTCCGGCTGGAACATGCCCTGCTGGAGCGCCTCCTGGAGCTGCTCCGGATTCTGCGGGTCGAGCTGGCCGACCACGTCCTCCAGCTTGGCCGTGTCGACCTTGATCCCGCGGGCGTACCCCTCCACGGCGCCGAACAGGTGCGAGCGCAGCCACGGGACGTGGGCGAAGAGCCGCTGGTGGGCGGCCTCGCGCAGCGCCAGATAGAGCCGCACCTCGTTCTTGTCGATGCCCAGGTCCTTGCCGAAGGCCTCGATGTTCACCGGGAGGAGCGCGGCCTTGCCGGACGGGCCGAGCGGGAGGCCGATGTCGCTGGAGCCGACGACCTCGCCCGCGAGGACGCCCACGGCCTGGCCGATCTGCTGGCCGAACATGGCGCCGCCCATGGAGCGCATCATGCCGATCAGCGGGCCCGCCATGGCCTGCATCTCCTCGGGCAGCACATCGCCCATGGCCAGCCCGACGCGCTCGGCGACGGGGTCGACGAGCTCCTTCCAGACCGGCAGCGTCGCCTCGACCCACTCGGCGCGGCTCCACGCCACGGCCGTGCCGGAGCCGGACGGCAGCGACGTCGCGTCGTCCAGCCACAGGTCGGCCAGGCGCACGGCCTCCTCGACGGCGGAGCGCTCGGCGGGGCCGACGCTGGCGTCCTTGGTGCCGTCCGCCGTGCCCTGGGACACGGTCTGGCGGGCGATGTCCTTGGCCATGTCCCAGTTCACCGGGCCGCCCTCGTACGAGAGCATCTGGCCGAGCTGCTGGAACGCGGCCCCCAGGTCGTTCGGATTCATGGAACCGAACATCGCGGCGAATGGGTTGTCACCGCCGCCGGCTCCGGGGAACCCCCCGAAACCGAACGGGTTCGCGGGGCCACCGGCGCCCTGCCCGCCCCGGCCCCCGCTCTGTCCCTCTCCAGGGGATCCCTTCTTCTTGCCCTCGTCGCCGTCTTCCGGCTCCTCCGGCGGAAGGCCGAATCCGAATGGGGTGTCACTCACGGGATTCCTCGGCTCGTCAGGCCGCCGGTATCGTTCCGGCGGCGGCTGCCCTACAACACCACCCAGCGTAGACACCGTGACGGGTTCGGGCCTCGGTGCTTCGCCGACTCCCGGCCTGCGGCAGGATGGATGCCACCTGGTACGTACGCGTCATACGTGTACGTACTGAAGACAACCGCTGGAGACGCCCGGTGAGTTCCCCAGATCCACAGGTTCGCGCAGCGCGAAACCCCTCAACCCCGGCACCCGTCCGAGGGCCGGTGGTCGCCGTGACCGGCGCCGCCTCCGGAGTGGGCGCGCTCCTGACCGAGCGCCTCGCCGCATCGGAGGCGATCAAGCAGGTCATCGCCATCGACGAGCGCCGGGGCGACTGCACGCAGGCGCAGTGGCACATCCTGGACGTACGGGATCCGGCCATCGCGGAGAAGCTGCGCGGCGCGGACGTCGTGGTGCACCTGGCGCTCGATCTCGACCTGGAGACCGACGCCGCGGCCCGCACCGCGTACAACGTGCGCGGCACCCAGACCGTGCTGACCGCGGCCGCGGCGGCCGGCGTGCACCGTGTCGTGCTCTGCACGTCGGCGATGGTCTACGGAGCGCTGCCCGACAACGAACTGCCCCTCTCCGAAGACGCCGAATTGCGCGCCACCGCGGAGGCCACCGGTGTCGGTGACCTCCTGGAGGTCGAGCGTCTGGCCCGTAGGGCGCCCCGCGCGCACCCTGGCCTCAACGTCACCGTGGTGCGGCCCGCGACCCTGGTCGGCGGCACGGACACGGCCCTCACGCGCTACTTCGAGTCGCCCCGGCTCCTGGTGGTGGCGGGGTCGCGCCCCGCCTGGCAGTTCTGCCACGTCGAGGACCTGTGCAGCGCTCTGGAGTACGCCGTCCTGGAGAAGGTCGACGGCGAGCTGGCCGTCGGCTGCGACGGCTGGCTTGAGCAGGAGGAGGTCGAGGAGCTGAGCGGGATCCGGCGCATGGAGCTGCCGTCGACGGTCGCGCTCGGCGCCGCCGCCCGGCTGCACCGCATCGGGCTCACCCCGTCCCCGGCCGGTGACCTCGCGTACACGATGTATCCGTGGGTGGTCAGCGTCAGCGGGCTGCACGACGCCGGGTGGCGGCCGCAGTGGACCAACGAGGAAGTCCTCGCGGAGCTGCTGGAAGAGGTCGCCGGGCGGCGCACCGTGGCCGGCCGGCGACTCGGGCGCAAGGACGCCACGGCCGCGGGCGCGGCGGGCGCCACGGTCGCGCTGCTGGGCGCCGCGGCGGTGGTGCGCAGGGCACGGAAGGCGCGGCGGAGGATCTGACACGCGGCCGGGCCGACCTCCGCGGGCGGGTCCTGTGCCGTCGGGTCCTGTGCCGTCCCGCGGCGGGCGGCCCCGCGGTGCCCCTGTAGGGAGCTCCAAGGCGGCACGCGCGCGTGCCGGGCGAAAGGTCTATTCCGTGATGCCCGTGCCGTGCGGCACCATGGCCGCATGGCACGCACCACGATGGACCACCCCGGCGAGCAGGCCGCGCAGGACCCGATCCGGCTGCTGGCGATCCGTGACACCCCGCTCTCCCTGGACGAGGTCTTCCGGGCCGTCGGTGACGACGCGGCGGGCGGCACGGCGCTCTTCGTGGGGACCGTGCGCAACCACGACGGCGGCGCGGACGTCGACGAGCTGGGGTACTCGGCCCACCCCACCGTCGAGGCCGAGATGCGCAGGGTGGCCGAGAAGGTCGTCGCGCAGTACCCGGTGCGCGCCCTTGCCGCGGTGCACCGCGTCGGCGACCTCGCCGTCGGCGACCTCGCGGTGGTCGTGGCCGTCTCCTGCCCGCACCGCGCCGAGGCCTTCGACGCCTGCCGCCGGCTGATCGACGACCTCAAGCACGAGGTGCCGATCTGGAAGCACCAGCGTTTCTCGGACGGCAACGAGGAATGGGTGGGCGCGTAGCGCCGCGTGGGGTGCCTGCCGAGCGTGGCTCCTACCGCGTGACCGGCGCTCCGGTTGCGTAACCGGACCCCTGCCGTGAGCGTTGACCATGCGGATGGTTAATCTGCTGATCAGTCAGTTGCGGTGGCTCACAGGTCCGGGAGGTCGGCATGGCATCACTTGCCTGGTTGCTCATTCCGCTCCTGGCGGCCGTCGGTGCGGGTCTGTGGGGCAGCTGGGCGGCCCGTGCCCGCAAGTCCGGCCGTACGGGTGACGCCAACGAGCTCAACGGCTACGCGGCCTTCCGCGAGGCGATGGAGAAGTCCCGCACCGGGAGCTGAGGCCCCGTACGGACCGGCCCCGGGGGTGCCCTCACAGGCAGGTCCCGTACTGTCGTTCCATGCCACGCCGCACTGCGACGATGCTCGCCTCCACCTTGATGCTGATCGCGCTCCTCTGCGCCGGAGTGCTCATCAAAGTGCCGTACTCGGAGATGTCCCCCGGGCCCACGGTGAACACCCTCGGCGACCACGACGGCGAACCGGTGTTGCAGATCTCCGGGCGCAAGACCTATCCCACGACCGGCCACCTGAACATGACGACGGTCAGGGTCACCAGCGCCGACTACGACATGAACCTCGCGGAGGCCGTCTACGGCTGGCTGGCGCACGACAACATCGTGGTGCCGCACGAGACGCTCTACCCGGACGGCAAGACCGAGCAGCAGTCCTCGCAGGAGAACGCCGAGGAATTCAGCCAGTCCCAGGAGAGCGCCAAGGTGGCGGCGCTCAGGCAGCTGGACATTCCGGTGAAGTCCCAGGTGATCGTCTCCACCGTCTTCAAGGGCGATCCGGCGGAGGGCAAGCTGCACGCGGGCGACGTCATCCGCAAGGTGGACGGCAAGCCCGTCAAGGAGATGACGGACGTCGCGAAGCTCGTCACCGATCACAAGCCCGGTGACACGGTCACCTTCACCGTCGTCCCGGTCAAGGCCGCGGCGGCCGCCGAGAAGGCGGGCAAGGAGCCGACCGAGACCGAGGAGATCAAGATCACGACGAAGGGCGCGGAGGACGACGCGGACCGTGCCGTCGTCGGCATCAAGGCGGGCACCGACCACACCTTCCCGTTCACGATCGACATCAAGCTGGCCGACGTGGGCGGGCCCAGCGCCGGTCTGATGTTCGCCCTCGGCATCGTCGACAAGCTGACCCCGGACGACCTCACCGGCGGCAAGTTCGTGGCCGGCACCGGCACCATCGAGGCCGACGGCAAGGTCGGCCCGATCGGCGGCATCGAGATGAAGACCGTCGGCGCGCGCGACAAGGGCGCCGAGTACTTCCTCACGCCGAAGGGCAACTGCGCGGCCGCCGCCGAGGACGTCCCCGACGGCCTCACGCTCGTCAAGGTGGACACCATCGCCGACGCGGTGAAGTCCCTGGCGAAGATCCGCAAGGGCGACACCGCCGACCTGCCGAAGTGCACCACGGGCTGACCGGCAGAACCGGGTCCCGACACAGCTGTGCGCGGGTGGGGCGGCCCACCCGCGCACAGAACGGAATATGACGTACCGCTACGCGAACGTCGCCGCGAGCGCCTCCGCCAGGCCGGGCACCAGGTCCGAGCCGGTGAGGACCTCGGTCGGCGAGTCCTTCTCGCGCAGCCGCAGCGCGGACTCGCGCGCACCGTCACGGAGCACCGCGACCGTCATCCGGACCTCCTGGCGGTCCGGGTGCTCGGCCACCCACTTCGCGAGCTGCGCCTCGCCGAGACCGTCCGGGACGGACGCCTCGGCGGACGGCGGCAGCATCAGGCGCTCCACGGTGAGGGCGCAGCCCGTCACCGCGTCAGGCCAGGCGATGGTGCCGAGGAATTCGTCCAGCGGCTTGTCCGCGGGAATCTCCTCCTGCTCGATGGGGGTCAGGCCGGCGTGCTCCACGCCGTCGTCGAGGCCGAGCTGGGAGGCGAGGCCGGGTTCTTGGGTGCGCAGTCGCGCCGTGTCGACCAGCGCGAAGAGGCGGGCGGGCCGGTCCCAGCCGAGGCCGGACACGTACTCGTCGATCTCGAGTACCGCCCGGGTGAGGGGGCTCGCTGCCATGGGAGTGTTGGACATGGTCACAATCCTGCCTCGTTCGTCCCGAGAAACGGGAACCGAGTAAAGCGTAGGTAAGTTGCATAGGTGTGGGTCCGCGATCTCGGGGGCCTGACGGACCAACAGCGAATCAACAGCGAACTTCGAGGTGCGCACCTTGGCTTTCCAGATGCCGGACCGCGGCGGAGGCCCGACGGGGCCACGGATCAGAGTGGGCCGACCCTCCCGGCGTGTCCGGACCCTGCTCATGACACTGGGGGTCCTTGCCGTACTGGCCATGGCCTTCGTCATGTTCTCCGGGTTCTGGACGGACTGGTTGTGGTACCGCTCGGTCAATTACTCATCGGTCTTCACGACGACCCTGTGGACCAAGATCGGCCTGTTCTTCGTCTTCGGCCTCCTCATGGCGGCCGCAGTCGGTGTGAACATCTGGCTGGCGCACCGGCTGCGCCCGCCGCTGAGCGCCATGTCGATGGAGCAGCAGAGCCTCGACCGGTACCGCATGGGCATCGCCCCGTACAAGAAGTGGCTCCTCATCGGAGTCACCGCCCTGGTGGGGCTGATCGCGGGCGCGTCCGCCGCGGGACAGTGGCGCACCTGGCTCCTGTGGGTCAACGGCGTGTCCTTCGGGCAGAAGGACCCGCAGTTCCACATGGACGTGTCGTTCTTCGCGTTCGACCTGCCCTGGTACCGCTTCCTGCTGGGCTTCGGCTTCGCGGCCACGGTGCTCTCCCTGGTCGCCGCCGCCCTGACGCACTATCTGTACGGCGGGCTGCGGATCACCAGCCCCGGCGCGCGCGCCACCGCCGCGGCCACCGGCCATCTCTCGGTGCTGCTCGGTGTCTTCGTGTCGCTCAAGGCCATCGCGTACTGGCTCGACCGGTACGGCCTGGCGGTGAAGTCCAGTGACTTCAAGGCGACGGACAACTGGACCGGCCTGAAGTACGTCGACGCGAACGCGTACCTGCCGGCGAAGACGATCCTGTTCTGCATCGCCGTCATCTGCGCCATCCTCTTCTTCGCCACGCTGTGGCGGCGCACCTGGCAGCTGCCGGTCATCGGCTTCGGCCTGATGGTGCTCTCGGCGATCCTCATCGGCGGGCTCTACCCCGCGATCGTCCAGAAGTTCCAGGTCCAGCCGAACGAGCAGGCCAAGGAAGCGCCGTACATCGAGAAGAACATCGAGGCGACCCGCCACGCCTACGGCATCAGCGGTGTGAAGCCCGAGGACTACAAGGGCGCGGGCAAGGTCGACGAGGATCCGCGCAAGAAGCGCGAGGACGCGGACACGGCGGCCAACTACCGGCTGAACGACCCGAACATCGTCTCGCCGACCTTCCAGCAGCTGGAGCAGGAGCGCAGCTACTACCAGTTCCCGAAGACGCTGGACGTGGACCGCTACAACGGCCAGGACACCATCATCGGCCTGCGCGAGCTGAACGTGAACAAGCTCGACAAGCGGAACTGGATCAACGACCACTTCGCCTACACCCACGGCTACGGAGTGGTCGCCGCCAAGGGCACGGAGACCAAGCCGGGCTCCAAGGGCGCCCCGGCCTTCACCGAGGCCGGCCTGCCCACCACCGGAAACCTCGGTGAGTACGAGCAGCGGATCTACTACGGCGAGAAGACGTCCCAGTACTCGATCGTGGGCGGGCCCCAGAAGGAGCTCGACTACGAAGAGGACGGCGGCGGTCAGAAGACCTACAGCTACAAGGGCAAGAGCGGGGTCAACCTCTCCAACCCGATCAACCGCGCGGCGTACGCGGTCTCCTTCGGAGAGCCGCAGATCCTGTACTCCGGAGCCATCGGCGAGGGATCGCGGATCCTCTACAACCGCACTCCGAAGGAGCGCGTGGAGGCCGTGGCCCCGTGGCTGACCATCGACGGCGACGTCTATCCGACGGTCGTCGACGGCCGCATCCAGTGGGTCGTCGACGCCTACACGACCAGCAACGGCTATCCGTACGCCTCGCGGACGACGCTCGGTGACACCACCGCCGACTCCCTGTCGCAGGCCGACAGCCAGCGCACGGTGATCGCCCAGCAGAACCAGGTCAACTACATCCGCAACTCGGTGAAGGCCACCGTCGACGCGTACACCGGCGACGTGAAGCTCTACACCTGGGATGACGAGGACCCGGTCCTGAAGACCTGGAAGAAGGCGTTCCCGGGCACCGTCAAGGACAAGAGCGAGATCCCGCCGAAGCTGATGGACCACCTGCGCTACCCGCAGGACATGTTCAAGGTCCAGCGCGAACTGCTCACGAAGTACCACGTCACGGACCCCGGCCAGTTCTACAACGCGAGTGACGCCTGGCAGGTCCCGAACGACCCGACGAAGAAGGACGACAGTGCGGTCCCGCCGTACTACCTGTCCCTGAAGTCGCCGGGCAAGACGCAGCAGCAGTTCTCCCTGACGACGACGTTCACCCCGAGTGAGCGGCCCAACCTGCGGGCCTTCATGACGGTCGACGCCGACGCCAGGAGCGAGAACTACGGCAAGATGCAGCTGCTCAGAGTCCGGGGCGACGTCGACGGCCCCGAACAGGTGCAGAACAAGCTGAACTCCATGACGGAAGTCGGCAACTTCGTCCGTGACATGAAGGGCGCCGACTCCGACGTCCTCTACGGCAATCTGCTGACCGTGCCACTGGACGACGGCTTCCTGTACGTCGAGCCCGTCTACGTACAGGGACGCAAGTCGGCGTATCCCCTTCTGAAGAAGGTCGCTGTGTCGTACGGCACGGAGACCGCCTTCGCGGACAGCCTCAGCGAGGGCCTCAACCAGGTCTTCAGTACCGAGGGGACCACCAAGCCGCCGGCCGACGATCCGGGCGAGGACGAGCCGACCAAGCCGCCGAAGACGAACGACCCGACGGTCCAGGACGCGCTCGACGACGCCCAGAAGGCCTTCGAGGACGGCGAGGCGGCCATGAAGGAGAACGACTGGAAGGCGTACGGCGAGGCGCAGGAGCGGCTCCAGGAGGCTCTGGAGCGGGCCGAGGAGGCCTCGGCGAAGGCCAAGGAGAAGGACGACAAGGCCGCCGACCGGAGCGCCGACAAGAACGCGGACAACGACGCCGACAAGGCCGACAAGGACGCCGACAAGAACGCGGACAAGCCGGAGTCCGACAAGACCGAGTAGTGGGTGGTCGGGCTGCCCTCCCGCGCCGTGGTACGGTTGCATCACAACGGCGCGGGGTGGAGCAGCTCGGTAGCTCGCTGGGCTCATAACCCAGAGGTCGCAGGTTCAAATCCTGTCCCCGCTACTGCAAGGTGAAGGCCCGGATCCTTACGGATCCGGGCCTTTGTCGTGTGTGCCGGGCGCCGGTGCCCGTCGTGTGCGGGTGGCCTATGCCAAGACATGCGAAGGGTGCCGGGTAGGGGGAGAGTTGGGAGATCTGTGTTTGACTTATCTCTCTGTGGGCATGTCGACAAAACGCTGAAGTGACCTCACTGGCTGCGGTATACCAGGTGTACCCAGGTTGCAGGTGGTGCGACGATGGACGTTATGGGGGACAAGGCAACTCTGTTGGAGACAGGGCGGTTTGTGCAGCCGGCCGACCCGGAGGATCCCGGGACGGCCGCCGAGGAGATGCGCCACCGGCTGGCCGCCGAGGCCGGCGACGTGGACGCGATGAGCGTCCTCGGAAGCCTTCTCCTGCGCCGCGGTGATCTCGACGGTGCCGAATCTCTGCTGCGCGCGGCGACCGCCGAGGGCGACCGCGCCGCCGCCAACAACCTCGGCGTCCTCCTCCACCAGCGCGGCTACGCGGACGAGGCGGCCGGCTGGTGGCGGGTCGCCGCCGTCGCCGGTTCCGCCGCGGCCGCGCACGCGCTCGGCCGCCACCACCGCGAGCGCGGTGACGAGCCCGCCGCCGAGTACTGGCTGCGCCAGTCCGCCGAGCAGGGCCACACCCTCGGGGCGTACGCGCTCGCGGACCTCCTGGAGCACCGCGGTGACGTCGGCGCCGAGCGCTGGCTGCGGGCCGCCGCCGAGCGCGGCCACCGCGAGGCCGCGTACCGCCTGGCCCGCGCGCTCGACCGGCGGGCCGACGCGGAGAGCGCCGAGCGGCCCCCGCCCGCGGGACGCGCCGACGCCGCCACGCGCACGCCCGCCGACGAGGCCGAGCAGTGGTACCGCCAGGCGGCCGCCCGCGGGCACCGGCGCGCCGCGCTGCACCTCGGCTCCATCCTGGAGCGGCGCGGCGAGCTGAAGGAAGCGGGCCGCTGGTACCTCAACTCCGCCAAGGACGGGGAGCCCAGAGCGGCCTGCGCGCTCGGGTTCCTGCTGCGGGACGCGGGCGACGAGGAGAGCGCCGCCGTGTGGTGGCTCAAGGCCGCCCAGGACGGCGACGGGAACGCCGCGAACGCGCTGGGCGCGCTGCACGCCGAGCGCGGCGAGACGCAGACCGCCGAGCGCTGGTACCGCGCCGCCATGGACGCGGGCGATGTGAACGGCGCGTACAACCTCGGGCTGCTCTGCGCCGAGCAGGGCCGCACGGCGCACGCCGACCAGTGGTACCGCCGCGCCGCGTACGCGGGACACCGCGAGGCGGCCAACGCGCTCGCCGTGCTGCTGCTCCAGGGCGGCGACGCGGCCGGGGCCGAGCCGTGGTTCTCCAAGGCCGCGGAGGCGGGCAGCGTCGACGCGGCGTTCAACCTCGGGATCCTGTACGCGAGCCGGGACGACGAGGCCGCCGCCCTGCGGTGGTACGAGCGGGCGGCCGCCGCCGGGCACACCGACGCGGCACTCCAGGTCGGCACCGCGCGGCTGCGCGAGGGCGACGACCAGGAGGCCGAGCGGCACTTGCGGTGCGCGGCGGGAGGCGGCAGCGCGGAGGCGGCGTACCGGCTCGGGATGCTGCTCGACGCGCGTCGCCCCCCTGCGGGCCCGCCGGCGCTCGGGGAGCCCGCCGCGGAGAAGACCGAGTGCGAGGAGTGGTACGAGAGGGCAGCCCAGCAGGGCCACCGGCGGGCCCAGGTCCGGGTGGGCATGCTCGCCTCGGGCCGCGGTGACGTGGTCGAGGCCGCCAAGTGGTACCGCAAGGCCGCGGAGGCCGGCAGCCGGAACGGCGCGTTCAATCTCGGGCTGCTCCTGGCCCGCGAGGGCAGCGAGCCGGAGGCCGCCCTGTGGTGGACGCGCGCCGCCGACGCGGGGCACGGCCGCGCTGCGCTGCGCCTCGCCCTGCTCTACGCGCGGCGCGGGCAGCTGGCGCAGGGCCAGCGGTGGGCCTCGCGGGCGGTCGACCTCGGCCCGGCGGAGGTCGCCGAGCGGGCGGGCCGCTTGCGCGAGGCGTTGCGGCAGGAGCTTTCCGCGTAGCTCGCCACCCCGGGCAGGTCGGAGCATCGCAGAACGAATTTGCGCTGGTCGTAGCGTTGACGTACTGTTGTGTTTACCGACGCGGGGTGGAGCAGCTCGGTAGCTCGCTGGGCTCATAACCCAGAGGTCGCAGGTTCAAATCCTGTCCCCGCTACTGACGGTCGAGGGCCGGAAGCCGATTGGCTTCCGGCCCTCGATTCATTTGTGGCCCACCGCCTCCTCGTACAGTGTGCGGTCCACCACCTTCTCCTCCGGCACCTTGTCGCCCTTCGAGACGCCCGCCACGCGGTACGCCTGCTGAAGGCGGTCCGTCGTGCCCGCGCGGATCTCCCAGTCCATGCGGAGGGACGGCGTGGCGCGCAGCACCTCCTCGTCCGTGTCCAGGAGCTGTGCGAGCCTCGCCGTGAAGGCCTCGTCGGTCTTGTAGTCGCCCGCGAAGTACGTGTTCACCGTGCGGATGTACGCGCGGAGCAGGGCGACGCCCGCGTCCGGGTCCTCCCTGAGGAGGTTCGGGCCGAAGAGGAGGCCGCCCAGCGGTTCGCCCCGGGGCTGGCCGCCGAGGAACGCGTACTTCTTGTTGCCGTCGACCTTGCGCCAGACCGGGTCGAGCAGCCAGGCCGCGTCGGTGCCGCCGTTCTGGAGGGCGGTGAGGACGTCGCCCGAGCCCAGCTGCTGGAACCGGATCTCGTCGAGGCCGCCGCCGTGCTTCTTCAGGGCCTTGTTCATGGGGTACGCGATGACGGACCCCTTGCCGATCATCGTGCCGAGCGTGCGGCCGGCCATGGGGACACGGTCCGCGGTCTCGCCCTTCTTCAGCCGTACCCACAGGCCGCTCTTCGAGCGGGGGTCGGGGGAGAAGTTGCCCGCTGTCCATTTGATGTCGAACCCGCTGGTGATGCCGTTCATCACGGCGGCTTCCGGGGCCGCCCACTGGGCGTCGACGTCGCCCTTGGCGAGGAGGGGGAGCGCGTCCGGGGTGGGCAGCACCTTCAATTCGACGTTCAGGCCCTCCTTCTTGAACTCGCCCTTCTCCACGGCCATCTGGAGGGGGCCGACGTATTCGGCGCTCAGGGTGCCGGTCGCGATCGTCAGCCTGCGTTCCTCGGGGAGGGGTTTCGGCGCGGGTGTGTTCGGGGCGCAGCGGGCCGGCTCACGGTCGGGGGACAGGTCGGCGGGGTCGGTCCAGCTGCCCTTGCCGCAGCCGGAGACCGGGGTGACCGTGCGGGGCCCGGTGGGCGCGGCGGCCTCCTCGCCGTCGTCGTTCTTCGCGCAGCCCGCGGCGGCGAGGAGCGAGCCCGCCACGAGCAGCGTGAGCGCGGTGGTGCGGAGATCTCTCATGACTGGCTCCGGCCGCGGTCGCGCGGGGCCCAGGGGGTGAGCAGGCGGCCCGCGACCCGCACCAGTTCGGAGAAGACGACGCCGAGCAGGGCGACGCAGACGATGCCGACGAACATCACGTCGTTCTGGAAGAGGGCGCGCGAGTCGAAGATCAGGTGGCCGAGGCCGTCGGCCGCCGCGATCTGCTCCGAGGCGACGATCACCAGGACGGCGACGCCCGCGGCGATCCGCGCGCCGACCAGGACGGCGGGCAGGGACGCGGGCAGCAGGACGTGGCGGAACATCTGCCAGGGCGAGGCCCCGAAGACCTGGCCCGCGTCACGGTGTCCTGACGGGACGGCGAGGACCGCCGCCATCGTCGAGATCCAGACGAAGAAGAAGACCGTGGCGGCGACGAGCGCCACCTGCGGCCCCTCGCCGAGCCCGAACATGTTGAGGAAGACGGGCAGGAGCGCCAGCTTCGGGACGACGTACAGCGCGTCGAGTGTGGGCTCCAGCGCGGCCCGTACGACGGAGAGCGTGCCCATCAGGAGGCCCAGCGCGTAACCGGCGGCCGTGCCGATCGCGTACCCGGCGAGCACGCGCTTCAGCGTGGCCCACACGTCCGGCCACAGCTCACCGTCCGCGGCGCGCTGCCAGCCGTCCTCCAGGATGGTCTGCGGCGCCGGGTAGACGCGGTCGTCGAGCCAGCCGCGGACGGCGGCCAGCTGCCACAGCAGGATCAGGGCGGCGGGCACGCCCACGGCGAGCGACAGCTCCAGGGCGCGGCGGCGGCGATGGGTGCGGACGGGGTGCAGCTCCTGGGGGCCCGGCCTTCTGACCAGCAGCTCCTCTTCAGGGGCGGGGCTCTTGTCGGTGGTCGTGGTCATGCCGCGGCCGCCGTGCCGACCTCGGCCCGCAGCAGCTCCCACAGCTCGCTCTTGAGGGCGGTGAACTCCGGTGCCGTACGGATCTCTCCGCCGCGGGGGCGCGGGAACGGCGGGCGGCGCTCGGCGATGACGCGGCCGGGCCGGGCCGACATCACGAGGACGCGGTCGCCCAGGACGATCGCCTCTTCGAGGCTGTGGGTGATGAACAGGGTGGTGGTGCGGGTGGTCTGCGTGAGGGCGAGGAGCTCGTCCTGGAGGATGATGCGGAGCTGGGCGTCGAGGGCGGCGAAGGGCTCATCCATGAGGAGGATCTCGGGCTGCACGGCCAGCGCGCGGGCGATGGCCACGCGCTGACGCATCCCTCCGGAGAGGGCGGCGGGATAGGCGTCGGCGAAGTCGGCGAGGCCCATCCGGGTCAGCCACTCCGTGGCGCGCGCGTTCGCCTCGCGGCGGGGGACCTTCTGGATGTCCAGGCCGAAGCGGACGTTGGCCCGGACGGTCTTCCAGTCGTAGATGCCGTAGTCCTGGAAGATCATCGCGACGGGGTGGCGGGCAGCCGTGCGGATGCTCAGCTCGCCGGAGGTGGGGCGCAGGAGGCCGGCGGCGATGCGGAGGAGGGTGGACTTCCCGCAGCCCGAGGGGCCGACGAGGCAGGTGAACTCACCGGGGGCGGTCTCCAGGTCGACGGGGCCGAGGGCGTGCACCGCCCTGGCGGCTCGGCCGAAGGTCCTGGTCACCGCGTGGGCGCGGAGTTTGGGGTGCGGATGCGGATCTTCCACGGCTTCTCCTTGCGGAGGGCAGGCGGATGTCGGGCGCCGCAGAGAATATGACGGGGCGTCAGATTCTGGAAGGGGTCGGTACGGTGGCCGGTACGGTCGACACCGGCCGGCGAGGGGACGGCGAAGGCCCCCAGCGCCTGTGCGGCGCCGGGGGCCTGCGAGTCGTATGCGGCTGCGCCGCTCGTGCGCGAAAGTGCTACGCCGCCGCGCAGCTCGGGCAGACGCCCCGGTACGTGACCTCGACGTCCTCGACCGTGAAGCCGAAGCGCTCCGAGTCGGGGAGGCTCGCCAGGGGGTTGCCCGTGGGGTGGACGTCGCGGATGGCGCCGCAGCGGGCGCAGACCAGGTGCTGGTGGGGGCGGTGCGCGTTCGGGTCGTACCGCTTGGCGCGGCGGTCGGTCGAGACTTCGAGGATCTCGCCGAGGCTCACGAGCTCGCCCAGCGTGTTGTAGACGGTGGCGCGGGAGATCTCGGGCAGCTTGTCCGTGGCGCGGGCGTGCACCTCGTCTGCTGTGAGGTGGACGTGGTCCCCGTCGAGGACCTCGGCGACGACGCGTCGTTGCGCCGTCATGCGCCAACCGCGGTCGCGCAGTCGTTCCAACAGGTCACTCATGGGAGCCAGCCTAACAGGCGGGGGACCTCAGTCCCGAACGGGTGTGACTTTGGATTCTCGCTTGACTTAGACAAAGTCCATCGTAGGATCGAGTACGGCAAACGCCAAGGGACAGGGCCGACGGACAGGACTGGCAGGAATGACGCAGGAGGCGCACGTGACGCAGGGACCGCTCACCACGGAGGCCGGGGCGCCGGTCGCCGACAACCAGAACAGTGAGACCGCGGGCGTCGGCGGTCCGGTTCTGGTCCAGGACCAGCTGCTCCTGGAGAAGCTCGCCCACTTCAACCGCGAGCGGATCCCGGAGCGGATCGTGCACGCCCGCGGCGCGGGCGCGTACGGCACCTTCACGCTGACCCGGGACGTCTCGCAGTGGACGCGTGCGAAGTTCCTCTCCGAGGTCGGCAAGGAGACCGAGACGTTCCTGCGGTTCTCCACCGTGGCCGGCAGCCTCGGCTCGGCCGACGCCGTGCGCGACCCGCGCGGCTGGGCGCTGAAGTTCTACACCGAAGAGGGCAACTACGACCTCGTCGGCAACAACACCCCGGTCTTCTTCATCCGGGACGCCATCAAGTTCCCCGACTTCATCCACACCCAGAAGCGGGACCCCTACACGGGCTCGCAGGAGGCGGACAACGTCTGGGACTTCTGGGGCCTCTCCCCGGAGAGCACCCACCAGGTGACCTGGCTCTTCGGCGACCGCGGCATCCCCGCTTCGTACCGCCACATGGACGGCTTCGGCTCGCACACGTTCCAGTGGAACAACGAGGCCGGTGAGGTCTTCTGGGTCAAGTACCACTTCAAGACCGACCAGGGCATCAAGAACCTCACCCAGGACGAGGCCAACAAGCTCGCCGGTGAGGACCCCGACTCCCACCAGCGTGACCTGCGCGAGGCCATCGAGCGCGGCGACTTCCCGTCCTGGACCGTGCAGGTGCAGATCATGCCGGCGGCCGACGCGGCGAACTACCGCTTCAACCCGTTCGACCTCACCAAGGTGTGGCCGCACGCGGACTACCCGCCGATCGAGATCGGCAAGCTGGAGCTCAACCGCAACCCGGAGAACGTCTTCGCGGAGGTCGAGCAGGCCATCTTCAGCCCCGCGCACTTCGTGCCGGGCATCGGCCCGTCCCCCGACAAGATGCTCCAGGGCCGCCTCTTCGCGTACGGCGACGCCCACCGCTACCGCGTCGGCATCAACGCCGACCACCTGCCGGTGAACCGCCCGCACGCCACCGAGGCGCGCACCCACTCCCGTGACGGCTTCCTGTACGACGGCCGCCACAAGGGCGCGAAGAACTACGAGCCGAACAGCTTCGGCGGACCGTTCCAGACGGACCGGCCGCTGTGGCAGCCCGTCCCGCTCACGGGCGGCACCGGCAACCACGAGACGCCCCGGCACGCCGAGGACAACGACTTCGTGCAGGCGGGCAACCTCTACCGCCTGATGTCCGAGGACGAGAAGGGCCGCCTGATCGACAACCTGGCGGGCTTCATCTCCAAGGTCTCGCGCGACGACATCGCGGAGCGCGCGATCGACAACTTCCGTCAGGCCGACGGAGACTTCGGCAAGCGGCTGGAGGCCGCGGTCCAGGCCCTGCGCGGCTGACCAGCACCACTTGTCGTAGGCAGAGCGGCGGGCCGGTTCCCTCACGGGAGCCGGCCCGCCGCCGCGTTCGGCCTGCCGCGCTCACCCCGCCATCGCGGCGGAGGCCGCCGCGCGCCGGTCGGGCGCCCAGCAGCGGATGATGTCGCGGACCGAGACGATGCCGGTCGGTTCGTTGCCGTCCATGACGACCAGGTGCCGGAAGCCGCCGTGCGACATGGCGTCCGCGGCGTCCTCCAGGGTCCACGAGGGGCAGGCGAAGACGATCTCGGTGGTCGTGTGGGTGCCGGCGACCTCCTGGTCCGGATCCTGGCCGAGGCCCAGGGAGATGAGGATGTCCCGCTCGGTGAGGATGCCGATGCCACAGGTGTCGGGGTCGAGGACGACGGCCGCGCCGACGCGGCGGGCCGCCATCAGGTGGGCGGCCTGGCGGAGAGTGTGGGCGGGGCCGATGGTGAGGACCATCGAGCTCATGGCGTCGCGGACGAGCATGGGCGTGAGCCACCTCCTTGGTGAAACCGCGGTCTCCCGGTGGGCGAAGGATTGCCTCCGCCACCCGCTTGGAGAACGGATTCACAAGTTCACAAGTGGGGGGAGTCTCAGAGTCGCAGCCATGCCGGGGGCGAGCAAGGGGGTGTGCGCGGCCAGTTCGGCCCGGCCGGTCGGGCCCGGTCGGTCAGGCTCAGCAGCTGGTTCAGTAGCGCTGGTTCAGTAGCGCTGGTTCAGGTAACCGAGCAGCTCGTCGTGGAGCAGGCCGTTCGACGCGGCCGCGTTGCCGCTGTGCGGGCCCGGCCTGCCGTCGAGGCCGGTGAAGCTGCCGCCCGCCTCGGTCACCACGATCGCGTTCGCCGCCATGTCCCAGAGCGAGAGCTCCGGCTCCGCGCAGAGGTCGACCGACCCCTCGGCGACCATCATGTACGGCCAGAAGTCGCCGTAGCCACGGGTGCGCCAGACCGAGCGCGTCAGGTCGAGGAAGCCGTCGAGGCGGCCCTGCTCCTCCCACCCGGAGAGCGAGGAGTACGCCAGTGAGGCGTCCGAGAGCCGCGAGACCTTGGAGACGTGCAGCCGGGTCGCCGAGGTGAGGGAGCGGCCCGTGTACGCGCCGCCGCCCTTCGCCGCCCACCAGCGGCGGCCGAGCGCGGGCGCGGAGACCACGCCGACCACCGGCTGGTAGCCGCCCTCGCCCGCCTCCATCAGGGAGATGAGGGTGGCCCACACCGGGACGCCGCGTACGTAGTTCTTCGTGCCGTCGATCGGGTCGATCACCCAGCGGCGCGGGCCCGTGCCCTCGACGCCGTACTCCTCGCCGAGGATCGCGTCACGCGGCCTGGCCCGCTGGAGGTTGCCACGGATCAGCTCCTCGGCGGCCTTGTCGGCCTCGCTCACCGGCGTCATGTCCGGCTTGGTCTCGACCTTGAGGTCGAGGGCCTTGAACCGGGCCATGGTCGCGGCGTCGGCGGTGTCCGCGAGGACGTGGGCGAGACGCAGATCATCGTGGTAGTCGGGCATGGATGAACAGTAGCGATCTCGTTCGGCACGATCCACAGCGCCGGGCGCGAGGGGCCCGCGCGGCGCTTGCGCCGGGGCTATTGACAGTGCTGCCGAGCGCGTCAACTCTGGCACGGAAGCCCCAATGGGCCTGTCCGGCCCTGGGCCCGGGGAGGCGACGATGCCCGCAGCACGGGAGTCCTTACTGGACGCGGCGTACACGGCGCTCGCACGGCGGCCGTGGCCCGGCGTCCGCATGGTCGATGTCGCGGCCACCGCCGGGGTGTCCCGGCAGACCCTCTACAACGAGTTCGGCAGCAAGGACGGCCTGGCCCGCGCCCTGCTGCGGCGCGAGACGGACGGCTATCTGCACGGCGTCGAGCGGGCGCTCGCCGCGGAGCGCGAACCCGCCGACCGGCTCGCCGCCGTGGCCGCGTGGACGGTGGGCGCCGCGCGGGGCAACGCGCTCGTACGGGCCGCGCTCACCGGCTGCTGGAGCGAGCGGCTGCCCGCGCCGAGCCGGGCCGCCGGCTCCACCTCGTCGGTGCCGGCGCAGCGCCGCGCGGACGCCGGGGTGCCCACCGCCGCCGAACTGCTCACGCTCGTACGCGACCGGGCGGTGCTCGCGCTCGGCGGCCGGGCCAGAAACCGCGACCCCGAACTGGCCCGCGCCTGCGAGAGCGCCGTCCGCCTCGCCCTGTCGTACGTCGTCGCCCCGGCCGGGAACGACGACGACCCCGCGGAAGTGGTCCGCGGGGCCATAGGGCGCTGGGTGGGCGCGAGGTAGGGGTCGGGCCCTGGTGCGCGTCGGGCCCTAGTGCGCCGAGCCGGACAGCTGGAGGCCGATCACACCGATGATGACGAAGGAGATCGACACGATCTTGAGCGTGGAGACCAGGTCACCGAGGAAGACCATGCCGTAGATGGCGGTGCCCGCCGCGCCGATGCCCGTCCAGACCGCGTAGGCGGGCCCCACGTCCAGCTTCTTCAGCGCCAGGGTGAGCAGACCGAAGCTGCCGAGGGCGAAGCAGGCGAACGCGATCGTGGGCCAGAGCCTGGTGAAGCCGTGCGACAGCTTCAGACAGACCGCGAAACCGGTCTCGAGAATCCCGGCGACGATGACCAGCAGCCACGCCATGTCCTTGCCTCCCGTACTCGTCCACGATGTGCGGCCGCTTCGTCTGGCTGGAATCCGGCTCGGTGCGACTGTGCGCGATTATGCATTTACCTTCACCCGCCCGGTGCAAACAACGCGAAGGTCAGTCGTCGTCCCGCCGCTCCCGCGTCGCGAGCAGCCTGCGCAGTGAGTAGAGGCGGTCCGGGTCCGCGTGCCCGGCGGCCACCCAGGAGTCCAGGGCGCAGTCCTTCTCGTCGTGGCTACAGCCGCGCGGGCAGTCCACCGTCCCCGGCTCCAGGTCGGGGAAGGCGAGGATGACGCGGGACGGGTCGACGTGGTTGAGGCCGAACGACCGCACGCCCGGGGTGTCGATCACCCAGCCGCCCACATCCGCGAGCGGCAGCGCCAGCGCGGACGTCGTGGTGTGCCTGCCGCGGCCCGTGACCGCGTTGACGTGCCCGGTGGTGCGCCGCCGCTCCTCCGGCACGAGCGCGTTCACGAGCGTCGTCTTGCCGACCCCGGAGTGCCCGACGAAAGCGGTCACCTTGCCGTCCAGCAACTCGTGGACCCGCGCGAGCTCCGCGCCGTCGGTGAACTCCTCGCGGCTGGTGACGACATAGGGGATGTCGAGCGTGGCGTACGTCTCCAGGAGCTTGTCGGCGGAGGCCAGGTCCGACTTGGTCAGGACGAGGATGGGCTCAAGACCGCCGTCGTACGCCGCGACGACGCACCGGTCGATGAGCCGCGGCCGCGGCTCGGGGTCGGCGAGGGCCGTGACGATGGCGAGCTGGTCGGCGTTGGCGACGACCACGCGCTCGTACGGGTCGTCGTCGTCGGCGGTGCGCCGCAGGACGGAGGTGCGCTCCGCGATCCTGACGATCCGCGCGAGCGTGTCCTTCTTGCCGGACAGATCCCCGACCACCGCGACCCTGTCACCCACCACGGCGGCCTTGCGGCCCAGCTCGCGGGCCTTCATCGCCATCACGATCCGGTCCTCGACCAGGACGGTCAGACGCCCCCGGTCGACGGTGAGGACCATGCCCTCGGCCGCGTCCTCGTGCTTGGGCCTGATGTGGGTGCGGGGGCGGTTGCCCTTGCGGTTGGGGCGGACGCGGATGTCGTCCTCGTCGGGGTTCTTGCCGTACCGGCGCATGTTCTCGTTCCGCCCGTCAGTTCCCGAGCATCCCGGTCCAGAGCTCGGGGAAGTCCGGGAGCGTCTTCGCCGTCGTCGCGACGTTCTCGATCTGTACGCCGTCCACCGCGAGGCCGATGATCGCGCCCGCGGTCGCCATGCGGTGGTCGTCGTAGGTGTGGAAGATGCCGCCGTGCAGCCGGCGCGGCCGGATGTGCAGGCCGTCGGCGGTCTCGGTGACGTCACCGCCCAGTTCGTTGATCTCCTTGGTGAGCGCGGCGAGCCGGTCCGTCTCGTGCAGGCGGAGGTGGGCGACGCCGCGCAGGGTCGACGGGGAGTCGGCGAGGGCCGCCACCGCGGCGATGCCGGGGGTGAGCTCGCCGACCTCGCTCAGGTCCACGTCGATGCCGTGGATCGAGCCGGAGCCGGTGAAGACCAGGCCCTGCTCGGTCAGCTCGCAGGAGCCGCCCATCTCCGTGAAGATCTCGCGCAGCGCGTCGCCGGGCTGCGTGGTGCGGGCCGGCCAGTCGGGGACGGTGACCGTGCCGCCGGTGACCAGGGCCGCGGCGAGGAACGGCTGGGCGTTCGACAGGTCGGGCTCGATGGTCAGGTCGCGGCCGAGGAGGGCGCCGGGGGCGACCCGCCACACGTTCGGCTCGCCGCCCGCCTCGGGGGTGTCCACCTGGGCGCCGACGGCCCGCAGCATGTCCACGGTCATCCGGATGTGCGGCATCGACGGCAGCGCGCCGCCCACGTGCCGCACCTCCACGCCCTGGTTGAAGCGCGGGCCCGAGAGCAGCAGGGCGCTGACGAACTGCGACGAGGACGAGGCGTCGATCTCGACCCGGCCGCCCTCCAGGGCACCGCCGCCGTGCACGGTCAGCGGCAGGGCGCCCGGGCTGCCCTGCGAGGCGTCGTCGATGCGGGCGCCGAGGGCGCGCAGGGCGTCGATCACACCGTGCAGGGGCCGCTCGTACGAACGGGGGTCGCCGTCGAACCGGATCGGCCCGTCGGCGAGGGTGGCGACCGGGGGCAGGAAGCGCATGACCGTGCCGGCGTTGCCGACGTCGACCGTGGCCGGGCCGCGCAGGCGCGAGGGGATCACGCGCCACGCCTCGCCGGAGCCGTCCTTGCCGCCCGCGACCGAGGAGCTCGACGACACGGTCTCCTCGATGCCGACGCCCATGGCCCGCAGCGCGCCCGCCATCAGCAGGGTGTCGCGGGAGCGCAGCGGGCGGCGCAGCCAGCCCGGCTCGGCGGCCAGCGAGGCCAGGACCAACGCGCGGTTGGTGACCGACTTCGAACCGGGGACGTGGACCGTCGCGGTGACGGCTCCGCTTGCGTGCGGGGCGGGCCAGAGGGCGGTGTTCGCCGGGGTTTCGGTCATGCCCTCACTTTAGTGGCTGGCCGGGACCTCGCTCAGACGTCGAGGAGCCAGCGACCGCCGCCCATCAGCGAGCAGAGCGAGACCGCGTGGAAGAGGAAGAGCCACATCCCCGCGGGCACGTGCGTCAGCCGCGACAGCTGGTCGGCGTCCGAGTCGCCCGCGCCTCCGCGCCTGCGCTTGGCCTGGAGCTCGAAGGCGGGACGTACGCCTCCCAGGAGCAGGAACCACACCACCGCGTACGCGAACGCCGCCTGCACGTCCGTGGTCGCCAGCCAGGAGACGACCAGGAACGTGCCGCCTGCGAGGACCACGGTCAGCGCGCCGTACGCGTTGCGGATCATCACCAGCATCACGACGAGCAGCGCGGTCGCGATCCACAGGAACGCCGTGATGCGTCCCGAGTCGAGCAGCGCGGCGCCGCCGAGGCCGAGCAGCGGGGGAGCGGTGTAGCCGGCGGCCGCGGTGAGGATCATGCCGAGGCCCGTGGGCCTGCCGCGCGAGACGGTCAGGCCCGAGGTGTCCGAGTGCAGCCGGATGCCGTCGAGGCGGCGCCCGGTGAGCAGCGCGAGCAGGCCGTGGCCGCCCTCGTGCGCGATGGTGATGGCGTTGCGGGCGAGGCGCCATATGTTGTGCGGGACGACGACGGCGAGGGCGACGACGCCGGCCGCGATCACCAGCCACTGCTCGGGCGCCGCCTGCGTGCCGAAGACGCGGTCCCAGAGGTCGGTCAGGCTGGCGTTGGCGGTGCTTTCCATTGCGGGGACTGGCTCCTCTGGCGGTGGCGGGTCTGGCAGTCTGGCACGTATGTGCGGACGGTATGCATCCAGTCGTGGGCCCGAGGATCTCGCGGGAATCTTCGAGATCGAGAAGTGGGAGCCGGAGGAGGCCCTGGCCCCCGATTACAACGTGGCCCCCACGAAGGAGGTCTACGCGGTCCTCGACCGTCCTCTGAAAGACGCCGACGACCCGCGTCCGGTTCGCCAGCTGCGCACCCTGAAGTGGGGACTCGTGCCCTCCTGGTCCAAGACGCCCGAGGGCGGCGCCCGGATGATCAACGCGCGCGCGGAGACCGTCCACGAGAAGCCTTCCTACCGCCGCGCCTTCACCTCGCGCCGCTGCGTCATCCCCGCCGACGGCTACTACGAGTGGGTGACCGCGCCCGAGGAGCGGCAGCTGGAGGTCGAGGGGAAGAAGAAGCGGCCGCGCAAGCAGCCCTACTTCGTGACGCCCGCCGACGGCTCGGTCTTCGCCATGGCGGGGCTCTACGAATTCTGGCGGGACAAGACCCTGCCCGACGAGCACCCCCTCGCCTGGTGGGTGACGTGCACGGTGATCACCACAGAGGCGGAGACCGCGCCGCTCGCGGAAGGACCCGACGACGGCCCGCGCTCGCTCGCGGACATCCACCCGCGCATGCCGCTCATGCTGACGCCCGACCGCTGGGACGCCTGGCTCGACCCGTCCCGCACGGACGCCGACGACCTGCGCACCCTCCTGGAGCCGCCGCCGCACGGCCTGATGCGGGCCTATCCGGTGTCCACCGCCGTCAGCAACGTACGCAACAACGGGCCGGAGCTGCTGAAGGAGCTCGACGGACCCGAAGAGGGCACACTCTTCTGACGTGACCAAGGACGCACCGAAGAGCGAGATCATCCCGACCGACGCCGGTGAGGCGCGCATCACCTGGCACCCGGCGAAGAAGGCCCGCTTCCTGCTCGCCGTCAGCCACGGCGCGGGCGGCGGCATCGAGGCCCGCGACCTCCGGGCCCTCGCCGCCGAGCTGCCCGCGCACGGCGTGAGCGTCGCCCTCGTCGAGCAGCCCTGGCGCGTCGCGGGCAAGAGGCTCGCGCCCGCGCCGAAGACACTGGACATGGGGTGGCGCGGCATCTGGCCCGCGCTGGAGAAGAAGGGGCTGCCGGTGATCTCGGGCGGCCGCAGCGCGGGCGCCCGCGTCGCCTGCCGCACCGCCACCGAGCTCGGCGCCGCCGCTGTGCTCGCCCTCAGCTTCCCCCTGCACCCCCCGGGCAAGCCCGAGAAGTCCCGCGCCGACGAACTCCTCGGCGCCGGCGTGCCCACCCTCGTCGTCCAGGGCGGCAACGACCCCTTCGGGAGGCCCGCGGAGTTCCCCGAGGGGCCGTACGAGCTGGTGGAAATCCCGTACGGCGACCACGGGTTCGCCGTGCCGAAGCGGGCGGGGATCGGGCAGGACGAGGCGGTGGAACGCGTCACGGACGGCGTCACACGGTGGACGGGAATGTTGGCCGGGTGACCTCTGTTGTTGCGGACAGACGGTGAACGCCGTCGGTAGCTGTTCGTACGAGAGGGAGTCCGCCGCATGGGTTCGACCATCTGCCCGAACCGCTCCAGCGCCACTGACCTGGAGTGGACGGTGCTGAGCGCACCCAAAACCGCATCTATTCGGGCGGCGCGCGGAGCGGGTCGTCGTCTATCCTCCGATTCGAGTGGGGCTGCTTTCGGCCTCACCACGTCGTTGGAGGAGGTGGGTCCGGTCACTGGGACCGACGCAGGGACCGAGCACGGCCAGGCGGAGCAGCCCCGACAGAGTTCGGAGAAGACCGAGACGGCCGCGGAGCGCACGGCCCGCTTCGAGCGGGACGCGCTGACGTTCCTCGACCAGATGTACTCGGCGGCGCTGCGCATGACGCGCAACCCGGCGGACGCCGAGGACCTGGTGCAGGAGACCTACGCCAAGGCGTACGCGTCGTTCCACCAGTTCCGCGAGGGCACCAACCTCAAGGCGTGGCTGTACCGCATCCTCACCAACACCTTCATCAACTCGTACCGCAAGAAGCAGCGCGAGCCCCAGCGCAGCGCCGCCGAGGAGATCGAGGACTGGCAGCTCGCGCGCGCCGAGTCGCACATGTCCACCGGTCTGCGCTCGGCCGAGTCGCAGGCGCTGGACCACCTGCCCGACTCGGACGTGAAGCGGGCGCTCCAGGCGATCCCCGAGGAATTCCGCATCGCCGTCTATCTGGCCGACGTAGAGGGCTTTGCGTACAAGGAGATCGCGGACATTATGGGGACACCCATCGGTACGGTGATGTCCCGACTGCACCGGGGCCGCCGCCAACTGCGCGGCATGCTGGAGGACTACGCCCGTGAGCGCGGGCTCGTCCCGGCAGGTGCCGGGGAGTCGAACGGAACGAAAGGCTCGGGCTCATGAGCTGCGGAGAGCCGCACGAGACTGACTGCAGTGAAGTCCTGGACCATCTCTATGAGTTCCTCGACCACGAGATGCCGGACAGCGACTGCACCAAGTTCGAGACGCACTTCGAGGAGTGCTCTCCGTGCCTGGAGAAGTACGGCCTCGAGCAGGCGGTCAAGAAGCTGGTGAAGCGCTGCTGCGGCCAGGACGACGTCCCCGTCGACCTGCGGGCCAAGGTGATGGGCCGCATCGACCTCATCCGCTCCGGGCAGGCCGTCCCCGAGCAGGACGTCACCCAGGACGCGGCCCCCTCGGAGGCCTGAACACGCGGGGTCCGCTCACGGGCCCCGCTCTCCTCCCCCGTCACTCGAACGTGCTAATTACCGGCAGCCGGGCGCTGACCGGGAGAACGCCGTTCTAGTCTCCGGACCGGAAACGGGGAGGAGACCTCCATGCGGTCGGTGCCGGTGCGGGCCCGTGTCTACATCCTGTGTGTCGCCCTGGCCGGCGTCGCCTGCGCCGTACCCGCGGCGGGCGAGCGCCCCTCGTGGCCGGCCGTCGCCCTCCTCTCCGTGCTCTACGCCGGATGCGAGCAGGTCACCAGGTGCCGCCTCGTCGGCCGCCGGGCCCCGCGCGGGCTCGGCACCTTCTTCCCCGTGCTGCTCGCCGGGGTCTTCCTGCTGCCGCCGTCGGCCGCCGCGCTCGTCGCCGTGCCCGGCGCGCTGCTCGCCCGCGTCGACCGGCGCCCCCGCCGGCTGCGCCGCATCTGGCGCGCCGCCCGACTCGCCCTGGCCGCTTGGGCCTCCGCGCGGGTCTACGCCGTGCTGGGCGGCCCCGCCGCCAGCGCCGCACCCGACTTCCCGTACGTCCTCGGACCCGCCGCAGCCGCCGTCCTCGCCTTCTCCGGCGTACTCACCGTGCTGGACGGCGGCGCCCTGGTGACCGCCGAGCGCGTCCCCGCGCGGACCGCCTGGCGGGGGCTCTTCCCGCGCGTGCTCGCACCCGTCGCCGTGCACGGGCTCGCCGGACTGATGATGGCGGTGCTCTGGGCCAGTCCGTACGGCCCGGCCGCCGCCCTGCTCGTCCTGCTCCCGATGGGCGTCTCCTGCTGGGTCTTCGCGCAGTACCACCGCGAGCGCGCCGCCCACCAGGCGACCATCCGCGCGCTCGTCCAGGCCGTCGACCTCAAGGACAAGTACACCCGCGGGCACAGCGAGCGCGTCGGCCGCGCCTCCGTGATGATCGCGCGCGAGCTCGGCATGGACGACGAGCGCGTCGAGGTCCTGCGGTTCGCGGGCATCCTGCACGACGTCGGCAAACTCGGCGTACCGACCCGGCTGCTGCGCAAGGACGGGCCGCTCACGCCGGAGGAGCGCCGCGTCATCGAACTGCACCCCGAGTACGGGCACGAGATGGTGCGCGGCATCGGCTTCCTCGGTGAGGCCAGGGCGGCGATCCTGCACCACCACGAGCGGATCGACGGCAGCGGCTACCCGTACGGGCTCACCGGGCCGCAGATCCCGCAGAGCGCACGCGTGGTGGCGGTGGCCGACGCGTTCGACGCCATGACGTCGACCCGGTCCTACCGGCGGGCCCGGCCCGTCGAGGCGGCCGTCGCCGAACTCACCCGGTGCGCGGGCAAGCAGTTCGACCCCGAGATGGTCGGGGCGCTCGCCCGCGCCCTGGAGCGGCACGGCTGGCACCCCGAGGTCACGGCGGACGTGCCCGAACAGGGCGGGCCGCGGGAACCCGTGCCCACCGCGCCCGCCACCCCCGGGCCCGTCACGCCCGCGGTCTTCCGCCCGGTGGCCCGGTGAAGGCCCCCTCCCGGCTGCCTTCCACGGTCACCTGCCTGGCCGGGCTGCTCGCCCTCGCCTCCCTCGCCTGGACCCTCTGGCACGGCATCACCGAAGGCCGGGCCGCCCTCGCCTTCGGCGTGCTCATCGCCCTCGGCGAGCTGGCCCGGTGGGGGAGCGGGGAGGACAGGGAGCCCGCGCCGCTGGGCGCCGCGGGAGCGCTCGCGTACGCCCTGCTCGGCGAGAGCTCCGGGCGGCCCACGCACCACGGGGTGCTACAGGTGATCGCCGTGGTCGTCGCGGCGGCCCTGGTCGGAGCGGTGCCGCACGTGGCGCTCGGCCGGGGGCCCTCGCCGGACCACATGGCGCGCCGGGTGCTGACCGTCGGGTTCGCGGCGGCGTGCTTCCAACCCCTCTACAACTCGGGCAAGCTCGGCGAATGGGTCGGGCACGGGCCGTACTTCGCGCTCGTCATCGTCGCCCTGCTGGCCCTCACCGCGCTCTGCGACGCCGTCCTCGCCGCCGTGACGGCCCACGCCCGCACCCGCTGGCCATTCGGGCCGCTGCTGCGGGAGGAGCTGCGGGCGATGCCCGGCATCGGCTCCGCGGTGTGCGCGACG
Organism: Streptomyces sp. NPDC030245; assembly: GCF_055572995.1. Classification (NCBI taxonomy): domain Bacteria; kingdom Bacillati; phylum Actinomycetota; class Actinomycetes; order Kitasatosporales; family Streptomycetaceae; genus Streptomyces; species Streptomyces sp. NPDC030245. The sequence continues at coordinate 255,718 of NZ_JBVICF010000008.1, read as the reverse complement.
GGCGCCGTCATGGCGCTCGCGGTGGCCGTGGCCGGCCTGTGGGCGCTGCCCGTCCTCAGTCTTCCGCTGCTCCTCACCCAGCTCTCCTTCCGGCGGTACGCCGCGGTCCGCGCGACCTACCGGCAGACCATGGCCTCCCTGGCCAGGGCCACCGAGATCGCCGGCTACACCCCGCAGGGCCACGCCCACCGGGTGGCCGGCCTCAGCCGGGCCGTGGGGCGGGACCTCGGGCTCTCCGAGTCGGACCTCACCGTCCTCGAGCACGCGGCGCTGATGCACGACATCGGGCAGCTGTCCCTCGTCGACCCCGTCCCCGCGGGCGCCACCGCGACGCTCGCCCCGGCGGAACAGCGCCGAATAGCCCTGCTCGGCGGAGCGGTCGTCCGGCAGACGGGGGTGGCGGCCGCGGTCGCCGTCGTGGTGGAGCGGCAGGCCGACCCGTACCGCGAGCAGCCGCTCACCGCACGTATTGTGCGGACGGCGAACGCGTACGACGAGATGGCGCGGGGAGAAGGACCGTCAGGGGCGCTGGGCGGCCCGCTCCACGCCCTGGAGAGGCTGCGCCTGGCCACGGGCCACGACTATCAGCCGGAGGTCGTGGAGTCGCTGGCCAGGGTGCTGTCCAGGGATGGCCTTACCTCTCGCCCGGCTGGGTAACCCATGGGTAATGAGCGGCCGTCCGACCGTACGTGGTTGGATGCGAAGAAGAGGGTGCACGGGGGTACGGACCCGACGCTGTGCCCGGACGAGACGAGACCTACGCATGACGTGGCAGGCGGGAATCAGGCGGGAATCGTGAGGATCTTCGGCAAGGGACGGCACCGGCCCTCCGCCTCATGGCGGCAGGCGACCGACCGCGCGTTCACGCTGATCGGCGACGGCCGGTACGAGGACGCGGGGGCACTGCTGACGCGCGCGGCGGATCTCGAACCCTGGCTGTCCGAGTCCTGGTTCAACCTGGCGCTGCTGCACAAGTTCCGGCACGACTGGGAGCAGGCGCGGGCGGCCGGACTGCGGGCGGTCGCGCTCCTCGACCGCTCCGCGGGCGCCCCCGACTGGTGGAACGTCGGCATCGCGGCGACCGCGCTCCAGGACTGGCCCCTGGCCCGCCGCGCCTGGCAGGCGTACGGCCTGCGGGTGCCCGGCGGGGTGGCCGCCTCCGGCGAGCCCACGGGCATGGACCTCGGCAGCGCGGCCGTGCGGCTCTCCCCGGAGGGGGAGGCCGAGGTCGTGTGGGGCCGGCGCCTGGACCCGGCCCGCATGGAGGTCCTCTCCATTCCGCTGCCCTCCTCCGGGCGCCGCTGGGGCGAGGTCGTGCTGCACGACGGCGTCCCGCACGGCGAGCGGACGACGGCGGCCGGGCACTCCTTCCCCGTGTTCGACGAGATCGAGCTCTGGGCGCCCTCGCCCGTGCCGACCTGGGTGGTCCTCCTGGAGGCCGCCACCGAGGACGACAGGGACGCACTGGAGCGGCTCGCGGCCGACGCGGGCTTCGCCGCCGAGGACTGGTCGTCCTCCGTGCGGCTGCTCTGCCGGATGTGCTCCGAGTCCCGGATGCCGAGCGACGAGGGCGACGGCGAGCACCTGGATCCGCACGACCACAGCGAGCCGGGCCACCCCGGCCCGCTCGGCCACCGCAGCCCGGGCGCCCTCTGGGTGCCGGAGCGCGAGTGCGGCCTCGCGGCGCCCGCGGGCCTGGTGCGCGGGCTGCTCGACGGCTGGGTGGCGGACAGCCCGGATTCCCGTGACTGGCGGGATCTCGAAGAGGTCTGCTGACGCTTCGCCGTAGGCTGTACCGGCACAATCTCTTGAGGGTTTCAAGGAAGGCGTACGGCGGACATGGCGCAGGACACTGAGCAGCAGGCTTCCGGCGGGGTGCTCCCCGTCGACGACGAGGGCTTCGTCATCGACACGGAGGACTGCGAGGAGCGGGAGACGGCCTACCGCGAGCGCGGCACGTCCCGGCCGATCACCGTCGTGGGCAACCCGGTGCTGCACAAGGAGTGCAAGGACGTCACGGCCTTCGACGACGACCTCGCGAAGCTCATCGACGACATGTTCGCGACCCAGCGCGTCGCGCAGGGCGTGGGCGTGGCCGCCAACCAGGTCGGTGTGGACCTGAAGGTCTTCGTCTACGACTGCATGGACGACGAGGGCGTGCGCCACGTCGGCGTCGTCTGCAACCCGGTCCTCCAGGAGCTGCCCGCCGAGCGGCGCCGCCTCGACGACTCGGGCGAGGGCTGCCTCTCCGTCCCGACCGCCTACGCCCCGCTGGCCCGCCCGGACTACGCCGAGGTGACCGGCCAGGACGAGAAGGGCAACCCGATCAAGGTGCGCGGCACGGGCTACTTCGCGCGCTGCCTCCAGCACGAGACCGACCACCTGTACGGGTACCTGTACATCGACCGCCTCTCCAAGCGGGAGCGCAAGGACGCGCTGCGCCAGATGGCAGAAGGCACCCCGCGCTACCCCGTGGTGGCGAATGACTGACGCGCGCGCCGCCTGAGCGGCGCGGGAACCGCGTGACACCAGCGGCCCCTGGTCCGGGAAGTACCCCGTGACCAGGGGCCGTTGGCATGCACGTGGCATGCACGTGGCATGAGCCGCTCGCTTGTGCGAGCAGAACAAGCTGCCGGTGATCCATATTCAGTCACGTAAGGGGATGTTCTCGGCACTGGGGGGTAGTGAATGGCGCAAATCTGTTCCCTGAACGGTCAGTTGTGGTGCTGAATGGAAAGCGCGGGGATACGCAACGGCGCGCGCCCGGCACGGCGGGAGGGGCGTGTGTCCTCAGCGCGGCTGAAAGGGGTTTGTTCGTGCCTGCATATTCCGGAAGCACTTCACAGACACAACCACACACACGGCCACGGGTGGCGGCGGTAACGGTGCCGCCGGCACTGGCCCTTCCGGTGATCGAAGCGACCTTCCCTCGCCGTCTGCACCCGTATTGGCCAAAGCTTCAGGAGAAGTCCAGGACGTGGCTGCGCGAAATGCGGCTCATGCCCCCGGACAAGGTCGAACGGTACGCGGACAGCCTCTGCTACACGGATCTCGTCGCCGGCTACTACATTGGCGCGCCGGACGAGTTGCTCACCGCGATAGCGGACCTCAGCAGCTGGTTCTTCGCCTGGGACGACCGGCACGACCGCGACTCGGTGCACGGCAGGACGGTCCAGTGGCGGCTGCTCTGCCGGGGCCTGCACGGCACCCTCGACGAACCCCGGCAGTTCGTGCACCACAAGGATCCGCTGGTCGCGGGGTTCGCGGACTGCGTGCTGCGCCTGTACTCCTCCCTGAGCCCCAGCTGGAACGCCAGGTTCGCCCGGCACTTCCACCCGGTGATCGAGGCGTACGACCAGGAGTTCAGGAACCGCCGGTTCGGCACCGTGCCGACCGTCGAGGCGTACATAGAGCTGCGCCGCCTCACGTTCGCGCACTGGGCGTGGATCGACCTCCTCGAACCCACCGCCCGGTACGAGCTGCCGAGCGCCGTGCGCAGACACCCCGCATACCGCAGGGCGGCGCTGGCGACCCAGGACTTCTCGGCCTGGTACAACGACCTGTGCTCACTCCCCAAAGAACTCGCGGGAGACGAACTGCACAATCTCGGAATCAGCCTCATCCAGCACGAGGGAATGCGACTGGAAGAGGCGGTGCGGGAAGTTCACAGGCGCGTCAGCCAATGCGTCACAGAATTCATCGGAGCCGAACGCGAAGTTCTTCTCTTCGCCGAAGAATTGGCGGACGGCAGTGCGAACGGCAGGGAACTCGCGGACGCGGTGACATCATGCGTCTTCAACATGCGGAACTGGTTCTCTTCCGTGTACTGGTTCCATCACGAATCCGGCCGCTATCGGGTGGACAGCTGGGACGACAGGGCCATTCCCCCGTACGTGACGGAAGAAGCCCTGGCGGAAAACGAACTGGTAGGTGAGGAATGAGCGTCGAATCCGCGATACCCGCGCCCTCCGCTTCCGGCTCCGGGCCGCTGCGCACCCCGCCCCTCGTCCGGGGCGGGGCCCCCGTACTCGGCCACGCCTGGAACCTGGTGCGCGACCCGCTCGGCTTCCTCTCGGCGCTGCGCGACCACGGGGATCTCGTACGGATCAGGCTGGGACCCCGGACCGCGTACGTGGTGTGCGATCCGCAACTGGTCGGGGCCATGCTGAAGAACCCCGAGTACATCGTCGGCGGACCGCTCTGGGACACCCTCGAAGTGCTCCTCGGCAAGGGCGTGGCGACCAGCAACGGCAAGCTGCACCGGCGCCAGCGGCGCATGATGCAGCCCGCGTTCCGCCCCGAGCGGATCGCCGACTACGCCAAGGTGATGGAGGAGGAGGCGCGCGCCACGGCGGCCCGCTGGCAGCCGGGCGCCACGGTCGACGTGAGCGCGGAGATGTTCCGCACCGCCGTGCGCATCGTCTCGCGCTCCCTCCTCGAGGTCGACTCGATCAGGGAGAAGGCGGACCGCATCGCCGACTCGCTGCACACCGTCTTCGAGGGCCTCTACCGCCGGATGGTGCTCTCGGTCGGCCCGCTCCACCGCGTGCCGACCCCCGCCAACCGGCGGTTCGAGAGCGCGCTCGCCGACCTGCACGCGCTCGTCGACGAGATCGTCGCGGAGCGCCGCGCGGCCGGCCCGGGCGGCCCCGACGACCTGCTGGCGGAATTGCTGCGGGCCACGGACGAAGCCGGGGAGCCCATAGCCGACCAGGAGATCCACGACAACGTGGTATCGCTCGTCGTGGCGGGCGCCGAGAATGTCGCGTCGACGCTGGCGTGGACGTTCCAGCTGCTGACCGAACACCCCGAGCAGGAAAGGCGGTTGGTTGAAGAGGTAAATTCCGTGGCCCCGGATCGGGCGATCACATTCGCCGATCTCAAGGCCCTGCCGCACACCCGCAATGTCGTCACCGAGGCGATGCGTATACGACCGGCCGCCTGGATATTCACGCGCCGGTCCGTGGCCGAAACCGAGCTGGGCGGCTATTCGATTCCGGCGGACGCGGACATCGTCTACAGCGTGTACGCGATGCAGCGCGACCCGCGTTCCTTCGAGCGGCACCTCGACTTCGACCCCGACCGCTGGAATCCCGAACGCGCCGGTGCGGTGCCGGAGTTCGCGATGATGCCGTTCGGCGTCGGCAACCGGAAGTGCCCCGGCGACCACTTCAGCCTGGCCGAACTCGCCCTGATCCTGGGGACGGTGGCACCGAAGTGGCGCCTGGAGCCGGTCGAGGAGACCGACGCGGACACCCGGGTCGGCATCACCCTGCACCCCAAGCGGCTCGTCCTGCGGGCCAGGCCGCGCTGACCGCACACGTGCCCGCCCCACCCGTGCGAGGGCGGGGCGGGCACATCGGGGGCGCCGCGCGCCAGGGCTAGAACTCGTCGTCGAAGGAGACCGAGCCCTCGACCGCGACCTGGTACGCCGAAGGCCGCCGCTCGAAGAAGTTGGTCAGCTCCTGGACGCCCTGGAGCTCCATGAAGGAGAAGGGGTTCTCGGAGCCGTAGACCGGCGCGAAGCCGAGGCGCTGGAGGCGCTGGTCGGCGACGCACTCCAGGTACGCGCGCATCGAGTCGGTGTTCATGCCCGGCAGACCGTCGCCGCACAGGTCGCGCGCGAACTGGAGCTCGGCCTCGACGGCCTCCTTCAGCATGTCGGTGACCTGCGTCTGGAGCGCGTCGTCGAAGAGCTCGGGCTCCTCCTTGCGGACGGTGTCCACCACGTCGAAGGCGAAGCTCATGTGCATCGTCTCGTCGCGGAACACCCAGTTGGTGCCGGTCGCCAGGCCGTGCAGCAGACCGCGGCTGCGGAACCAGTAGACGTACGCGAAGGCGCCGTAGAAGAACAGGCCCTCGATGCACGCGGCGAAGCAGATGAGGTTGAGCAGGAAGCGGCGGCGGTCGGCCTGCGTCTCCAGGCGGTCCAGCGTCTCGACCGAGTCCATCCACTTGAAGCAGAACTGCGCCTTCTCCCGGATGGAGGGGATCTCCTCCACCGCGTCGAACGCGGCGGCGCGGTCCTCGGGGTCGGGCAGATAGGTGTCGAGCAGCGTCAGATAGAACTGGACGTGCACGGCCTCCTCGAAGAGCTGACGGCTCAGGTAGAGCCGCGCCTCGGGGGAGTTGATGTGCTTGTAGAGCGTCAGCACGAGGTTGTTGGAGACGATCGAGTCGCCGGTCGCGAAGAACGCGACGAGCCGGCCGATCAGGTGCTGCTCCTCGGGCGTCATCTTCGCCAGGTCGGCGACGTCCGAGTGGAGGTCGACCTCCTCGACGGTCCAGGTGTTCTTGATCGCGTCCCGGTAGCGCTCGTAGAAGTCGGGGTAGCGCATGGGGCGCAGGGTCAGCTCGAAGCCCGGGTCGAGGAGGTTCTTCTCGCTGTTGGTCGTCGTGCTCATTATTGGCAGGCCTCGCAGGACTCGGGGTTTTCCAGGGAACAGGCGACGGCTTCCTCGGCCGTGGCCTGCGCGGGGACGGGGGCGGTGGCGGCGGTCCGGGAGCCGCCCGCGGCGCGGGCGATGCGGGTGGCGGGGCGCGAGCGCAGGTAGTACGTCGTCTTCAGGCCCGACTGCCACGCGTACGCGTACATCGAGGAGAGCTTGCCGATGGTCGGCGTCTCCAGGAACAGGTTCAGGGACTGCGCCTGGTCCAGGAACGGGGTGCGCGCCGCGGCCATGTCGATCAGGCCGCGCTGCGGCAGCTCCCACGCCGTGCGGTACAGCGCCCGCACGTCCTCCGGAATCCAGTCGAAGCCCTGCACCGAGCCGTTGGCCTCGCGCAGCGCCTCGCGGGTCTGCGCGTCCCAGACGCCGAGCCGCTTCAGCTCCTCCACCAGATAGGCGTTGACCTGGAGGAACTCACCGCTCAGCGTCTCGCGCTTGAAGAGGTTGGAGACCTGCGGCTCGATGCACTCGTAGACGCCCGCGATGGACGCGATGGTCGCGGTCGGCGCGATGGCGAGCAGCAGCGAGTTGCGCATGCCGGTGGCGGCGATACGCGCGCGCAGCGCCGCCCAGCGCTCCGGCCAGGTCAGCTCGACCCCGTAGTGGTCGGGGTGCAGGACACCGCGCGCGGTGCGGGTCTTCTCCCAGGCGGGCAGCGGCCCGTTCCGCTCGGCGAGGTCCGCGGACGCCTCGTACGCCGCGAGCATGATCCGCTCGGCGATCCGCGTGGAGAGGGCACGCGCCTCGGGGGAGTCGAAGGGCAGCTTCAGCTGGAAGAAGACGTCCTGGAGGCCCATGGCGCCGAGGCCCACCGGGCGCCACTTGGCGTTGGAGCGGCCGGCCTGCTCGGTCGGGTAGAAGTTGATGTCGACGACGCGGTCGAGGAAGGTGACAGCGGTACGGACGGTGTCGTCCAGCCGCTCCCAGTCGATGTCCTGGGTGGCCGGGTCCACGAACGCGCCGAGGTTCACCGAGCCCAGGTTGCAGACGGCCGTCTCCCCGTCGTCCGTCACCTCCAGGATCTCCGTGCAGAGGTTCGAGGAGTGCACGGTGTGGCCGGGCTCCGCCGTCTGGTTGGCGGTGCGGTTGGCGGCGTCCTTGAACGTCATCCAGCCGTTGCCGGTCTGCGCGAGGGTGCGCATCATGCGGCCGTACAGCTCCCGGGCCGGCATGGTCTTCTTCGCGAGCCCGGCGGCCTCCGCCTTCCGGTAGGCGGCGTCGAACTCCTCGCCCCACAGGTCGACGAGCTCGGGCACGTCGGACGGCGAGAACAGCGACCACTCCTGGTCGGCGGCGACGCGGCGCATGAACTCGTCGGGGATCCAGTGCGCGAGGTTGAGGTTGTGCGTGCGCCGCTGATCCTCGCCCGTGTTGTCGCGCAGCTCCAGGAACTCCTCGATGTCGGAGTGCCAGGTCTCCAGGTAGACCGCGGCGGCGCCCTTGCGCCGGCCGCCCTGGTTCACGGCGGCGACCGAGGCGTCCAGGGTCTTCAGGAACGGCACGATGCCGTTGGAGTGCCCGTTCGTGCCGCGGATCAGCGAACCGCGGGAGCGGATGCGGGAGTACGAGAGGCCGATGCCGCCCGCGTGCTTCGAGAGCCGTGCCACCTGGTGGTAGCGGTCGTAGATCGAGTCGAGCTCGTCCAGCGGGGAGTCGAGGAGGTAGCAGGACGACATCTGCGGGTGGCGGGTGCCGGAGTTGAAGAGCGTGGGCGAGGACGGCAGGTAGTCCAGGCGGCTCATCAGGCCGTACAGCGCGGCGACCTCGTCGACGGCGCGGGCGCTGTCGTCCTCCGCGAGACCGCTCGCCACGCGCAGCATGAAGTGCTGCGGGGTCTCGATGACCTGCCGGGTGATCGGGTGGCGCAGCAGATAGCGGCTGTGCAGGGTGCGCAGGCCGAAGTAGCCGAAGCGGAGGTCGGCGCCGTCGGCGAGCGCGGCGTCCACGAGCGCGTCGAGGCGGGCCGCGTGGGCGCCCACGAAGCCGGCGGTGCGGTCGGCGATCAGGCCCTCGCGGTGGCCGACGGCGATCGACTCGGTGAAGGAGCGCACGCCCTGCGAGGCGGCCTCGGCGGTGATGGAGAGGGTGAGCAGCCGGGCGGCGAGCTTCGAGTACGCCGGGTCCTCGGAGATGAGCCCCGCGGCCGCCTCGGTCGCCAGCTCGCGCAGCTCCGCCTCGTCGGCCCTGGCCGACCGGCCGCGCAGCGCGGCGGCGGCGACCCGGCCGGGGTCGGTGTCGGGGAGGTCGGCGGTGAGGTCGGTCAGGGTCCGCAGCAGCGCGGCCCCCGGCCCGTCGGTGCCGTCGGCACCCTCGGTGCTTTCGGTGGGCTGCGGTGCCCGCGCTGACGCAGGTTCGGCAGGCGCGATGGTCACGTGGAGCTCTCCCTCGCTCGGCTCTGGGCCTGGGGGAGGGGACGGCACACACGGGCGCACCCGGGCAGGGCGGCGTACCGCGTCCACCGGCCCATTCCACGAGGCCCGGACGGTCGGCACCCGGGCCGGACGGCACGGGTGCACTGCCGGCAGGTCTTCGGACTCCGCGTACGACAAATGCGTACACGTCTACCGTTGCGGGACAGTTCCGGACTTGCACCGGATTCCCCTGCGGCGACAGCGAGCACGAGCATACATCTTGTGCTGCCGCCCTGAGGCGGGCCCACATCTTGTGTCGGCCCCGCGGGGGTGGCTAGAGCTTCAGCGCGTACGCCAGCAGCGGCACCGTCTCGATCGGGCACCAGTCGCGCTCGGGTGTCCGCACGAAGCCGAGGCGTCCATAGAGCCGGTGGGCGGCGTGCATGGAGGTCTGCGTGGACAGGACGAGCGTGCTGCGGCCCGCCTCCCGGGCGCGCCGCACGCACTCCCGTACGAGCGCCTCGCCCACACCCCGGCCCCGCGCGTCGGAGGAGACGGCCAGCATGCGGATCTCCGCCTCATCGGCACGCGCAATGTCGGCCATCGGGCCGCCGGCCGGCACGTAGGTGACGCAGCCGAGCGCCTTCCCGTCCGCCGCGGCCACCAGGACCTCGGCCGCCGCCGCCCGCGCCGGCACGTCGCGCAGCACCGCGAGATAGGGGTCGTCCACCCCGAAGTCCAGGTGCCCGCCGTCGAGATAGGCCTGCGCGGTGAGGTCGCCGAGCGCCTCGTACTCCTCGGGGTGTGCCCCTCTGATGGTGATCGTGAAGTCCATGGGGCGCAGTGTGCAACAGGGGCACGACTAAGGGCCGCCGGTTTTTCCGGCGGCCCTCGTCACGTGCGGGTGGTGCGCAGTCGCGTGCGCGGTGGCGCGGATCAGTGCCCGGCGCCCGCCGTCACCTTCGGCAGTTCCCGCATGACACCGGGGTCGCCCGCGTCGGCCGTGTAGTCCTCCGGCGACGTCTCGTCGATGCCCTCGGGGGCCTTCAGCGCCTTCAGGACGAAGGTGAGGACCACGGTGACGACCACGTTCAGGACGAACGCGGTGAGGCCGATGTAGCCGATCTCGCCGATGCCGGGGATCTCGTCGGACGACCCGCCGAAGTGCTTCTGGGTCGGCGACGCGACACCGTACGCCGCGACCGTGCCGTAGACCATGCCGACCGCCCAGCCCGCGAGCAGCGCCCAGCGGTGGAACCACCGGGTGAACAGGCCGCCGACCAGCGCGGGCATCGTCTGAAGGATCCAGATGCCGCCCAGGAGCTGGAAGTTGATGGCGACGGTCTTGTCCATGCCGAGGACGAAGACGAGGGCGCCCACCTTCACCATGAGCGAGACCAGCTTGGAGACCTTGGTCTCCTGCTCGGGCGTCGCGTCGGGCTTGAGGAAGTCCTTGTAGATGTTCCGGGTGAAGAGGTTCGCGGCCGCGATGGACATGATGGCGGCCGGGACGAGCGCGCCGATGCCGATCGCGGCGAAGGCGACGCCCGTGAACCAGTCGGGGAACATGTTCTCGAAGAGCTGCGGGATCGCCAGCTGGCCGTTCTCGACCTTGACCCCGGCGGCGATCGCCATGAAGCCGAGCAGCGCGAGCAGGCCCAGCATCAGCGAGTACAGGGGCAGGATCGTGGTGTTGCGGCGGATCACGTTGCGGCTCTTGGAGGAGAGCGTCGCCGTGATCGAGTGCGGGTACATGAAGAGCGCGAGGGCCGAGCCGAGCGCCAGCGTGGCGTACGTCCACTGGCCGGCCTCGGGCGGCGCGAGCGCGCCGCGCGGCTTGTCGGTCGCCGGGTTGGTCTGCGAGAACGCCTCGCCCGCCTTGGCGAAGATGTCGTCGAAGCCGCCGAGCTTGATCGGGATGTAGATGATCGCGACGACGATGACGAGGTAGATCAGGCCGTCCTTCACGAACGCGATCAGCGCGGGCGCGCGCAGCCCCGACGAGTACGTGTACGCGGCGAGCACCGCGAAGGCGATCAGGAGCGGCAGGTCCTTGATGAACCAGTTGGTGTCGGGACCGCCGCCGATGCCCATCACGTCCAGGACGGCCTGGATGCCGACCAGTTGGAGCGCGATGTACGGCATCGTGGCGAGGATGCCGGTGACCGCGACGGCCAGCGAGAGCCCCTTGGAGCCGAAGCGCCCGCGCACGAAGTCGGAGGTGGTCACATAGCCGTGCTTGTGCGAGACCGACCACAGGCGCGGCAGGAAGGTGAAGATCAGCGGGTAGACGAGGATCGTGTACGGCACGGCGAAGAAGCCGGCCGCGCCCGCCGCGTAGATCGCGGCCGGGACGGCCACGAAGGTGTAGGCGGTGTAGAGGTCGCCGCCGAGCAGGAACCAGGTGACCCAGGTGCCGAACGACCGTCCGCCGAGGCCCCATTCGTCCAGGCTCTGGTCGTTCTCGGCCTTGCGCCAGCGGGCCGCGAGGAAGCCCATGACCGTGACCGCGAGGAAGAAGAAGATGAAGACGGCGAGGGCGACGCCGTTGACCCCGTCCTTCATGACCGCGCCCCTTCCTTGCGGGCGCGCTGGTCACGCTGCCACAGCTTGTAGGCGATCATCGTGAGCACCGTGGAGATGACGACCCACAGCATCTGGTACCAGTAGAAGAACGGGATGCCGATGAAGGTCGGTTCGACCTTCGCGTAGGAGCTCACCCAGAGCATCGCCACGAACGGTGCGACAAGGCAGACGGCGATGACCACGCGGACCGGCGTGACGACCGGTCTGTTCACTTCAGGCGCATCTGACATATCGCGGCTCCGTTCCCTCACTTATCCCATGCTTAACGTGCGGGAAATCTAAGCGAGAGTCTTGATCTATGGAACCCCTGTCCGGATAACGGACGAGTCAATGTGCCTGCTCAGCAGCAGCGGAATCCCTGGCGCGGGTCCGACTCCTGCTGGTCTGTCCGCATGCGCTCAAATGCGTGGCGGCTGGGGACGGTTGCGGCCGGATGGTCCCGGCGCAGATGAGCCACGTAACGGTCGTACGCCGACTCGTCGGTCAGCTCACGGACGTACCACCGCATCCAGCGGACCCCGCGCAGCAGCCAGGTCATCGCGTCAGCTCCCGCTTCTCCTCCGCGGTCGCGAAGAGCCCGTCGGGGGCGGTCAACTTCGATTCCACGTACGGTGCTTCGCTCAGCCGCGACGCGGCGGGGTTGCGGACGTGCCGGACGCAGACGCGTGCCGCGTCCACGATCACGATGACGATGAGCAGGGCGAGCGCCGCCGAAAGGACGCCGTCCACCGTCGAGTTGGTGACGACGGTGTGCATGTCGTCCATGGTCTTGGCGGGCGGCAGGATCTTGCCCTCGTCGATGGCGTCCTGGTAGTTCGCGCGCTGCTGGAAGAAGCCGACGCGCGGGTCGCTGGAGAACACCTTCTGCCAGCTCGCGGTGAGCGTCACCGTCGCGTCCCAGGCGAGCGGGATCCCGGTGATCCAGGCCCACTTGAGGCGTCCGGACTTGACGAGCAGCGTGGTGCAGACGGCGAGGGCGACGGCCGCGAGGAGCTGGTTGGCGATGCCGAAGATCGGGAAGAGCTGGTTGATCCCGCCGAGCGGCTCGTGCACGCCCACCCACAGGAAGTATCCCCACAGGCCGGTGACGAGCGCGCTGGTGACGATGAGGCCGGGCTTCCAGCTCACCTTCCTGAACGGCTTGTAGACGTTGCCGAGCATGTCCTGGAGCATGAAGCGGCCCACGCGGGTGCCCGCGTCGAGCGCGGTCAGGATGAACAGCGCCTCAAACATGATCGCGAAGTGGTACCAGAAGGCGCGCATCGAGCCGCCGGTGACCTTGGAGAAGATCTCCGAGACGCCGACCGCGAGTGTGGGCGCGCCGCCGGTGCGGGAGAGCAGCGAGGACTCCTCGACGTTCTTCGCGGCCTGCGCCAGGTCGGCAGGCGAGATGGAGTACCCGAACCCCGCGACGGCCTTCGACGCCTCCTGGACGGTGTCGCCGACGACGCCCGCCGGCGCGTTCATCGCGAAGTAGAGGCCCGGGTCGATGATCGAGGCGGCGACGAGCGCCATGACCGCGACGGACGACTCCATCAGCATGGAGCCGTAGCCGATCATCCGGACCTGCGTCTCCTTCTGGATCATCTTCGGCGTCGTGCCCGAGGAGATCAGCGCGTGGAAGCCGGAGAGCGCTCCGCAGGCGATGGTGATGAAGACGAAGGGGAAGAGCGAGCCCGCGAAGACGGGTCCGTCGCCGCGCGAGGCGAAGTCGGTCACCGGGTCCATCTTCAGCGTCGGCAGGCTGATCACGACGCCCAGCGCGAGCAGGACGATGGTGCCGATCTTCATGAACGTGGAGAGGTAGTCGCGGGGCGCGAGCAGCATCCACACCGGCAGGATCGAGGCGACGAAGCCGTACGCCACCAGCCAGATCACCAGCGTCGAGGGCGCCAGCGTGAAGGTGTCCGCGAGCGACGACTCGGCGACCCAGCGCCCGGCGACGAGCGCGAGCAGCAGCAGGGCGATGCCGATGAGCGAGACCTCGCTGACCCGTCCCGGTCGCAGGACCCGCAGGTAGAAGCCCATGAGCAGGGCGATCGGGATGGTCATCGCGATGGAGAAGGTGCCCCACGGGGACTCGGCGAGCGCGTTGACGATGACGAGCGCGAGCACCCCGAGCAGGATGATCATGATGGCGAAGGTGGCGAGCAGCGCGGCGGCGCCCCCGAACGGGCCGATCTCCTCGCGCGCCATCTGCCCGAGCGACTTGCCGTCGCGCCGCGTCGAGAAGAACAGCACGACCATGTCCTGCACGGCGCCCGCGAAGATCACGCCGACGATGATCCAGATGGTGCCGGGCAGATACCCCATCTGGGCGGCGAGGACCGGGCCGACCAGTGGTCCCGCCCCGGCGATCGCGGCGAAGTGGTGGCCGAGCAGCACGCGCCGGTCGGTCGGGTGGAAGTCGATGCCGTTGTCGAGCCGCTCGGCCGGGGTGGCCCGGGTCCGGTCGACCTTGAGGACCTTGTACGCGATGAACTTCGCGTAGAAGCGGTACGCGATGGCGTACGTGCCGAGGGCCGCCGCCACCATCCAGGCGGCCGACACCTCCTCGTCGCGCGCGAGCGCGAGGACGGTCCAGCCCGCGGCGCCGACCAGCGCGACGAGGGACCAGATGACGATGGATCGAGGAGTCGCTCTGCGCACCGGGTCGTCCTCCCGCTCATCAGGCGATGACGGGAGGAACGTAGAGCAGCGGAGCCGCCCGGCGCCAGACCTCGGACGGGTGTCAGTCCGTGGGTCTCTTGAGGCGGGCGACGAACTTGTACCGGTCGCCGCGGTAGACGGAGCGCACCCACTCCACCGGCCGGCCGTTCCCGTCCTGCGAGTGGCGGGACAGGAGCAGCATCGGCAGGCCGACGTCGGTGCCGAGCAGCCCGGCCTCGCGCGGGGTGGCGAGGGAGGTCTCGATGGTCTCCTCGGCCTCCGCGAGGTGCACGTCGTACACCTCGGCGAGTGCCGTGTAGAGCGAGGTGTACTTGACCAGGGAGCGGCGCAGGGCGGGGAAGCGCTTCGCCGACAGGTGCGTGGTCTCGATGGCCATCGCCTCGCCGTTGGCGAGGCGGAGCCGCTCGATGCGCAGGACGCGGCCGCCCGCGCTTATGTCGAGCAGGCCCGCGAGCCTGTCGTCGGCGGTGATGTAGCCGATGTCGAGGAGCTGCGAGGTGGGCTCCAGGCCCTGGGCCCGCATGTCCTCCGTGTACGAGGTGAGTTGCAGGGCCTGCGACACCTTCGGCTTGGCGACGAAGGTGCCCTTGCCCTGGATCCGTTCGAGCCGGCCCTCGACGACCAGCTCCTGGAGGGCCTGGCGGACCGTCGTGCGGGAGGTGTCGAACTCGGCGGCGAGGGTGCGCTCCGGGGGGACGGGAGTGCCGGGCGGCAGCGTCTCCGTCATGTCCAGCAAGTGCCGCTTCAGGCGGTAGTACTTGGGCACGCGTGCGGTGCGGCCGACGCTCGGGCCCTCCGAGGGCGCGCCGACATCGGTCCCCGTGCCACCCGCTTCGGTGCCCATGCTCTGCCTTCCCGGCTCCTGTGCTGCTGCCGTCACCGGCTCCTCCGTCTGTCGCGGCTCACATCGTGGCACGTACCGGGGCATGGGGGCGCCCCCTGGGCGAGCGAAGTCGAGCGCTCGGGGGAGGACTCTGCCCGCTCAGGTGTCGGTCCGATAACGGACGCGACTGCCCTTCTTATACACCCTTGACACCCCTAAAGGTCTAGGCCAAGCTCCCCGTACTGGTCTACACCATTAAAGACCAGGTTCCAGTCCCACGGGCAGATCTCGGTCCATTCGGTCGCTGCGGGTGGGGGGTTGACTGGCATCCCTTGAGGAGGGTGAACGTGAAGCGCAAGCTCATAGCGGCCATCGGTGTCGCGGGCATGTTGGTCTCGGTCGCGGCCTGCGGCAGTGACGACGGGGACAAGAAGGCCGGGGGAGCCGACAGCTTCAAGGGCGAGACCCTGACGCTCTGGGCGATGGACGGTTCGACGCCGGACCAGTGGCAGAAGGACGTCACGGCGGCCTTCGAGAAGAAGACCGGCGCGAAGCTGAAGTTCGAAGTCCAGCAGTGGAACGGCATCCAGCAGAAGCTGACCACCGCCCTCTCCGAGGAGAACCCCCCGGACGTCTTCGAGATCGGCAACACGCAGACCCCGGCGTACGCCAAGACCGGCGGCCTCGCCGAGCTCGACGACCTCAAGGAGTCCATCGGCTCCGACTGGACCGACTCGATGAACAAGTCGTCGGTCGTGGACGGCAAGCAGTACGCCGCCCCGCTGTTCGTCCTCAACCGCGTCGTCATCTACAACAAGAAGGTCTGGGCCGACGCGGGCATCAAGGAGACCCCCAAGACCCGCGCCGAGTTCCTCAAGAACCTCAAGCAGATCGGCGAGAAGACCGACGCCGAGCCGATCTACCTGCCCGGCCAGAACTGGTACCACTTCGTCGGCCTGACCATCGGTGAGGGCGCCGAGCTGGTCAAGAAGGACGGCGACAAGTACGTCTCCAACCTCGACGACCCCAAGGTCGGCAAGGCCATGAAGACGTACAAGCAGTTCGCGGACCTCTCCAAGGCCCCCAAGAACAAGGACGAGGCCACCCCGCAGCAGGCCGAGATCTTCGCCAAGGGCAAGACCGGCGCCTTCATCGGGATGAGCTGGGAGGCCGCGACCGCGATCAAGGCCAACAAGAAGATCGAGAAGGACATCGGCTACTTCACGATCCCCGGCGCCACGGCCGACAAGCCCGAGGGTGTCTTCCTCGGCGGCTCCAACCTCGCCGTCGCCGCGACCAGCAAGAAGCAGGAGCTCGCCAAGGAGTTCCTGAAGATCGCGCTGTCCGACAAGTTCGAGGGCCAGCTCGCCAAGGAAGGCGGCGTGATCCCGAACAAGAAGGCCCTGGAGTCCAACCTCAAGGGCAACCCGGCCGCCGAGGCCGCCGCCCCCGCCACCGCCGGCGGCGGCACCACCCCGCTGATCCCGGAGTGGGGCGCGGTGGAGAACCCGCCGAACCCGATCAAGAACTACATGACCGCGGTGCTCAACGGTAAGTCGCCTGCCGACGCCGCCAAGCAGGTCGAGGGCGAGCTCAACAAGCGCCTGTCGCAGAAGCAGTAACAACCCCCCTCTTGCCGGGGGCGGCGGGTGACACGCCCCCGCCGCCCCCGGCATACCTCTGCGTACCGCTATGCCCACGAAAGAGATGGCGAGCATGACCGTGCAGAAGACCGAACGGCCGCCCTCCGGCCCGACGGAGGTGCAGACACCGGAAGGCGGACCACGGCCGAGTGCCCCGCTCAAGGAGCCCCGGCGTCTCGCCGGCCTGACGCCCTATCTGCTCCTTGCCCCCGCGATCATCGCCACCCTGCTGCTGCTCGGCTGGCCACTGGTCAACAACGGGATCCTGTCGTTCCAGAACCTCAACATGCGGCAGTTCATTCTGCACTTGACCGAGTGGAACGGATTCGACAACTACAAGGACGTCCTCACCGGCGAGGACTTCTGGCGGGTCGCGGGACGCTCGGTCGTCTTCACCGCCGTCAACGTCGTCCTGATCATGGTGCTCGGCACGCTGGTGGGACTGCTGCTCGCGCGCCTCGGCCGGAAGATGCGCACCTTCCTCCTGCTCGGCCTCGTGCTCACCTGGGCGATGCCCGTCGTCGCGGCGAGCACCGTCTACCAGTGGCTGTTCGCGCAGCGCTTCGGCGTCGTCAACTGGGTGCTCGCCAAGATCGGCTTCGAGTCGATGGCCGAGCACGACTGGCTGGCCACGCAGTACTCGACCTTCTTCGTCGTCCTGCTGCTGATCGTCTGGATGTCCATCCCCTTCGTGGCGATCAACCTGTACGCCGCCACGACCACCATCCCCAAGGAGCTGTACGAGGCCGCGGCGCTGGACGGCGCGGGGGCCTGGAAGCAGTTCACCCAGGTGACGCTGCCGTACCTGAAGCCCTTCCTCTACGCCACGACGTTCCTGGAGATCATCTGGGTCTTCAAGGCGTTCGTGCAGGTCTTCACGATCAACGAGGGCGGCCCCGACCGGCTCACCGAGATCCTCCCCGTCTACGCCTACATCGAGGGCATGGGCAACCAGCACTTCGGCATGGGTGCCGCGATCGCGCTGCTCACCATCGTCATCCTGCTGGCCATCACCTCGTTCTACCTGCGGATCGTGCTCAAGCAAGAGGAGGACGAGCTGTGAAGCGCTCGCTGATGGGCCGCCTGTGGCCCAACCTGGCCGCGGTCGTCATGTTCGTCTTCTGCGTCTTCCCCGTGTACTGGATGTTCGCCACGGCCTTCAAGCCGACCGGCGACATCATCGCCGAGGACCCGGTCTGGTTCCCGACCGACGCCACCCTCGAACACTTCAAGACGGCGATCGACGCCGAGCACTTCTGGACCATGGTCGGCAACTCGATCATCGTGACGGTCCTCGCGGTGCTCTTCTCCCTCATCATCGGCGTGACCGCGGCCTTCGCCCTCGCCCGGATGCGGTTCAAGGGACGGCGCGGCTTCATCATCGGCTTCATGCTGGCGCAGATGGCGCCCTGGGAAGTCATGGTCATCGCCATCTACATGATCGTGCGCGACGCCGACATGCTGAACAGCCTGATCCCGCTCACCCTCTTCTACATGGTGATGATCCTGCCCTTCACCCTCCTCACGCTCCGCGGCTTCGTCGCCGCCGTGCCCAAGGAGCTGGAGGAGTCCGCCATGGTCGACGGCTGCACCCGCATGCAGGCCTTCCGCCGGGTGATCCTGCCGCTGCTCGCACCGGGCCTGATGTCGACCTCGCTCTTCGGCTTCATCACCGCCTGGAACGAGTTCCCCCTGGTCCTCGTGCTCAACAAGGAAGCCGAGGCCAAGACCCTGCCGGTGTGGCTGTCCAGCTTCCAGACCGCCTTCGGCGACGACTGGGGCGCCACCATGGCCGCGGCCTCCCTCTTCGCCATCCCCATCCTGATCCTCTTCGTCTTCCTGCAACGCAGGGCCGTGAGCGGCCTGACCGACGGTGCAGTGAAGGGATAACGCCTGATGACGACAGCCACGACGCACGCCGGTGACACCCTCACCCGCAACGCCCTCGCCGTCCTCCAGCCCGGCTTCGACGGCACCGCCACCGTGCCGGACTGGGTGCGCCACCGGATCGACGAGGGCCTCGCCTCCGTCAGCCTCTTCGGCCGCAACGTACGGACCGCCGACCAGGTGGCCGCCCTCACCGCCCAGCTGCGCGCCGAGCGCGACGACCTCCTGATCGCCATCGACGAGGAGAGCGGCGACGTCACCCGCCTGGAGGTGCGCACCGGCTCCTCCTACCCGGGCAACCACGCACTCGGCGCCGTCGACGACACGACGCTGACCCGCGAGGTCGCCGCCGACCTCGGCCGGCGCCTCGCCGGCTGCGGCATCAACCTCAACTGGGCGCCGTCGGCCGACGTCAACGCCAACCCCGACAACCCCGTCATCGGCGTACGCTCCTTCGGCTCGGACCCCGACCTCGTGGCCCGGCACACCGCCGCCTATGTCGAGGGCATGCAGTCGGCCGGCGTCGCCACCTCCGCCAAGCACTTCCCCGGGCACGGCGACACGGCGATCGACTCGCACCATTCCGTGCCGGTCATCGACGTCGACAGGGACGTGCTGAACTCCCGCGACCTGGCCCCGTTCCGCGCCGCCATCGCCGCCGGCACCCGGGCCGTGATGAGCGCCCACGTGCTGGCCCCGGCCCTGGACCCGGACAACCCCGGCACCCTCTCCCGCCGCATCCTGACCGGCCTGCTCCGCGAGGAGTTCGGCTACGACGGCCTCATCATCACCGACGGCATGGACATGCAGGCGATCGCCGGGACGTACGGCTTCGAGCGCGGCTGTGTCCTCGCCATCGCCGCCGGCGCCGACGCGATCTGCACGGGGGGCGGGCCCTCCGACGAGGGAACCGTGCTGCGGCTGCGGGACGCCTTCGTCGCGGCGGTGCGCGCGGGCGAACTGTCCGAGGAGCGGCTCGCCGACGCGGCGGACCGCGTGCGGGCGCTGGCCGGCTGGGCCTCGGTGTCGGGCGCGACCGCACGCTCGGGGGGCGCGCCCGACTCCGGCATCGGCCTGGTAGCGGCCCGGCGCGCGCTGACGGTCACCCGCGGCGAGACGTACGTGGCCCCGGTCACCGAGGCCCCCTACGTCGCCACCTTCTCCCCGCTGCCCAACATCGCCGTCGGCAACGAGACCCCCTGGGGCGTCACCGCCGAGCTCTCGCGCCGCTTCCCCGGCACGGAGTCGGGCACCTTCTCCGGCGACGGCGCGGGCGAGCAGACCCTCGCCGCGGCGGGGGAGCGCCGCATCGTGGCCGTCGTCCGCGACGCACACCGCCACGCCTGGATGGCCGAGGCCCTGCGCACCCTCGTGTCGGCTCGGCCGGACACGGTCGTGGTCGAGATGGGCGTCCCCCAGTCCGCCCCGATCGGCGCCCTCCACATCGCGACGCGCGGCGCGGCCCGGGTGTGCGGCGAGGCGGCGGCAGAGGCCGTCGTCACGGGCTGACCACCCACCGCGCGCCCACCGCACCAAGCCGCCACACGCAGAAGGGGCGCCCCGACCGGGGCGCCCCTTCCGCATGTCCGCGGCCTTTACAGCCCCTGCCACTCCGGCTTGTTCGCGTACGTGTGCCGGAAGTACTCCGCCAGCTTCAGCTTCGACGCCGCGGCCTCGTCCACCACGACCGTGGCGTGCGGGTGCAGCTGCAACGCGGAGGCGGGCACGACCGAGGCGACAGGCCCCTCCACCGTCGCGGCCACCGCGTCCGCCTTGCCCTCACCCGTGGCGAGCAGCACCAGGTGCCGCGCCTCCAGGATCGTCCCGATCCCCTGGGTGATGACGTGGTGCGGGACCTGGTCTATGTCCCCCTCGAAGAAGCGCGCGTTGTCCACCCGCGTCTGCTCCGTCAGCGTCTTGATGCGCGTCCGGGAGGCGAGCGACGAGCACGGTTCGTTGAACCCGATGTGCCCGTCCGTGCCGATCCCGAGCAACTGGAGATCCACGCCACCGGCCTCGGCCAGCGCCTTGTCGTACGCCACGCACGCCGCCTGTACGTCCTCGGCACTGCCGTCCGGCCCCATGAAGGAGGCCTCGCTCAGCCCGAGCGGCTCGACGACCTCACGGAGCACCACGGAGCGGTACGACTCGGGGTGCCCGGCCGGCAGCCCCACGTACTCGTCGAGCTGACAGATGCGCGCCCGCGAGGCGTCCACGGCACCGGACGCGACCTTGGCGGCCAACGCCTCGTAGATGGGCAGCGGGGTGGATCCGGTGGCGACACCGAGCAGGGCGTCGGGCTTACGACGCACCAGGGCGGCCATGGCCTCCGCGATGAGCTCGCCGCCTGCCGTGGCGTCCGGGACGATGACAACTTCCACGCTGGGCCTGCCGATCTGGAGAGGGGCTCGAAAGTACTGGTGGAGTACTGGTGGTATAGACCAATCTAGCAGAGCTGCGCCGCTGGAACAGCAGTGCCGCAATGCCAGAACAGCCGATTCCGCCGCTCTTCGATCCATGCTCGACTCTTCGCCCCGCCTCCGCCCGTCGAGGGCCCGCCCGACGCGTGCCCGGCGCCCGCCCGCGCCCGCCCGGCGCCCGTCCCGCGCCCCTCGGGTAGGCGTGTGCGGAGGTCCGGAGACGGCCGGTCACGCGCCGCCGGTCGCTAGCCGTCTGGTCGTGAGCCGCGTGGTCAGGAGCCGCCCGGTCACACGCCCAGCGTGTGCGGAGGGTCGGCGTCGCCTGGTCGCGAGCCGCCCGGTCGCGAGCCGCCCGGTCACGCGCCCAGCATCGAACCTCCCGTCGCGTCGATGTACTGCCCGGTGATCCAGCGCGCGTCGTCCGAGGCCACGAAGGAGACGATGTCCGCCACGTCGGCGGGCTGGCCTATGCGGTCGAAGGTCGAGTACCCCGCCATCTCCGCGCGCTGCGCCTCGGGGATGCCGTCCATCATTTCCGTCTGGATGATGCCGGGCGCCACCGCGTTGACCGTGATTCCCCGCGGGCCGAGCTCCTGCGCGAGGGTGTGCGTCAGCACGTTCACCGCGCCCTTCGTCATCGAATAGGCCACGGTGACCGGGAAGGCGATGCGTGTGACGCCCGACGAGATGTTGATGATCCGGCCGCCGTCGCGCAGCCGGTCGAGACCCTTCTGGACGATGAAGAACAGCGCCTTGGTGTTGACCGCGAACACACGGTCGTAATCCGCCTCCTGGACCTCGGCCACGTGGCTGTACAGGCCGATGCCCGCGTTGTTCACGAGGATGTCCAGGCCGTCCGCGTGCCGGTCGAACTCCGTCCAGAGCGCGTCGGCGTCGCCGGGCACCCCCAGCTCCGCGCCGATCGCGAAGGCGGAGCCGCCCGCCGCCTCGATCGCCGCCACCGTCTCCTTCGCCGCCACCTCGTTGCTGCCGTAGTGCACGGCGACCCGTGCTCCGTCCCGGCCGAGGCGCTCGGCGATGCCCCGCCCGATGCCCCGGCTGGCTCCGGTGACGAGGGCGGTCTTCCCCGCGAGCCTGCCCTGGTGCTTCCCCTGCTCCTTACCGTGCCCGTTCCCCAGCTTGATCCCCTGCTGGTGTCCCTCGAACGCACCCATGGTCGACGCCCCCTCTTTCTCTAGTGGTCGCTACAGAAAGAACGCTACCCCACACCGCGCCTCTTTTTCTAGTGCCCGCTATACAATTCACCCATGGCGACGAAACAGCGCGGACGCCCCCGCTCCTTCGACCGCGAGACGGCCCTGGAGCAGGCGATCCGTACCTTCTGGGAGAACGGATACGAGGCGACGTCCGTCTCGGACCTCACGCGCGTCATGGGGATCGGGGCGCCCAGCCTCTACGCCGCGTTCGGGGACAAGCGCAAGCTCTTCGACGAGGTTGTCGTGCGGTACGGAGCGACGCACGGCGCCTTCGGCGACCGGGCCTTCGACGAGGAGCCGACCGCACGCGCCGCCGTCTCGCGGATGCTGCACGAGGCCGCGGCCGAGTTCACCGACCCGGATCACCCCCGCGGCTGCCTCGTCATCACCGCCGCCACCAACTGCACGACGCCGGAGGTGGAGCAGTCCCTGCGCGAGCGGCGGAACGCCAATGTGGCGGACATCGAGTCCCGTATCCGCGCGGCCGTCGCGGCGGGGGAGCTGCCGGACCGCACCGACCCCGCGGCGCTCGCCCGTTACACGGCGGCGGTCTTCCAAGGCATGTCGCAGCAGGCCAGGGACGGCGCCACCAGGGACGACCTGGAGGCGGTGGCCGATCTCGCCATGCGGGCGTGGCCGGACCGGCAACAAACATCCGTCGACGCATAGACACAGGAGAATGGTCTAGTCCACAATGCGTGGGTAAAGCCTCCGCTCTTCCCGCACAGGAGAGCGGATCGAGGAACCGGCGCTCTCTGCCCTGACCGCGTCGGATCCTCACGATCGGCTGTTCAGGACCGCACATTCTGGCGGCCGATGCACCTGAAGGGCTGCGGTGCCGTGGGTGGGTTGAGGGTCCCACCCTGGCGCCGCGGCTCGTCGGGTACGCCGGAGCCTTCGGGGGCGCGGGCCCACCGGACGCGAAAGGTACGCTCGCACACGTGCCCTCCATGAACGACCTCGTACGCCAGCACACCGCCCTCGGTGACTCCGACCTCGAGTGGCTGCATCTGCTGGTCTCGGAGTGGCAGCTGCTCTCCGACCTCTCCTTCGCCGACCTGGTCCTCTGGGTCCCCACGCGCGACGGCACCCGCTATGTCTCCGTGGCGCAGATGCGGCCCAACACCGGCCCCACCTCCTACCAGGACGACATGGTCGGCCACCTCGTCCCGCGCGGCCGCCGCCCCCTCCTCGACGCCGCCCTGGACGAGGGCCGCATCGTGCGCGAGGGCGACCCGGAGTGGCGCGAAGAGGTGCCGGTGCGCGTCGAGTCCATTCCCGTACGCAGGGAAGGACGCGTCCTGGGCGTCATCGCCCGCAACACCAACCTGCTGACGGTGCGCACACCGTCACGGCTTGAGTTGACCTACCTCCAGTCGGCGTCCGATCTCGCGCAGATGATCGCCGCCGGGTCGTTCCCCTTCCAGGGGCAGCAGGTCGACATGGACGCCTCCCCGCGCGTGGGCGACGGTCTGCTGCGGCTCGACGCCGACGGCGTCGTGCAGTACGCGTCGCCGAACGCGCTCTCCGCGTACCACCGCCTCGGCCTCGCGTCGGATCTCGTCGGCCTCCACCTGGGCACGGCGACGGCCGAACTCGCCCCGTCCCGCGGGCCGGTGGACGAGGCCCTGGCCAAGCTCGCGAGCGGCTGGGCGCCGCGCGAGTTCGAGATCGAGGGCGGCGACGGCGTGATCCAGCTGCGCGCGATCCCCCTCAAACCCAAGGGACCGCGCATCGGTTCGCTCGTCCTGGTGCGGGACGTCACCGAACTCCGCCGCCGCGAGCGCGAGTTGATCACCAAAGATGCGACCATCCGGGAGATCCACCACCGGGTGAAGAACAACCTACAGACGGTCGCCGCGCTGCTGCGGTTGCAGGCCCGCCGCATCGACTCGGACAAGGGCCGCGAGGCGCTGGAGGAGGCCGTGCGCCGGGTGGGCTCCATCGCGATCGTCCACGAGACGCTGTCGCAGAATCTCGACGAACGCGTGGAGTTCGACGAGATCGCTGACCGGGTGCTCGCGATGGTCGCCGAGATCTCGCCCGGCAAGGTGGCGGGCCGGCGCACCGGCCGCTTCGGGATCCTGGACGCGGAGGTCGCGACGCCGCTGTCGATGGTGCTCACGGAGATCTTGCAGAACGCTCTGGAGCACGGCTTCCGCGAGGGGGACACCGGCACGGTCGAGGTCTCCGCGGTGCGGGGCGGCACCAGCAAGGAAGCACGGCTGCTGATCACCGTCCAGGACGACGGCATCGGCCTGCCCGAGGACTTCGACCCGCACCGCTCCGGCAATCTCGGCCTGCAGATCGTCCGCACCCTGGTCGAGGGGGAGCTGGGCGGCACCTTCGACATGGTCCGCGCCCCGGAGCGCGGCACGCGGGTCGTCCTGGACATTCCGGTGCGCGCCGACAAGTAGCACCCGCACAGGGAAAAGCAGTGAGCCCCGGACCTGAGTGGTCCGGGGCTCACTGCTCACGTTGCGATGCGCATCGGGGGTACTGCGCGGCTGCGGCTCGGGGGCGGGAGTTGCGTACTCGCTGTACGCGCCGCCAAGCTCAGGCTCGTGGGGGGGTGTGGGCGTCAGGCGCTGGCCTGGCGTGCACGGTTGCGAGCGGCGCGGCGCTTCATCGCACGGCGCTCGTCCTCGCTGAGGCCACCCCAGACGCCGGAGTCCTGGCCGGACTCGAGCGCCCACTGCAGGCACTGCTCCATGACGGGGCAGCGGCGGCAGACGGCCTTGGCTTCCTCGATCTGCAGCAGCGCAGGACCGGTGTTGCCGATGGGGAAGAAGAGCTCGGGGTCTTCCTCGCGGCAAACGGCGTTGTGACGCCAGTCCATGGCTGCTACCTCTCCTTGGTATTACATGCGGGTTGCTTGTGAATGTGAACGCTTTCACGAATCCCCCCGCACGGGAAGGGCCGACGCCCAGTTGCCTGGTGTGGACCTGTGGTGGAGGAGGGGTTCTGGCGATCTGTGGGGCCGATGTTGCGGGCCGTCCCGATCGCCATGTAGAGATTCGCAAACCTCGGCGGCGGATACAACCCCTTCAGGAAAGTTTTTTTTGATTCCTCAGTGTCGGCTGGGTCACAGCCGTACTTCCATGGGGTGGACCCTGGCCTAAACGTTCGAGTGAAAGGACTTTAGCCCCTTCCACTCACACAATCACACGCAGTGCACGGCGTACGCCTGTGAACGTCACGCTCGTCCGGAGCCCCAAGTGGTCACCGTCCATCTGGAGGGGCAGGGGCACCTTCGAATGCAAGGTGAAGTCCGTGAGGTCGTGGAGCGTAACCGCGTGCTTACCGTGCGGTCCGCGCTCCGGTGTCGAGGTCAGGAGCTGGGTGCCGTACCGGGCCACGGCGGCCGTCGACAGCTTCTTCAGACCGAGCACGTCCAAGCCCGTGTCGAAGGAGGCCCGCGGAGACGCGTACAGAGGACGATTGCCCAGGTAGGAGTAGGGGGAGGTGTTGCAGACTATCGACATCACCAGGTCCGTCACCGGGTCCTCGCCCGGCCGCTCCAGGGTGATCATCCCGTGCCGGCGATGGGGCTCGTCGATGAACTGGCGCAGCACCTGGCGCACATAGAGGGCGTGCGTCGAGCGGCGCCCGAGCTCGCGCTGCTGTTCGACTCTGCCGACCACTCCGCCGTCGAAACCGAGACCCGCGCAGAACGTGAACCAGCGCGACGGCACGGCCTCGTCCTCCGTGCCCGGTGTGCCGCCCGCGATGCCGAGGCCCACCGTGCGCTCACTGCCCTCGCGCAGGGCGTCCAGCAGCGCCCCAGTGGCCTCCACGGCGTCGTTGGGCAGCCCCAGGGCGCGCGCGAAGACGTTGGTGGAGCCGCCGGGGACGACGGCCAGCCGGGGGAGGCGGTCCGGATCGGGGCCGTGGTGCAGCAGGCCGTTGACGACCTCGTTGACGGTGCCGTCCCCGCCGAGGGCGACGACCAGCTCGACGTCCTTGCTCTCCGCGGCCTGCCGGCCGAGGTCCCTGGCGTGGCCGCGGTACTCCGTGGTGACCGCGTCGAGCTTCATCTCGCTCGCCAGTGCGTGCACCAGCACATCACGCGTACGCGCACTGGTGGTGGTAGCCGCCGGGTTGACCACGAGGAGTGCACGCATGCGAAGCAGACTACCTAGCGGTCCTGGGACGGCCTAGACCGAGGTGCCGGGGCGGAAGGCCCCGGAGCTACCCTGCTGGGGTGAGTACTGAGCGGAAATCCACCCCCGAAGCCCCGGAGTCGCCCGAGCCGGGCCAGCGACCCGCGCGGGTGACCGCCGCCGCGGCCCTGGTCGCGCTGGAGGGCGTCGCCCTCCTCGCCGGGGGCGTGTACATGCTCGTGATGGGCCTCGCGGGATCGCCCGACGACCCGCGGTCGGCCGAGACCGGCGGCATCACCCTGATCGTCCTCGCGCTGCTCCCGCTGCTCGCCGCGCGCGGGCTCCTGAAGCTGCGCCGGTGGAGCCGCGGACCCGCGATCATCACCCAGATCATGGCGCTGCCGGTGGCGTGGCAGATGCTTCAGGCCGACAGCGTGGCGATCCCGGCCGGCATCGTCCTCGCGATCACGGCTGTCGCCTCGCTCGTCCTCCTGATCAACCCGGCGACGACCGAGGCCCTCGGCATCCAGGGCCCCGGCAACGTACAGGGTCAGAAGTAGGCCGCTCGGGAGACGCCCGGCATCAGGAGCGGCGACCCGCGCGGGACCAGGGAAAAATGAGGCGCTACGGAGAGTGACTACTCCTCGACGAGCAGCTTCTCCCGCAGCTGCGCGAGCGTGCGCGCAAGGAGCCGGGAGACGTGCATCTGCGAGATGCCGACCTCCTGCGCGATCTGCGACTGCGTCATGTTGCCGAAGAAGCGCAGCAGCAGGATGCGCTTCTCGCGCGGGGGCAGGTCCTCCAGGAGGGGCTTGAGCGACTCGCGGTACTCGACGCCCTCCAGGGCCTCGTCCTCGGCGCCCAGGGTGTCCGCGACGGCCGGTGACTCGTCGTCCGTGTCGGGGACGTCCAGGGACAGCGTCGAGTACGCGTTCGCGGACTCCAGGCCCTCCAGGACCTCCTCCTCGGAGATGGCCAGCTTCTCGGCCAGCTCATGCACCGTGGGGGAGCGGCCGTGCAGCTGGGACAGCTCGGCCGTCGCCGTCGTCAGCGCGAGCCGCAGCTCCTGGAGGCGGCGCGGGACGCGGACCGCCCATCCCTTGTCGCGGAAATGCCGCTTGATCTCGCCGACGACCGTCGGGGTCGCGTACGTGGAGAACTCGACGCCGCGCTCCGGGTCGAAGCGGTCCACGGACTTGATCAGGCCGATCGTGGCGACCTGGGTGAGGTCGTCGAGGGGCTCGCCGCGGTTGCGGAAGCGGCGGGCCAGGTGCTCGACGAGCGGCAGGTGCATGCGGACCAGCTGGTTGCGCAGCTCCGCGTACTCCCGACTGCCGCCGTCCAGGGTGCGCAGCTCGATGAACATCGCGCGTGCGCCGCTGCGGTCCTGCGGATCGTGCCGGCCGTGCTGGTGCTCGCTCATGTTTCCCGCCCGTCGCCCGCCGCCCCGGCCGGAGAGCTGCTCGAGCTCGTCCTTGGCGGTCGGCTCTGCCTGCTCCGACACATCGGCCACCCTCAGCGGACCCGGCTGGTCCGGCTCCTCCGGGTGCGGTTTGGCCTGCTGCTCGGGGATTCCGGTGGTCATGCGGCGCATCCCCTCCCTGCCGGCGGCGGGCAGCCCTTGTGTGCCGCGCTCTTCGTCCCGCACCGGCCCGTCCCCGTCCTTCACGCCGGCCCGGGTCCCGCGCCGCGCTTCTTGTAGAGGCTGATCGAGACGGTGTTGTCCTCGGCGACCTTCGAGTCCACCTGGCCCGCGAGGGCCGACAGCACAGTCCAGGCGAAGGTGTCCCGCTCCGGGGCCCGGCCGTCGGTCGTGGGTGCCGAGACCGTCACCTCCAACGAGTCGTCGACGAGCCGGAAGACGCAGCTGAGCACCGAGCCGGGCACGGCCTGCTGGAGCAGGATCGCGCAGGCCTCGTCGACCGCGATGCGGAGGTCCTCGATTTCGTCGAGAGTGAAGTCCAAACGCGCCGCGAGACCGGCAGTCGCCGTCCGCAGCACCGACAGGTAGGCACCCGCAGCAGGAAGGCGGACCTCCACGAAGTCCTGATTCCCGGGCTCGCCTGCGATCTGGGACACCCTCACCTCCAAGGTGGTACAAGCACTTTCGGGGTTCCGGGACCGCCGCCCAGCGGTGGTCCGGACTGCGTCACACGGGTAACGCACCACGTCGTTCTGCGGTGACGCTACCGCGCTCCCCAGCTCCGTGTCCCGGGGACCCCGCCTTGATGCTGTCACTCATAGTAAGCATATGAGTACGGACAGTGGCTAGGGGTCGCGCAAGCCCAATTGGAAACAACAAGCGCCGGGTTGACGTACCCAGGCGTCAGACGATCGAACCGTCCACGAAGCACCAGCGCCAGCTCTCCCCGGGCTCGAAGGTCCTCATCACAGGGTGTGAGGTCTCCTTGAAGTGCGCCGTCGCGTGCTGGAAGGGCGAAGAGTCGCAGCAGCCGACATGACCGCACTCCAGGCACAGCCGCAACTGGACGGGGTGGCTGCCGGCCGCCCGGCACTCCAGACACGTGTCGCTCAGCGGGGCCACCTCGGGGTGCGGCAGCGCCGCGACGTGCGGGCACTCGTTCATGATTGCCAGGTTACGACGGGAACGCGGAGGGCGGAGGGGTCTGCCGATGGATGTATTGCCCTTGGTGGGGCTGATCGCGGCGAGCGCCGTGGTGGCCGGGGCGGCGCGCAGGACCCCGGTGCCGGCGCCGCTGCTCCTGGTCGGAGCGGGGCTCGTCGCCTCGTACGTGCCCGGAGTGCCCGACTACCACCTCGATCCGCACATCGTGCTGCCGCTGATCCTGCCGCCACTGCTGCACACGGCCGCCCTGGAGAGCTCCTATCTGGACCTGCGCGCCAACATCAGACCTGTCGCGCTGCTCTCCGTCGGGTACGTCCTGTTCGCCACGGTCGCCGTCGGCTGGCTCGCCTATCTGCTCGTCCCCGACCTGCCGCTGACCGCCGCACTCGTCCTCGGCGCGGTGATCGCGCCCCCGGACGCGGTCGCCGCGACCGCCATCGCGCGCAGGGTGGGACTGCCCTCACGGATCACCACGATCCTCCAGGGCGAGTCCCTGGTGAACGACGCGACCGCGATCACCGCCTTCAAGGTGGCCCTCGCGGCGGCGGTCGGCGAGGGCGCGAGCTGGTCGGGCGGGGTCCGGGAGTTCCTGATGGCCGCGGTCGGCGGGGTCGGCGTCGGGCTGCTCCTCATGGTGCCGATCCACTGGCTGCGCACCCACCTGAAGGAGACGATGCTGCAAAACACGCTGTCCCTGCTCATCCCCTTCGTCGCGTACGCCGCCGCGGAACAGGTCGGCGCCTCCGGAGTGCTCGCCGTGGTCGTCGTCGCCCTCTACCTCGGCCACCGCTCCTGGCAGGTCGACTTCGAGACGCGGCTCCAGGAGGCCGCGGTGTGGAAGGTCGCCGGGTTCATCCTGGAGTCGGCGGTCTTCGCGCTCATCGGCCTGCAACTGCCCGTGGTGCTCAAGGGGCTCGGCGAGTACAGCGTGGCGCAGGCGGCCTGGTACGCCGTCGGGGTCTTCGTCTTCGTCGTGGTGGCGCGCTTCGTGTGGTCGTATCCGGCGACGTACCTCCCGCGCGTGCTGTCGGCGCGCATCAGGGAGCGCGAGGGCGACATGGACTGGCGGCGGCCGCTGATCGTCAGCTGGGCCGGGATGCGCGGCGTGGTGTCACTGGCCATCGCCTTCTCGATCCCGCTCACCATGGAGGACGGGGAACCCTTCCCGGCGCGCAACCTTGTCTTGTTTCTTACGTTCACCACCGTCATCGGAACGCTCGTCGTGCAGGGTCTCTCGCTGCCCTGGCTGATCCGTGTCCTGAAACTGCCCGGACGTGACGCGCAGGCGCAGACGCTCGCCGAGGCGCAGGCGCAGAACGCCGCCTCAGAGGCCGCGGAGGCCCGGTTGGCGGAACTCATGCAGGACGAGCGCAATGGCCTGCCACAGCCCCTCCAGGACCGTCTGCGCACCGTCCTGGAGCGGCGGCGCAACTCGGTGTGGGAGCGGCTGGGCCAGGCCAACCCGGTGACCGGGGAGTCCGCGGACGAGACCTACCGCCGCCTGGCGCGCGAGGCGATCGCCGCGGAGCGCGAGGTCTTCGTGAAGATGCGGGACGAGCGGCGCATCGACGACGAGATGATGCGGACGCTGCTGCGCAAGCTGGACCTGGAGGAGGCGGCCGCCCACCGGGAGATCGAGGAGTGAGGCGGTCTACTCGGCGCCGGACGCGGCGGCAGGCCCGGCAGGCTTCTCTCGGGCGCCGGTGATCACCGCGGTGAGGCGCGTGCCGGGCGGGAAGACGCCCTCTTCGGAGAGGACGGTCAGGGCGTACAGGAGCTTCGCGACGTAGAGGTGTTCTACGGAGAGACCGATTTCGCGGCCGTGCCGGTCCTCGAAGTCCTCGGCGAAGGCGATGAGCTCCGGTGGGGTGCGGGCGTAACCGCCCCAGTGGAAGCGGTCGTCCAGGCGCCAGTTGGCGGTCGGCCCGCCGAACGTCCGCCGTTGCAGGGCCGCTATGTCGTCGCCCAGGAAGCCGCCTTTGAGCACCGGTATGCCGAGGGCCCGCCGGTCCGGGCCGAGTCCGGCGGCCAGACCCGCGAGGGTGCCGCCGGTGCCGCACGCGACGGCCGCCACGTCGGTGTGCTCGCGCAGCTCCTCGCCGAGGGCCGTGCAGCCCCGCACGGCGAGGGTGTTGCTGCCGCCCTCGGGGATCACGTAGGCGGCCGGGGCGTCGGCCTCGCGCAGAATTGCCGCAAGGGTCTCCGGCTCGGCCTTCCATCGGTACGTGGCCCGGTCGACGAAGTGCAGGCGCATGCCGTCGGCCGCGCAGCGCGTCAGAGACGGGTTGAGGGGGCGCCCGGCGAGTTCGTCGCCGCGGACGACGCCGATCGTGGCGAAGCCCAGGAGGCGGCCCGCCGCGGCGGTGGCGCGCAGGTGGTTGGAGTAGGCGCCGCCGAAGGTGAGGAGAGTGCCGTGGCCGGCGTCGGCGGCGGCCCGCAGGTTCAGGGCGAGCTTGCGGTACTTGTTGCCCGGCAGGTCACGGTGGATCAGGTCGTCCCGCTTGAGGAGCAGCTGGACTCCGCGACGGGCGAAGCGGTCGTCCGTTATGGGCTGCAACGGGGACGGCAGCCGGGGGTGCAGGTCGGACCGGGGGTGCGGGCCGGTGGGCGGGGTGGGACACACCCCGCCATTGTCTCCCGCGGCACGGGGGCCGACAGGGGGGAGCCCTTCGCCGGGGGCTCCCCGGGTGTTCCTCGGCGCCGGGGACCTGCGTGGCCTGCGGGGCCTGTGGGCGTTACTTGAGGCGCTCCCCGATGCGCTCCCGCATCGAGTCCATCGTGAAGCCGCGAGGGTCTATCTTACCCGGCTGCCACTCCAGGTGACCGATCACCGAGCGCTCCGTCCAGCCGTGCACGCGGCACACCGCCGCCGAGGCCTTCTCGATGGCGGCCAGCTGTTCCTCGGGCCACGGGTCCTCGCCGTCGCCGAGGTTCTCGCACTCGAAGCCGTAGAAGTGGCGGTTGCCGTCGGTGTTCGCCTCGTTGTCCGGAGGCAGCCGCTTCTCGGCGATGACCGCGCGCAGGACGTCGTCGTCGCCGAGGCCGGCGTGGTTGGCGCGGCCGTAGCCGACGAGGTGGACGCGGCCGTCCTTGGTGATGACGCCGTGGCAGAGCGGGCCGGGGAGCGAGGCGTAACCGTCGCGGCAGATCTCCACCGTGCGCTCGCTGCCCGAGGTCACGGTGTGGTGGATCACCACACCGTGCACGGGACCCCAGGGCCCCTTGTGGTTGCGGTTGTGGTGCGCCCAGTCGCCGACCTCGACGACGGTCAAGCCTTCGTCCTGCAAGGCCTGTAGAAACGCGCCCGCGGACATGGGTGGGGCCATGACCCCTCCTTTTGCAAGGCGGACGGCCGCCGGTCGCGGCCGCCTCGTATGCCCTGCTTGTACCGGAACTCCGGTGCCCGGACCAGTTGTTCGGAATCGAACCGAGGCCTGTTCGGGCACCGTGCGAGCCGATCCGGTCAGTTGCCGTGCAAGAAGGCGTCCCCGTGCGTCGCGACATGGGACTCCACGGCTTGCAGCGCCTCCTGGGTGGCCTGCGAGGAACCGGTGCCCCGGCGCTCCGCGAAGTACGCGGCGCCGAGCTTCTTCAGGAGGGCGTCGCCGGCCCGCTTCTCCTGGACCTCGTCGATCTTCTGCCTGCCCTGGGTGAGGCCCCGCTGAGCCTGCTCTTTCGCGCGATCCAGGAAGCCTGCCATTGCTGTCTCCTGCCGGTCGGTGCGGTGCGTTTCCCGCGTGGGGTTCAACGGTGTCGCGGATCTTGGAGTTCCCCGCGACTCCCGAGCCCATCAGGCTGCCCGGCGCGACACCTCCCGAGTTGCGCCGAACGGGTGGAAACACCCCGCGTGCCCCGCAGAAGCGTGATCCATTCCCGCTCGTTTGTGTAATGGCGCCGCCACGATCCGTGCTGGAAGGCTTGGGCGGGCACATCACCGCATGCACCGATCACCGCAGGCACCACATCACCGCAGGCAGATCACCGCAGGTATTTCGGGAGGGCAAAGCCATGTCGGTAGGCGAAGAGATCCGGACCGAGTCGGATCAGCCGCAGCAGAGCCTCGGCACATCCGCCGCACGGAATCTGGCCACCACCACCAAATCCGCGCCGCAGATGCAGGAGATCAGCTCCCGCTGGCTGCTGCGGATGCTGCCCTGGGTCCAGGTGCAGGGCGGCACGTACCGGGTGAACCGCAGGCTGAGCTATTCGGTCGGTGACGGCCGGGTGACGTTCGTGAAGACCGGCGACCAGGTGCAGGTCATCCCGGCGGAGCTCGGCGAGCTGCCGGTGCTGCGGGACTTCGACGACCAGGACGTGCTGGGGGAGCTGGCACAGCGCTGCCAGCAGCGCGAGTTCGCCGCGGGCGAGGTCCTGACGTCCTTCGGCAGCCCGGCGGACCAGGTGTTCCTGCTCGCGCACGGCCGCGTCGAGAAGGTCGGCACGGGTCCCTACGGCGACGACACGGTGCTCGAGACGCTCGCCGACGGCTCCTACTTCGGCGAGCAGGCGCTCATCGACTCCGAGACCATCTGGGAGTACACCGCGCGGGCGGTGACCGCGTGCACGGTCCTCGTCCTGCCCCGCCAGGACCTCGAGCAGATCGCGGAGCGCAGCGAATCGCTCCGCGGTCACCTCCACCGGCTGCGGTCCCTCCCGGCGCAGCGCACCAACAATTTCGGCGAGGCGCCCATCGACCTCTCCGCCGGCCATGTCGGCGAGGCCGTGCTGCCGGGCACCTTCGTGGACTACGAATCGGCACCGCGTGAGTACGAGCTGAGCGTCGCCCAGACCGTGCTCCGCGTCCACACACGCGTGGCCGACCTCTACAACCAGCCGATGAACCAGACCGAGCAGCAGTTGCGGCTGACCGTCGAGGCGCTGAAGGAGCGCCAGGAGCACGAGCTGATCAACAACCGCGAGTTCGGCCTCCTGAACAACTGCGAGTACGACCAGCGGATCCAGCCGCACGACGGCGTGCCCAGCCCCGACGACCTGGACGAACTGCTCAGCCGCAGGCGCGGGTCCAAGCTGTTCCTCGCGCACCCGCGCGCGATCTCCGCGTTCGGCCGCGAGCTCAACAAGCGCGGACTCGTCCCCGAGACCATCGACATGGCAGGCAACAGGATTCCCACCTGGCGGGGGGTGCCGATCTTCCCGTGCAACAAGATCCCGGTCACCGAGGCCCGCACCACCTCCATCATCTGCATGCGTACGGGCGAGGAGGAGCAGGGCGTCATCGGTCTGCGCCAGACCGGCATCCCGGACGAGATCGAGCCAAGCCTGTCCGTACGGTTCATGGGCATCAGCGAGCAGGCGATCATCTCCTACCTGGTGTCGACCTACTACTCCGCCGCGGTGCTCGTGCCCGACGCGCTCGGCGTCCTGGAGAACGTCGAGATCGGCCGCTGGACGTGACCCCGCGGCCGTGTCCCCGGGCGCGGCACGGGGTACACCCCCTCCGTACGCGCCCACAGTCCGAGGAACAGCCACCGTCCGCATCCTTCGCGGGGTGAGTCCATGGCGGACACGACGACGGACACGGCAGGCACGACGGCGGGCGCGGTGGTGGACACAGGGGCTGTGCGGGGTGTGCCGGGCGCCGGCCCCGGGGGCGGCGACGGGTGCGAGGCCGTGGAGCTCCTGGCATCGACGCGGGCGCACGTCGATCCGGAGCTGCGCCGGGCGATCGACACGCTGCCCGGGTCGTTGCGCCGGGTCGCGCTCTACCACTTCGGGTGGGAGCACGCGGACGGCACACCGGCCGCCGGACACGCGGGCAAGGCCATCAGGCCCGCCCTCGTGCTCACCGCGGTGCGGGCGCTCGGCGGGGAGCCCGCACTCGCGGTGCGGGCGGCGGCCGCCGTGGAGCTTGTCCACAACTTCACACTGCTGCACGACGACGTGCTGGACCGCGACACCACACGCAGGCACCGGCCCACCGCCTGGACCGTGTTCGGCGTCGCCGACGCGATACTCGCCGGTGACGCCATGCAGGCGCTGGCGCAGCGGCTGCTCGCCGACGACCCCCACCCGGGGGCCGCGGTGGCGGCCGCCCGCCTCGCCACCTGCGTCATGGAGCTCTGCGCGGGGCAGCACGCGGACTGCGAGCTGGAGCGCCGCGGCCCGGACGAGGTCACGCTGGACGAGTGCCTGGCCATGGCCGAGGCGAAGACGGGGGCGTTGCTCGGCTGCGCCTGTGCGCTGGGGGCGGTGTACGCGGGGGTGGGGCGTGAGGAGGTCGACGCGCTGGACGAGTTCGGACGGGAGGCGGGGCTCGCGTTCCAGCTCATCGACGACGTCATCGGGATCTGGGGCGATCCCGAACACACCGGCAAACCGGCGGGCGCCGACCTGGCCTTCCACAAGAAGTCCCTGCCGGTCGTCGCGGCCCTGGCGTCGGGCACGCCGGCCGCGGCCGAACTGGCCGAGCTGTACCGGAGGCCGCCCGGGGGGACGGAGGGAGATCGGGAGAGCGCGGCGTGCGCGGCCCGCGCGGTGGAGAGTGCGGGCGGCCGTGACTGGGCGCAGGTGCACGCGGCGGACCGGATGTCCCGCGCGATCGTGCAGCTCGCGAGGGCGGTTCCGGACCCGGAAGCGGCGGGAGGGCTGCTGGCACTCGCCGAGTTCGTGACGCGGCGTACGCATTGAAGGCGTGCGTTGAGGGGCGCATCGGAAAGCGGACTGGAGGGTTCATTGATGGGCGCGTCGGGAGGGGGTGTTGGGGGCCTTCGGTGGGAGTGGGGGTGATCACTTAGGCTGCAACCGGCAGCCCGCGCCGAAGAGTTGGCGAGTGGGTGGGCGCGCCGTCGGATGCGGGCGAGTGGTGAGGGGCGGGCTATGGGCGTGGCGATCCGGAGAGCCGGAGAAGGTGACCGGGAGGACGTGGTCCGGCTGCTCGACGCGGCGTTCATGCAGGATCCGGTGAGCAGTTGGATCTTCCCGGACGAGGAGGACCGGGTCCGCACCCACGGTGCGTTGATGGGTGCGTTCTTCGACATGGCGCTCAGCGAGGGGTACGTCGACGTCACCGAGGACGGCGCGGCCGTGGCCCTGTGGTGGTCCGTTCCCGCGGGCGAGCACCACGAGGGCGATGACGACGGCCCGGCCCAGCTGCGCCAGGCCGTCGACGCCGACAACGAACGCGTCGAGACGGTCGGCAGGCTGACCGACGCGATCCACCCGACCGACCGCGCGCACGAATACCTCCACCTCATAGCCGTACACCCGGACCGGCAGGGCGAGGGGCTGGGCACGGCACTCGTCACCTCCGTACTGGAACGGTGCGATCGCGAGGGCCTGCACGCCTACCTGGAGGCGAGCAACCCGCGCAGCCGCGACCTGCACGCGCGCCTGGGATTCGCCTTCATGGGGACGACGCTCGATCTGCCCGACGGCCCCCGGATGTGGCCCATGTGGCGCGAGCCGCAGACGGCAGGGGCGCCCACCGACTAGCAGCCGGTCGCAGGGCTGCCCCGGCGGGCCGAACCGCAATACTCTGAGCGGCATG
Organism: Streptomyces sp. NPDC030245; assembly: GCF_055572995.1. Taxonomy (NCBI): domain Bacteria; kingdom Bacillati; phylum Actinomycetota; class Actinomycetes; order Kitasatosporales; family Streptomycetaceae; genus Streptomyces; species Streptomyces sp. NPDC030245. The sequence goes on along the minus strand of NZ_JBVICF010000008.1, from coordinate 219,475 downwards.
GGCAGCGAAGGGCCACGGCCCGGCCCCGCACCGCAGGACGAGCCGGTGTGCGAGGCCTGCGGAGGGCCGGTGGGTACGGCGATCCGGCGGCGCAAGGTGCTCGGGGTGTTCGTCCCCGTGTGGGGCCCCGGGCCGTGCCGCAACGCGCAGTGTGAGGCGTGCGTCGACGAGGCGGACGCGGAGTCGGCTCGGCCGGGAGGCAGGGCGGGCGGTCGCGCGAGCGCCAGGCGTTCCCGGTCGCGGCACGGCAGGCACGGCAGGAGGTCCGCCGGGCCCGGCGAGAGCGAGGGCAAGTGACGCAGTAAGGGCAAGCCATGCACCTCCCGTCGCCCCGTCGCCCCGTCGCTCGGGCATTTGGTCGGCCCTGATAGTGACGGCGGTAGGGTCCCCGACGGATCGGTGGTGATGCCGGCGGGGGAGGGGTGGGATGAAGGCGCGGTGGGGCGTACTCGCCCTGGCGGGTGCGGTGTTGGCGGGGTGCGGATCGGGTTTCGGTGTCGCCGGTGCGGGGGCGGACGGCGACGCGCTGCCCGCGTATGCGCGGGAGCCCGGAGTGCCACGCGTGCAGAGCGAAGGCGATATTCCGAAACTGCCCCTGGATCGCTATGAGTTGAGCAGCGGAGAGGAGAAGCGTCTGGGGCAGGCGCGTAATCGGTTGCCGCGGAAGTGCATGCGGGCCCTGGGGTTCGACGACTTCCCGCTCGACCCAGGGTTCCCGCTCGGGGTCCGTATGGCGGACTCCTTCACCTCGACGATGGTCCAGGTGTCCCCGTACGGGACGCTCGACCTCGACCGGGCCCGCCGCTGGGGCTACGGCCTCGACCCCGACCGCGCGAAGGCGCTGCAAGCGGAGCTGCGACCGACGGGACGCGAGCTGACGTGGCGGGAGAACGAGGCGCTGTACGGACCCGACACGGGCAAGGGCGGCCGCTCGGTGAGCGGCCGGAAGGTCCCGGAGGGAGGCTGCGCCGCGGAGGCGACGCGGCGGACCACGAAGGCCGTGGCCGACCCGGGGCGCCTCTGGGGTTACGTGCCCCAGCGCATCGAGAAGATCGACAAGGCCGTCGCCGAGGACGGCCGGGTGCGCAAGGCCTTCCGCGACTGGTCGCGCTGCGTCGAGGACAAGGGCTTCAAGCGGTACGAGAACCCGGCGATGGCCTTCAGCGACAAGGCATGGCGGAAGGGGCGCGAAGACGGCAACACCGGGCGTACACCACGGGAGTTGGGCACGGCGGTCGCCGACGTCGAGTGCAACCGGAAGCTGAACACCGCCGGTGTGTGGTGGAGCGTAGCCAACGAGAAGCAGCGCGCGGACCTGCGCCGGAACAAGTCCCGGTACGAGGCCGTGCGCAGGGACCAGGACCGGGTGCGGGCCGAGATCCGCGAGGTGCTCGGCGAGAAGTGATGTGACGTGGTGCGTCGTGGTGTGGTGTGGCGTGCTGGGTCGTGGCGTGGTGTGTCGTGACGTGCGGTGTCACGCTGCGAGGTGACGTCCGCGCGTCCGTCCGTTCGCCCGTTCGCCCGTTCGCCGTGGTGACGGGCCACTCGGGCGTTCCGTTGCCGCGTGATAGACACAGGGGATGACGATCTGCGGTCGGGTGTTCGACGCCGTGCTGAGTGACCTCGACGGCGTGATCCGGTTCTACGACATGGCGGAGCTGGAGGGGCTGGAGCGCGCGGCCGGGCTGCCGGCGGGCAGTACAGCCGAGATCGCCTTCAGGCCGGAGACCGACATGCCGCTGATGCGTGGCGAGATCACCAGGGAGCAGTGGATCGCGGCGATCGCGGACGGACTCGCCGACCGGGTTTCGTGGGTGCGTGGGCACGAGCTCGGGACGGCGCTGGCCGAGACCAAGTTCCGGGCCGACGACGCCGTGGTGGGGCTGTTGCGGCAGGTCCGCGCGGCCGGGCTGCCCGTGCTGCTCGTCACCAACGCGACGCCGTGGCTCGCCGACGATCTCGCCCTGCTCGGTCTCACCGGCCCTGACGGCTGCCTCGACGACGTCATCAGCAGCGCCGACCTCGGCATCGCCAAGCCGGACCGCCGCATCTATGAGACGGCTGCCGAGCGCGCCGGAGTCGCCCCCGACCGCTGCCTCTTCGTGGACGACCGGCAGGAGAACGTGGACGCGGCCGTCGCGCTCGGCATGACCGGCCTGCTCTACCGCGAACCGGCGGAGCTGCGCGCGGCGTTGGTGCCGATGCTCTGAGCGCGGTGGCCGCCACGATGGACGGCACACCGTCGCGGGGTGGACGGGATACCTCATCGGGTGCAGGCTGGCCGGTCGCTCGGCGCGGGCGCTGAAGCATCCTGACGGCACACGGTTGACGCGACCGTACGACGGTGTCGACGACGCGGCCGGCCGTCTACCTTCGGCGCACCGCGTCCAGCGCCGGTGCGATGGCGGCGAAGACCCGGTCCGTCAGTGCGGCCGGGTCCTCCGCTCCGTCCCCCGTGCTCCATCTTTGCAGCACGGCCCCGAAGGCGGACAGGGCGAGGCGCGCCGCGAGTCGGAGGTAGAGGTCCGTCCGTGGGTCCAGACCGAGGCGGTGGGCTAGTTCCTCGGCGAGTTCGTCGCCCCACTGCGCCTGGCGCGCCGGGAAGCGGGCGTGCAGGGCGGGACTTTCGAGTATCAGCTGCGTGATGCGCAGGGCTTGGCCGGGGCCCTTGCCGGGGCCGGCGCAGGTGATCGCGTCGAACCCCCTCCGGGCCAGCAGCCGCAGCGCGGCCGACGTCAGCGCGTACGGGGCGAGTTGGCGCTTGCGTCGGGCCAGGCTCACGCGCCCTACATGGCATTTGGGGTACGAGATGGCATTGAAAGCATCTCTTGACACTCAGTGTCACGCAGGGCAACTTGTGTCGTATGAGTAATCAGCGTGGCTGGACCGCCGAGCAGATCCCTGACCAGAGCAACCGAGTCGCCGTCATCACCGGGGCCAACAGCGGCCTGGGTCTCGCGACCGCACGGGCCTTGGCGCGCAAGGGCGCGCACGTGATCCTCGCCGTGCGCGACGAGACGAAGGGCCGCGCCGCGGTCGAGAGGCTCACCGCCGAGATCCCGGGCGCCACCCTGGAGGTGCGGCGGGTCGACCTCGCGGACCTGGACTCCGTACGCGCCTTCTCCGACAAGCTGCACGCGGATCACGCGCGCCTGGACCTGCTCGTCAACAACGCCGGCCTGATGGCGCCGCCGAAGCGGCTGCTGAGCCCCCAGGGTCACGAGGTGCAGTTCGCCGCCAACCACCTCGGCCACTTCGCGCTCACCGGGCTGCTGCTCGACCTCCTGGAGGCCGGGGACGACCCCCGCGTCGTGACCGTGAGCTCTCCCAACCACCGTCAGGGTCAGCTGTTCTTCGACGACATCAACGGCGAGCGCAAGTATGCGCCGATGGGCTACTACAACCAGTCGAAGCTGGCGAACGCCGTCTTCGGCTGGCAGCTCCACCAGAAGCTGACCGCGGCGGGGAGCCCGGTGCGCAGTCTGCTCGCCCACCCCGGCTACACCGCGACCAACCTCCAGACGGGCTCGCCCGCGGGCATGGTGAAGTTCCTGTTCGGGCGGCTGCTGCTGCCGCTCGCCCAGACGCCGGACCAGGGCGCGCTGCCCACGCTGTTCGCGGCGACCGACCCGAGCGTCACGGGCGGTCAGTTCATCGGCCCCGACGGCATGGCCGAACTGCGCGGTGCCCCGAAGACGGTGGAGCTCGCGCCCCGGGCCGCGGACGCGGAGAGCGGCCGCAGGCTGTGGGACCTCTCGGAGGAACTGACCACCGTGCGCTTCGCGTTCCGCGCCGCCGCCTGACCGGCGCGGGGTGAAGGGCGCGGAGGGTGGGTGGGGATGCCGGTGGGGGCGGATACGCCTGTGCGGGTGGGTGGGCACGATGTGCGGGTGGGGGCGGGCCCGGATGGCAGTCAGGGGTGAGTGAAGGTGACCACGAAGGCCGCGGGCAGCAGCGCCTGGATCCGCCGGTACCGGCCGGGGAGCCCAGGGCGGCGGACCGGGTCGCCTGCGGCTCCTGTTGAATTGCCGGATGGACGAGAACGGAGCGGCCCAAGTCGCCCTCGCGGCACGGTTCGAGGAGCACCGGCCCCGCCTGAACGCGGTGGCCTACCGCATGCTCGGCTCGCTGGGCGAGTCCGAGGACGCGGTGCAGGAGGCGTGGTTCCGGCTGAGCCGCACCGAAGCGGGGCCGGACGCGGGGGAGGTGCGGAACCTGGGCGGCTGGCTGACCACCGTCGTGGGCCGCATCTGCCTCGACCTGCTGCGCACCCGGCAGTCCCGGCGCGAGGACTCCCTGGACGCCTCCATGCAGGCCTTCGGCGAGACGCACGTCCCGGACCCGGTCGTGACGCGCTTCGGCACGGCCGACCCCGAGCAGGAGGTGCTGCTCGCCGACTCGGTGGGCCTCGCGCTCCTCGTCGTACTCGACACGCTCGCGCCCGCCGAACGCCTCGCGTTCGTGCTCCACGACATGTTCGCCGTCCCCTTCGACGACATCGCGCCCATCGTGGAGCGCTCACCGGCCACGACCCGGCAGCTGGCGAGCCGCGCCCGCCGCCGCGTGCGGGGTACGGCGCCCGCGGCGGAGACCGACGTCGCCAAGCAGCGCGAGGTCGTCGAGGCGTGGCTGGCCGCCACGCGCGCCGGTGACTTCGACGCGCTCCTCGAACTCCTCGACCCCGACGTCGTGCTGCGCGCCGACACCGGCGAACTGTCGTCCGGCCTCTCCAAGGTGGTGCGCGGCGCCGCGGCGGTGGCCGGGCAGGCGGCGATGTTCGCGCGGGCCGCCGCGGACCAGCAGATGGTGTTCATCAACGGCATGCCGGGCCTGATCGCCCTCCCCGGCGGCGAGCCGGTCTCGCTCGGCGCCCTCACGGTCGTGGACGGCCGCATCGTGGAGATCGACATCATCGCGGACCGCGAGCGGTTGCGACGCCTGACCCGGGCCCTGACGGGCGCTTGAGCCGTCATCGGGTGGAGGAGGCGGGGGTGGTGGACGCGCCGCTGGTGCGGCGCACCACCCGCAGCAGATAGTCCTTGCGGTGGAGTGGATCGTGGTCCGTCCGTTCGCGCCTCGGGACGGTGCCGCCGCGCACCGGCTGGTAGTGGTCGAAGGCGGACTCCAACTCGCCCTCACCGCGCGTGAGTCCGGGCAGAAGCTGCTCCAGCGCGTGCACCTGCTGCGCGGGGATGTCCCCTTCCAGCCGGTACGAGGCTCCGTCCGTCGTCGGGGAGTGCGGGACGGCGCACAGCCGGGAGAGTACGGGCAGGACTGCCCCCACCGTGTCGGCGGGCACGTCGAGCCGGAAGCGGTGCATCGGCTCGTGCACCACCGTGCCCGCCCTCCGCAGCGCGTCCATCAGGACCAGCGGCGTCAGGTTCCGGAAGTCCCCGGCGGTGCTGGACATGCTCTTGTCGAACGTCCCGTGGGCGTGGCTCTGCCGCGGCCAGTAGCCGGCGTGCGTCATCGTCACCGTGCAGTCGGGGATCTGCCAGCCGTACAGACCCTGGTCCAGCGTCTCCCTGACGGTCTCCTCGACGGCACGGAAGAACGCGTACGGCATCGACCCGAGCTCCACCCCGAGCCGGAACGCCACCCCCGCCCCGACCGGTGCGGGCTCCACCCGCAGCCCGACCGTGGCCAGGAACGGATTGGGGTCCGTGTCGATGATCTCGAAGGCCGCGCCGATGCCGACGACCCGCTCCACGCAGATCGTCGTGGTCTCCCGGAAGGAGACGTTCAGCCCGAAGTCCTCGGCGAGCGTCGCCTGGATGACCTCCTTCTGGACCTCGCCGTAGAGCGAGACCGACACCTCCTGACGGATGTCGTCCTGCCGCAGGCCGATCAGCGGATCCTGCTCGGCGAGCCGGGTGAGCGCGAGGTGCAGGGCGCCGCGGTCGGCGGCGCGCAGCGGGCTGACGACGGTCTCCAGGGTGGGCGGCGCGAAATGCCGCGCACCCGTCTGATCCCCTTCGCGCGGTACGCCGATGACATCCCCGATCCGTACGTCCCCGAGCCCCCGCACCTTCCCGATCTGCCCCGCGCGCACCTCGTCACGCGGCACGTCGGTGCCCTGCTCGAAGACGCTGACGCCGGTGACCTTGCCTTCCGGGAGGCGGTCGCGGACGCGGACGGTGCCCGAGAACATGCGTACGTAGGCGATCTTCTCCCCGGCGGCACCACGCTCGATCTTGAAGACGCTGCCGGATGCGGGAGCGTCGGCGTCCCCGCGGTGTGAGGGCAGCAACTGCCGGATGCCGCCCAGGAGTTCGGGCACGCCCGCCCCGGTGGTGGCCGACCCGAAGAACACGGGGTGCACGAGCGCGCGCCGGGTCTGCCGGGCGAGTTCGGTGCGGAGCCGGTCGTACGAGAGGGACGTCGGGTCGTCGACGTACGCGGCGAGGAGCGCGTCGTCGTGTTCGGCGAGGAGTTCGGCGAGCCGCGCGCCGAAACCTTCGTCCCTCTCTGTGAACGGGGCGAAGCGTGCGTCGCGTGTACCGATACGGGGGACGGACCCCATCGGGACGACGTCGGGGGTCAGCCGCTCGGCGATGTGCCGCAGTACGCCCTTGCGGCGGGCACCGCGGCGGTCCGCCTTGTTCACGAAGATCAGCGTGGGGATGCGCAGCCGGCGCAGTGTCCGCAGCAGGACGCGGGTCTGCGCCTGGACGCCCTCCACGGCGGAGACCACGAGCACGGCGCCGTCGAGCACGCTCAGGACCCGCTCCACCTCGGCGATGAAGTCCGGGTGGCCGGGGGTGTCGATCAGATTGACCGTCGTGCCGCCGACGGAGAAGGAGACGACGGCGGACTTGATGGTGATGCCGCGCTGTCGTTCCAGGGCGAGGGAGTCGGTCCGGGTGGTGCCGTCGTCGACGCGGCCGATCTCGTCGATGACACCGGCGGCGTGCAGGAGCCGCTCGGTCAGGCTGGTCTTACCGGCGTCGATGTGGGCCAGGATGCCCAGGTTCAGAGTGTGCGGGGCAGTTGAATGCACGTGGCGTCATGTCCTTGGGAGAAGAGGCGATTCCTTTCGCGTGGGACATGCACGAACGCCGCATTTCCTTCTCCTTTGCAGATCCGCAGACTCCACCGGACTCTTGTCGGGCTCTTGCTGGGCTCTTGCCGGGCTCTCGCCGGCCCTCCGGCTGCCGCCAGTGCAGCAGGCCCCCGCCGGAGGCGGCAACCGATTTACGCCCCCGAGGCCCCCGAGGCCTCCGCCGCCCCCGGCACCCCGGGCGCTCCCGGCACCCCCGGCGAGAGCGCCGCGATTCGATGCCGTCCGGCCAGCCGCAACACGATCGCCGCGTACCCGCAGAGCATCACCACGTCGACGGCCACCGACATCCCGGCCATGTCCGCGGCCGTCTCGTCGGAGGCGAGGGCGCCGGCGATCGCGGCCGAGACGCCCATCGCCAGCAGGTTGTTGAGCACGTGCAGGCCGATCGCCGCCTCGAGGCCGCCGGTACGGACCGTCAGGACCCCCGCGACCACGCCGAACACCACCAGGTCCGCGAAGCCCCACGGCGTGCCCCAGCCGTGTGCCGCGGCGAACAGGACGGCCTGCGGCAGGACCGCCACCCACGGCGAGCGGCACCAGGCGCCGACCGCCTGGACGAGCCAGCCCCGGAACGCGTACTCCTCGGCCGAGGCCTGGAACGGCACGAGCGCGCACACCATCGCGAGGCCCAGCAGGAAGTCCGGCGCACCGGCCCACTCCGCGCCGTCCGTGCCGCCGCCCGACGCCTCCGGCAGCAGCAACATGACGCCGAGCGAAGCGGTGACCAGCGGCAGCCCGACGGCCATGCACCGGCCGAGCCAGCGCCACCGCAGCCGTCCCGTCACCGACGACAGGGTGCCCGCCGGGCGGCGCTGCGCCCAGCGCGCGGCGAGGAACACCACGGGGGTGATCAGGGCGAGCGACAGCAGGCCCTGGGCCGTCTCGCCGATGCCGCCCCACACGTGGAACCCGTCCTTGCCGACGGGCCGGTCGAGGACCGCTCCCGCGATCTCGCCGAAGAGCAGCACCAGCAGCATCACGACGACGGTGCCGCCGAGCACCAGGCAGGTGCCGGCCAGCGGCCGCCACCAGCGGTGCCGGCCGGTGGACAGGGCGAGGCGGTGGTAGGGGAGCGGCGGCGCGGGGGCGGGCGGCACCGGGGCGTAGGGCGGGTGGGGCCAGGGGGTGTTGTACGTGGGGTGGGGCGGGTGCGGAGGGTGGTGCGGGCCTGGGAGGTGGTGCGGGCCGGGGGAGTGGTGCGGGTGCGGAGAGTGGTGCGGGTGGGGCGTCGTCGTCATGCCCACCAGCTTTCCGTCGGTGCCGGGCCCGGACGTCGGCCGCCCGTACGATCCCGCTCTCCAACCAGCGATAGACACGTCCCCGGCAACCAGGGATAGACACGCCCCCGGCCCCATCGCGCCAACCGCTCCGGGGCGGGCGGGTGAGGCCCCTCCGTATCATCGTGGCCGATATGGACCGGATACGTAACTGGCTGCTGCCCGTCCTGCTGGCGATCCAGCAGCTGGCCTACTGGCCGGGCCGCGCGCTGCGCGAGGACGCTCCGGTCGGGCCGGGCCAGCTCGTCGCGGCGCTCACCGTCGCGGTCGTGATCACCGCGGCGCTCGGTGTACGCCGCCACCGTCCGGTCGTCTCGGCCGTCACCGTCGAGGCAGCCCTCGTCGCCTGCCTCCTTCTGCCGGAGGACGCGACGCTGCTGCACGCGTTGAGTCTGCTGGTCGCCCTGTACTCGGTCGCGGTGCGCTGTCCGGGGCGGACGGTCGCCGTCGTCGGCACCGCCCTCGCCGTCTGCGAGGCGGGGCGCTCGGCCCTGCTGCTCGACTCGGCGGTCGAGGCCTGCGGCGAGGCCGTGATCAACTGCGTGCTCTTCCTGACCGTCGCGGGGCTCGGGCGCAGCCGCCGCCGCTGGCTCGCCGGGCGCCGGGCCGCCGCGCGGGACCTGGCGCGGGCCGAGTCCGAACGGGCCCGCGCCGCCCTCACCGAACGCGAGCGGCTCGCCCGCGAACTGCACGACGTCAGCGCCCACCACCTCACCTCGGTGGTGGTCACCGCCGACGCCGCGCTCCGGCTCGGCGACGGCCGGCCCGAACTGACCGCGCAGGCACTGGAGTTCGCCGCGGAGTCCGGGCGCGAGACGCTGGCGGCGCTGCACCGCCTGGTGGCGCTGATGCGGACCTCGGCGGCGGACGAGGAGAGCGCCCTGGCGGACCGCGTCGACGAACTCGCCGCCGGTTTCGCCCGCCTGGGCCCGCGCCCCGCCGTGGACGTGGCGCCGGAGCCGGCGGCGCTGACGGGACCGGTCGCCGACGCGGCGTTCGGCATCGTGCGCGAGGCCCTCACGAACGCCCTCCGGTACGCGCCCGGAGCGGTGGTCCGCGTCCGCATCCACACCACGGAGCCCGACGGCACGCTGGACCTCACGGTCGAGGACGACGGCCCCGCCCACGAGGCCCCCGGCACGCCCGTCGCGGCCGCCCGCCAGGGCCTCGGCTCCGGCCGCGGCACGGCAGGCATGCGGGAGCGGGCGGCGGCCCTCGGCGGCACACTGACCTCCGGCCCACGCCGGGACGCCCCGGGCTGGTCGGTACGCGCCCGCCTCCCGCACGCCGCGGGCCTCGTACGCGACCGACCCACGAGCGACCCGGCGCTGCCGGAGGCCCCGGACTGGTCGGCGAGCGCCTGTCTCCCGCGAGCTGCGGGGTCTTTGCGCGGGCGACCCGCGAGCGGTCCTGTGGGGCCGGAGGGACCGAAGGGTCGGGGTCCGTCGGTGGGTGCTTGTCTTCCGCGCGCCGCGGGGCCTGCGAGTGGCGGGCCCGTGAGGGACCCTGTGCTGTCGGAGGGGTCGGGCTGGTCCGGGGGTGCTCGTCTGTCACGCCGGGCGGGGTTGTTGCGTGGCCGGTCGGTGAGCGGTCCTGTGGTGCCGGAGGGGCCGGGGCTGTCGGTGCGTGCTTGTCTGCCGCGCGTCGCGGGGTTCTTGCGTGGTCGGTCCGAGAGGGACCCTGTGCTGCCGGGTGGCTCGGACCGGTCGGTGCGCGCGTGCCTCCCGCGACGCGCGAGGGCTTCGCGTGGCCGGTCCATGAACGACCCTGTGTCGCCGGAGGCTTCGGATCGGTCGGTGGCTGTTTGGCTTTCACGCCGAGCGGGGTCCTTGCGTGGCCGGCCCGTGAGCGGTCCTGTGGTGCCGGAGGGGCCGGGCCGGGCGGGCTCGGTCGTGGGTGCTCGGCTCTCTCGCCGAGCGGGGGAACTGTGGCGTCGGGGTGCGGCGCACCCCGCCCTGCGGGGGCTGGATCTGTCCGATGTGGCGGTTGCTCTTGCCGTTGCCGTGTTGCCGGTCTTCGCGGTTCTCGTCGATGAGCCCGCGGCGGCCGGGCTCTCCCTCGCGCCCGCCGTCGCGCACGCGCTCCCGCTGCTGTGGCGGCGCCGGGCGCCCTGGGCGGTGCTGGGCGCGGTCCTCGCCACGGCGTTGCTCGGGCCGCTCGGCCTCGCGGTCGGAGTGCTGTCGCCCGCGGTGGCGCTGTGCCTGGTGGTGGCGGGCGGGGTCGGGGAGTGCGTCGCGGTGTACGCGGTGGGGGCGTTCGCCGGTCCGGCGCGCGTGACGTGGCTCGCGGCCGGGGTGGCGGCGGTCGGTCTGTCCCTGACCTCCATCGCCCTCGCGTCGGCCGACGGGATGGCGGACCTCGAAGAGGACGGCGGTACCGGCCTCCTCCTCTTCCTGTGCGCGGTGCTCAGCGTGTGCTTCCTGCCGCCGATGGCCGCGGTCTGGGGCCTCGGCGCGGTCGTCAGGACGCGGCGCGAACGCGTCAGGGCCTGGGAGGACCACGCCCTCACCGCGACGGTGTGGTCGGCCGTCGCCGAGGCCCACCAGGAGCGCCGCCGCATCGCAGCGGAACTGCGCGGAGAGGTCCTGCGCCACGCGCACGCGGTGGTCGCGCGGGCGGAGGCGGGCGACCTGCCCGGCGTCGCGGCCGGGGCCCGGGCGGCCCTGTCGTCGATGCGGGACCTGCTGGCGGCGCTGCGAGAGGTGACGGCACCCGGCGGCGTACACGAGCCGCTCCCGCAGCCGGTCCCGGTGGAGCCCGCACGTCAGACGGCGTGAGTCCACAGCAGAGCCCACAGCGGAGAGCCCGCAGCCGAGAGCCGAAGGAGAGAGCTCATCAACACCGAGCCCGAACGCACCCCCACCCGAGTGCTCGTCGTCGACGACCAGGCGGTGGTCCGTGCCGGCTTCGCAGCGATCGTCGACGCGGAGCCGGACCTGCACGTCGTGGCCGAGGCGGAGGACGGTGCCCGTGCGGTGCGGCTCGCGGCCGAACTCGCCCCGGACGTCGTCCTGATGGACATCCGCATGCCGGGGATGGACGGCCTGACGGCGACCCGCCTGCTCACGTCGGCGTCCGGCACGTCCGGCGCGTCCGGTACGTCCGCCACGTCCGCCCCGCGCGTCCTCGTCCTGACCACCTTCGACCAGGACGCCTACGTCCACGACGCCCTGCGCGCCGGCGCCTCCGGTTTCCTCCTGAAGGACGCGCAGCCCGAGGAACTCCTCGCCGGCATCCGCACCGTCGCCGCGGGCGAGGCGATGCTCGCCCCCACCGTGACCCGCCGCCTCATCGACGCGTTCGCCGGTACGGCCCCCGCACCCGACCCCGAACTCCTGGACGCCCTCACTCCCCGCGAGCACGAAGTCCTGACCCTGGTGGCCGCGGGCCACACGAACGCGGAGATCGGGACCGCGCTCGGCGTCACGACCGGCACGGTGAAGTCGCACGTCAACGCGGTGCTCGGCAAGTTGGGCCTGCGCGACCGCGTCCAGGCCACGATCCTCGCGTACGACCTGGGCCTCGCCCGACCGCGGACCCGCTGAAACGCCGACAGCACCCGGCTCCGCGCGGATGCCGGGTGCTGTCGGTGAACGCGAAAGCGACGCGGTGCGTCAGGCCTTCTTCGTCTCCCAGAAGATCTTGTCGATCTGGGCGATGTAGTCCAGCGCCTTCTGGCCCGTGGCCGGGTCCGTCGACGCCTTCGCGGCCGAGAGGGCCTTGAGGGTGTCGTTGACCAGCTGGTGCAGCTCCGGGTACTTCTCGAAGTGCGGGGGCTTGAAGTAGTCGCTCCACAGCACGGAGACGTGGTGCTTCGCGAGCTCGGCGCGCTGCTCCTTGATGACCACGGCGCGCGCCTGGAAGTGCGCGTCGTCGTTGGCGGCCATCTTCTCCTGCACGGCCTTGACCGACTCCGCCTCGATACGGGCCTGGGCCGGGTCGTACACACCGCAGGGCAGGTCGCAGTGGGCGCTGACCTTCACCTTGGGGGCAAACAGGCGGGAAAGCATGTTGCTGTCCTCCTCGTGATCGTCTTCTCAGGTGGGACATTACTCCGTGAGAGACGTGTTTTCGCGAGTGCCCCCTTGGGCTTAGGACAAAAGTCCAGGGTCAGACTGGGACTGGTGGAGGATAGGACCGGGGAGGTGCCGGTGATGCCGGAGCTGTCGCAGGAGAGCGAGCGCGGGAGGGCCGTCGTGCCGTGGGGTGCCGCTGAGGTGACGGGCCCTTCGATGGTGCCGACGCTGCACCACGGGGACCGGCTGCTCGTGCAGTGGGGGGCACGGGTGCGTCCGGGTGACGTGGTGATCCTGTGCCACCCCTTCCAGCAGGACCTGTTGGTGGTCAAGCGGGCCAAGGAGCGGCGCGGGGGCGGCTGGTGGGTGCTCGGCGACAACGCGTTCGCGGGCGGCGACAGCACGGACTACGGCGTCGTCCCCGAGGAGCTCGTCCTCGGCAGGGTGCGCTTCCGCTACCGGCCGCCGGCGCCCGGCCGCCGCTCGCCCTTCGCGCTGGTGCGCTGGGCGCTGGGCGCGGTGCGGCCGGTGCCGCCGGACCGCTCCGTCTCCAGGCGCTTCCGGGCGCGGTAGGCGGCGACGTTGGCGCGGGTCGCGCAGCGGTCCGAGCAGTAGCGCCGGGAGCGGTTCGTGGACGTGTCGAGGTAGGCGTTGCGGCACGGCGCCGCCTCGCACAGGCCGAGGCGGTCCACGCCGTGCTCGGTGAGGTGGAAGGCGAGGCCCATCGCGGCGATCGCGGCGTACCCGGCCGTCGCGTTCGACGGGTGGTCCGCCAGGTGCAGGTGCCACAGCGGGCGGTCGTCGTCGTCCCGGTGGTCGTGGCCCGAGATCTGCGGGCTGACGGGGAACTCCAGGAGCAGTGAGTTCAGCAGGTCGACCGCGAGCGTCTCGTCGCCGCCGTCCGCCGCCTCGAAGACCGCCCGGAGCCTGGCCCGCACGGAACGGAAGCGCGTGACGTCGGAGTCCGTCGCGCGGCGCGCCATCTGCGTGCTCGGCCCGAACAGCTCCCTGACCGCCTCGACGGACGTCAGGGTGTCCTTGTTGCGGCCCGGCTCCTCGCTGTTGACCAGGCGTACGGCGTAGTCCGAGTAATAGGCCAGTTCCACTTGTAGTCCTTACGAGGGCGGGCTATGGTCATTCCCATCGGCCGGTAATGGCCGATTGCGGTACCAGGGTATTACGTGTCGTACGTACTGGAGGGCTTCTCATGACGGAAACGGGGACCGGAACCGACGCCGGCGCCGCGCTCGGCACCGACTGGCGCGCCTGGCAGGACAGCTGGGACCGGCAGCAGCAGTGGTACCTTCCCGACCGCGAGGAGCGGTTCCGGATCATGCTCGACATGGTCGAGGCCACGGTCGGCACCGCGCCGCGCGTCCTCGATCTGGCGTGCGGTACGGGAAGTATTACGGACCGGCTGCTCAAGAGGTTCCCGGACGCGACCAGCGTCGGCGTCGACCTCGACCCCGCGCTGCTCACCATCGCCGAGGGCACCTTCGCCGGGGACGACCGGGTCACCTTCGTCACCGCCGACCTGAAGGACCCCGACTGGACCGCCGCGCTGCCGCACGACTCGTACGACGCCGTGCTCACCGCGACCGCGCTGCACTGGCTGTTCAGCGAGCCGCTCGCCGCGCTGTACGGGCAGGTCGCCGGGCTCGTCCGCGACGGCGGTGTCTTCATGAACGCCGATCACATGCCCGATCCGGCCACCCCGCGGCTGAACGCCGCCGAGAGTGCCTATCGGCATCGGCAGATGGACCGGGCCAAGGCCGAGGGGGTCCTCGACTGGAAGGAGTGGTGGCAGCTCGCGGCGCAGGACCCGGTCCTGGCCGGCCCCACCGCCAAGCGGTTCGAGATCTACGGGGAGCACGCGGACGGGGACATGCCCTCCGCGGAGTGGCATGCGCGGACGCTGCGTGAGGCGGGGTTCGCGGAGGCGCGGCCGGTCTGGGCCTCGCCCTCGGATGCGGTGGTTCTTGGTCTCAAGTAGGCCATCGACGGAAGGGGCGGTACGGACCAGTGATCCGTACCGCCCCTTCCGTGCGTTCCCGGGCGCGGGTCCGCCGTGGTTGCTCGCGCGGTTCCCCGCGCCCCTTACGGGGCGCTGCTACAGCACCTTCGACAGGAACGACTGCGTCCGCTCCTGCTGCGGGTTCGTCAGGACGTCGCGCGGGTTGCCCGACTCGACCACCACGCCGCCGTCCATGAAGACGAGGCTGTCGCCGACCTCGCGGGCGAAGCCCATCTCGTGTGTGACGACGACCATCGTCATGCCGGTCTCGGCGAGGTCCCGCATGACGTCGAGCACGTCGCCGACCAGCTCGGGGTCGAGCGCCGACGTCGGCTCGTCGAACAGCATCAGCTTCGGGTCCATCGCCAGCGCGCGGGCGATCGCCACGCGCTGCTGCTGGCCGCCGGAGAGCTGCGACGGGTAGTTGCCCGCCTTGTCGGCGAGGCCCACGCGCTCCAGGAGCTGGCCCGCGCGCTCCCGCGCCTCGGCCTTCGCGACGCCCTTGACCTGGACCGGCGCCTCCATGACGTTCTCCAGCGCCGTCATGTGCGGGAAGAGGTTGAAGCGCTGGAAGACCATGCCGATGTCCCGGCGCTTGAGGGCGACCTCGCTGTCCTTCAGCTCGTACAGCTTGTCGCCCTTCTGGCGGTAGCCGACCAGCTCCCCGTCGACGTACAGCCGCCCGGCGTTGATCTTCTCCAGGTGGTTGATGCAGCGCAGGAACGTCGACTTGCCGGAGCCGGACGGGCCGATGAGGCAGAAGACCTCACCCGTCTTGACCTCCAGGTCGATGCCCTTGAGGACCTCTACGTTGCCGAAGGACTTGTGGACGCCTTCGGACTTCACCATGGCGGTCATGGATTCACCTCACCCCCGGCGAGCGCAGGGACAGCATGTTGGCCTTGATCTTCTGCCACGGGGTGGCGGGCAGCGAGCGCGACGAACCGCGCGCGTAGTAACGCTCCAGGTAGAACTGACCGACGCTGAGGATCGACGTCATGATCAGGTACCAGCAGGCGGCGAGCAGCAGCGTCTCCACCGTCGCGCCGGACGACGTGCCGATGTCCTGGGCGTACTTGAGGAGCTCGTAGTACTGGACGGCGGCGACCAGCGACGTCGTCTTCAGCATGTTGATGAACTCGTTGCCCGTCGGCGGCACGACGACGCGCATCGCCTGCGGAAGGACCACGCGGCGCAGCGTCTTGTTGTGGCTCATGCCGAGCGCGTGCGCCGCCTCGGTCTGGCCCTCGTCGACCGAGAGCAGGCCGGCGCGGCAGATCTCCGCCATGTACGCGGCCTCGTTGAGGCCGAGGCCGAGCAGCGCCGTCAGGAACGGCGTCATGAAGTCCGACCACTCGTCCTTGTAGACCGGGCCGAGGTTGATGTAGTCGAAGACGAAGCCGAGGTTGAACCAGACGAAGAGCTGGACCAGGACCGGCGTACCGCGGAAGAACCAGATGTAGAACCAGGCGATCGACGAGGTCACCGGGTTCTTCGACAGGCGCATGACCGAGAGGAGCACACCGCCGACGACGCCGATGAGCATCGAGAGGAAGGTGAGGATCAGCGTCTCGCGGACACCCTTGAGGATGCGCTCGTCGAAGAAGTTGTCGGGGATCGCGCCCCAGTTGATGTCGCCCTGCGAGAAGGCGTAGACGATCGAGGCGAGCACGCCGATCGCCAGGACCGCGGCGATGTAACGGCCGAAGTGCCGGACCGGGATGGCCCTGATGGCCTCCGCCGGGCGGGCCGCGGGGACGTCGTCCGCCGGGCCCTTCTTGGAGATGTCTGGGGTCACGAGAGTGGCCTTTCAGCGACTGGGAGGGGGAGGGGCGGGGTCACTTGCCGCCGTTGATCTTGGCTTCCTCGACCGCGCCGTCCTCGACGCCCCACTTCTTGATGATCTTTTCGTAGTCGCCGTTCTTGATGATCGCGTTCAGCGCGGCCTGGATCGCGTCGCGCAGCTCGGGGTTCTTCTTGGAGACGGCGATGCCGTACGGAGCCGCCTCGACCTGCTCGCCGACCAGTTGGAAGTCCTTGCCGCCGCCCGAGGTCTTCACCGCGTACGCGGCCACGGGGAAGTCGGACGAACCCGCGTCGGCGCCGCCGGAGCGCAGCCGGGTCTGGGCCTGCTGGTCGTTGTCGAACTGCTCGATGGTGATCTTCTTGCCGCCCTTGCACTTCTTCGACTCGGCCTTGGCCAGGTCGTGCGAGACGGTGCCGCGCTGGACCACGATCTTCTTGCCGCAGAGGTCCGCCCAGGTCTTGATCCCCTGGTCGTCGCCCTTCTTGGTGTAGATCGAGACGCCCGCCGTGAAGTAGTCGACGAAGTCGACGCCGTCGCCGACCTTCTTGCCGGTCTCCTCGTCGATGCCTTCCTGGCGGTTCTTGGTGTCGGTCATGGCCGACATCGCGATCTGGTAGCGCTTGGAGCGCAGACCGCCGAGGAGGGTGTCGAAGGTTCCGTTCTCGAACTCGAACTTCACACCGAGCTGCTTGCCCAGCGCCTCGCCCAGATCCGGGTCGATGCCGACCGTGTTGCCGGACTTGTCCTTGAACTCGACCGGCGGGTAGGCGATGTCGGACCCGACCTTGATGACGCCCTTGTCGCGGATGTCCTTGGGCAGCTTGTCGGCGAGCGGGGCGTTGCTGACCGTGTCGCTCTCCTTGTCGTTGGTCTGGTCGCCGCAGCCGGAAAGCAGCAGCGAACCGACGACCGCGATCGTGCCGACCGCCGCAATCCGGGACTTCGCGGACTTCGCTGCGGTCTTACGACAAATGGAGCGTGCGGTCATGGTGGGTCCTCCGGCGGATGAGGGAGTTGCCGATGGGTCGGGCACACACCTTCGGGTGTCGCGACCTCGTGTGATGACGGCATCTTGCCATTCGGACCGTCCGATTCTGGGTGCCGGAGATGTCAAAATCGGATAACGGGCTCGCCTCGAAACGCAACATCCCGGTACGGCGGGGATGTAAGGGGGCCGGAGCGAATCACCGTTAACCAATCGGTAACCGGCGTATCTCGCGATGTGGACGATTGGCGCCCGACCGGGCCGCGAAATACCTTATTCGGAGAATGGGAAGGAATCGGGCATTCCCCAGTGACGCTCGTCCCGGCCTCCAGGGACTTCTGCTGAGCATGCTGCAACCAATGTCACTCGCCCGTGCCCACCGCCTTCGGGTACAAAGGTTGGCTACACCCCTCATCCGGGGCTCAGGGCGCGTGTGCGGCGCGCCCGCGTGTCCGTACCTCCCTCCGCCGACAGGCGGGGAACGGACACGGTGCCCGCCCACTTCTCAACCGGGAGTGGACACCCTCAACTGATGAATAAGACTTAAGGGGTCAGACAAGTGGCAGCGGAGATCGTCAATCCTCGCAGCGACAGCAGTACGGATCATGAGGGCCCCGCGGGTGCGGCCGAGCCCTTCGATCCGGCGTTTGCGCTGCACCGCGGCGGCAAGATGGCCGTGCAGGCCACCGTGCCGGTCCGCGACAAGGACGACCTGTCCCTGGCTTACACGCCCGGCGTCGCGAAAGTGTGCAGCGCGATCGCCGAGCGGCCGGAGCTCGTCCACGACTACACGTGGAAATCGAATGTGGTCGCCGTGGTGACCGACGGGACCGCGGTGCTCGGTCTCGGCGACATCGGCGCCGAGGCCTCCCTCCCCGTGATGGAGGGCAAGGCCATCCTGTTCAAGCAGTTCGGCGGCGTGGACGCGGTGCCGATCGCGCTCGCGACGACGGACGCCGACGAAATCGTCGAGACGGTGGTGCGGCTCGCCCCCTCCTTCGGTGGCGTCAACCTGGAGGACATCTCGGCGCCGCGGTGCTTCGAGATCGAGCGCAAGCTCCAGGAGCGGCTCGACATCCCCGTCTTCCACGACGACCAGCACGGCACGGCTGTCGTGACGCTCGCCGCGCTGCGGAACGCGGCGAAGCTCACCGGGCGCACGCTCGGTGAACTGCGCGCCGTGATCTCCGGCGCCGGCGCGGCCGGTGTCGCCATCGCCAAGTTCCTGCTGGAGGCGGGGCTCGGCGACGTGGCGGTCGCGGACCGCAAGGGCATCGTCAGCCGGGACCGGGACGACCTCACCCCGGTCAAGCGGGAGCTCGCCGAGCTGACCAACAAGGCCGGGATCAGCGGCTCGCTGGAGGCCGCCCTCGACGGTGCCGACGTGTTCATCGGCGTCTCGGGCGGCACCGTCCCCGAGCCGGCCGTCGCCTCCATGGCGCCCAACTCCTTCGTGTTCGCCATGGCCAACCCGAACCCCGAGGTCCACCCGGACGTCGCGCACAAGTACGCGGCCGTGGTCGCGACCGGCCGTTCGGACTACCCGAACCAGATCAACAACGTGCTGGCCTTCCCCGGCATCTTCGCGGGCGCGCTCCAGGTGCGGGCCTCCCGCATCACCGAGGGCATGAAGATCGCCGCGGCCGACGCCCTCGCGGACGTCGTCGGGGACGAGCTCGCCGCGGACTACGTGATCCCGTCGCCGTTCGACGAGCGGGTCGCCCCGGCCGTGACGGCCGCGGTCGCCGCCGCCGCCCGGGCGGAGGGCGTCGCCCGCAGCTGACCCGACGCGACGCGCCACACACCGCGCCCCCTGCCGCCACATCGCGCGGCAGGGGGCGCGGTGTTTGGTGGGCGGGGTGTCGGGTGTTGGGGCGCGGTGTGTGTCACAGCCGTACGTGGTTCCGCCGGGGCGGCCGTCGCGCCTAGGGTCGCCTCATGTTCGCTGCCTACGCTGCTCGTATCGACCGTGACCAGCCGCTCGACGGCCTCGAGTTGGGGGAGCGGCCCGCCCCCGAGGCGCGCTCCGGCTGGTCGACCGTGAACGTCAGGGCCGCCTCCCTCAACCACCACGATCTCTGGTCCCTGCGCGGGGTCGGCCTGCCCGAGGAGAAGCTGCCGATGATCCTCGGCTGTGACGCCGCAGGGATCGACGAGGACGGCAACGAGGTCGTCCTCCACTCGGTCATCGGCCAGACCGGCCACGGCGTCGGCCCCCGCGAGGGCCGCTCCATCCTCACGGAGAAATACCAGGGCACCTTCGCCGAGCAGGTCGCCGTCCCCACCTGGAACGTGCTGCCCAAGCCGAAGGAGCTGTCCTTCGCGGAGGCCGCCTGCCTGCCGACCGCATGGCTGACCGCCTACCGCATGCTGTTCACCAACGCCGGTGTACGGCCCGGGGACTCGGTCCTCGTGCAGGGCGCCGGCGGCGGCGTCGCCACGGCCGCGATCGTCCTCGGCAAGGCGGCGGGACTGCGGGTCTTCGCCACGAGCCGGGACGAGGCCAAGCGCAAGCGCGCGCTCGAACTGGGCGCGGTGGAGGCGGTCGAGTCGGGCGCGCGGCTCCCGGAGCGCGTGGACGCCGTCATCGAGACGGTGGGCGCGGCGACCTGGTCCCACTCGGTCAAGTCGCTGAAGCCCGGCGGCACGCTGGTCATCTCGGGGGCGACGAGCGGCGACCGCCCCTCGCACGCCGAGCTCACCCGCATCTTCTTCCTGGAACTGAAGGTCGTCGGCTCGACCATGGGCACCAAGGACGAGCTGGAGGACCTGCTGGC
Source organism: Streptomyces sp. NPDC030245 (assembly GCF_055572995.1). NCBI lineage: Bacteria > Bacillati > Actinomycetota > Actinomycetes > Kitasatosporales > Streptomycetaceae > Streptomyces > Streptomyces sp. NPDC030245. The sequence continues at coordinate 199,536 of NZ_JBVICF010000008.1, read as the reverse complement.
CTTCTGCGCGGCCACGGGTGTCCGGCCGGTGATCGACGAGGTGCTGCCCCTGGACCGGGCCCGCGAGGGCTTCGAGCGACTGGAGTCCGGCGACCTGTTCGGAAAGATCGTGCTGGAGGTCTGAGGGCTGGGAGCCGACGTCCCGATGTCTGTCAACTTGGGTTGACGAGCGCTTGCATGTCAACGTAAGTTGACATGCATGACCGAAGCAACGGATCTCGCCGAGCGCGCGGGCGATCACGACCCACGGGTCGGGCTGCGGGCCGTCACCGCGCTGCGGAAGCTGGTGGAGCAGTTGGAGGCCGTGCAGGTGCGCAGTGCGCGCCGGCAGGGCTGGTCGTGGCAGGAGATCGCCGCGGAGCTCGGAGTGAGCAGGCAGGCCGTGCACAAGAAGTACGGGAGGCAGTGATGTTCGAGCGGTTCACCGAGGAGTCCCGCGCCGTGGTCCTGGGCGCCACCGGGCAGGCCGAGCGGGTGGGGTCCTCCGCGGTCGACGACGGGCACATGCTGCTGGCCCTGCTCGCGCGGGTCGGCCAGGGGGCCACCAGCCGCGCCTCGTTCGCGCTGACCGCCCTGGGGGCGGCGGACCGACGCGAGTCGATCGAACGGGCCCTCGCCGAGGCGCGGCGCAGGGGCGGACTCTCGCAGGCCGACACCGAAGCGCTCGCCGGCCTCGGTGTCGACGTCGAGGAGATCGTCGCCCGTGTGGAAGAGGCGCACGGGGCCGGGGCGCTGGCCGGCTCGCGCACGGGCGGACGGCGCCCAGGCCTGAAGGCCCGGCTCGGCCGACTGCCCTTCACCCGGGACGCCAAGGAGGTCCTCGTGAAGTCCCTGCGCATCGCGAGCGCGCGGCGCGACCGGGTCATCGGGGGCCATCACATCCTCCTGGCGCTCACGGTCCGCCCCGGTGTCACCTCGGAGGTCCTCGCGGACCACGGGGTGACGTACACGGAACTGGAGCGGGTTCTCTTCGCCGGGGTCTCCTGACCCCGGCGGGGCCCAGGTCCAGGCCCAGGCCCAAGCCCAGGTCCGGTCCAGGTCCAAGCCGCGGCCGGGTCCGGGGGAGGGTCTCCGGCCCGGGTCAGCGGCCGGGTGCCCGCAGTGATGCTCCGATGTGTGCCGCCGCCTGCGACAAGTGGCGGCGGGCCTCGCGGAGCTGGGATTCCGTCACTCCGTGGTCGCGGGCCGCGTCCCGGATGTCGTCGCGGAAGCGGTCCAGGAGGCGGTCGAGGTCTCTGCCGGGGTCGCCGGTGAGGTCCTCGCGGGCCCAGTCCGGGGTGTAGTCCACGGGGATGTCCTCGCGGGCGGCGCTGAACTTGGGGCCGGGGCCGGGGCTGGTGCTAGTGCTGGTGCTGCTGGTGTCGGGCCTGGCGTCAGTTTTGGTGGTGGGGGTGGTGGGGGCCGTGGTGTTGTGGGTCCCGGCGCCGGTGCCAGGCTTTGTGTCGGATCCGTTGGCGGAGTCCGTGCCTGCGCCGAAGGTCTTGGCGAAGTCCATTCCGAGGCCGCCGAACTCCTTGGCCAGTTCGCTCAGGCCCTCGCGCACGCCCGTCGGCCAGTCGCCTCGCGCGAAGTGGTCCTGCACCTGCTCCTGCACGCGCCTGGCGATCCGCTGGACCTCCTCCTGGGCGTCCTTGGCCTGGCGGCGCGCCCGCTGGGCCTCCTCGCGGGCCCTGCGGCTCTCGTCCTTCGCGCGCCGCGCCTGCTCCTTCCACTCCTGCCTCGCGCGCTTGAACTCCTCCTTCGCCTGGTGCCAGCTCTCCTTGTCGCCCCAGGTGCCGTCGAAGAAGTCGCTCGGGTCCGGGAAGGGCTTGCCGGGGGCCGAACTGCCCGAGGATCGCGCCTCCTTGGCGGCGGCGCGCATCTCGCGGCGCAGCTCACCGGCGGCGCCCTGGACGCCGTCACGGATCTCGGCGGCGAGCTCGGCGACCGACTCGCGGATCTCCAGCTCCAGATCGGCCAGCTCACCGCTGCGGCCGGCCAGCTCGGCGCGGCCCGCGTCCGTGATCGCGTACACCTTCCGGCCGCCCTCGGTGGTGTGGGTGACCAGGCCCTCCGCCTCCAGCTTCGCGAGGCGGGGGTAGACCGTGCCTGCCGAAGGTGCGTACAACCCCTGGAAGCGCTCTTCGAGGAGGCGGATCACCTCATAGCCGTGGCGCGGTGCCTCGTCGAGCAGCTTGAGCAGGTAGAGGCGCAGGCGGCCGTGGGCGAACACGGGGGGCATGTCAGAGCACCTTCTTGTCGGTCGGGCCGTCGGTCGGGCCTTGGGTCGGGTCGTCGGTGGGGCCGTCGGTGTCGGCCGGGGTCACGTCCAGGGGGACCTCGTCGTATGGATCTTCCTTCATCGGTCCTCCCACTGGGTCATCCGTGGGTTCGTCCAACGGCTCTTCCAACGGCTCTTCCTCCGTCTGTGGCCTGCGCAGCAGTGCGATGGAGCCGGACACCGTCGTCGCCTTGAGCCGTCCGCGGCCGGTGCCCAGCCGGCCCGTGATCCGCTTGGCGCCCCACTGCCCGCCGACCCGCAGATCCTCGAAGGCGTTCGACACCGCGCCGCTCGCCGTGTCCACCTCGACCTCCGCGTCCGCCGGGTGCGGCAACCGGATCGCTATCTCGCCCGACACGCTCGTCAGGGCCACATCCGTCGGGGTGCCCGCCGGGTCGAGGTCCACGATCATCGAGCCGCTCACCGAGTCGGCCCGGACCGCGGGGCCCGCGGCCTCGACGACCGTGAGGCTTCCGGAGACGGAGTTGAAGCGGAGGGCGCCGGTGACGCCCTGCGCCTCCACGCTTCCGGAGACCGTGTCCGCGCGGACCTGGCCGGCGAGGCCGAGCAGTGTCGTGTCACCGGTGACGCCCTTCACCTCCACCCGGCCCTCGACGCCGGAGACCACGGCGCCCGCGCCGACCACTCCCACCTCGACGCCGGTCGCGAAGGGCACGGCGAGGGAGACCACCGCGCTGCGGCGCCAGCCCTTGCGGTCGAGCCACTTGAGGAAGCCCTTCCAGGGCAGGTCGTCATAGGCGACGGTGAGGACGCCCTCCTCCAGGGTCACCCGCAGGGGTGGGCCCTCGATCTCGGAGACCTCCAGGCGGGCGGAGGCTTCGTCCGTGCCCACCACGTTCACCATGCCGTTGACCACGCGGACGTGGAGTGCTGTCACCGGGGCGTCGAACGTGAGCTTCCTGGGCTCGGCGACGGACCACTCGGACATGGGCTGACCTCCTTGGCGGGCCGGACGCGACGCGCCATATCGCGTCTCTGTCATTCACGATATATCGCGGCTCCGCGAAGTCAAGACACCCGACGGGTGAACCGCTCGTCCGAGCTGTCACATGGACACGTCGATGTGGCATCTGCGCCGATTGATCCCTGATTGATCCCATCTGTCCTAGCGTGGAGCCATGTCGTCCCATGCCTCTTCGCCCGATTCCGCCGGGTTCGCCACGGCCGCCGGCGCGTTGCTGCTCTGCCGGGCCGAGCCCGACGCCGTCGAGACCGTCGCCCGACTGCTCCGCGAGCGGATGCTGCTCGTGGAGGCCGGTCGCGGCTGGAGCGTGCTGGTGCCCGAGGGCAAGCCGTGGCTGCAAGGGGATGGAGGGGATAGAGGGGATGGAGGGGCCGACGGTGTGGAGCCCGTCGACCGGGTGCTGACCGGGTGGGCCACCGCGCTCGCCGTCGGCTCCGGCTGGCCCGTGCTGGCCCTGTGGTGGGACGGCGACCGCTCCGGCTACACCCTCGCCGCCGGCTTCCGGCGGACCGTCGGGTACGAGTGGCTGGCGAACGGGACACCCCTCGGGGAGGACGAGGCGATGCGCACGTTCGCCGCGCGCCTCGGCCTCGATCCCGTACTCGACGTGCAGTCCCTCGAAGCGCTCGCCCGGCCCGACACGGAGGCCGACGCCCGCGCCAGGATGCGCGGGCTCCTCGCCGTCCTCACCCGCACGGGCCTCGCCCTCCCGCCGGGCCTCGGCCCCTGCGAACCGGCCGACCGGCTGCGCGAGGTGGCACGCGTCCAGCAGGGTGTCCGGCAGGTCGAGTGGCCCGGGTGGCGGGACGCCGTGCGGGCGGAGTTCACCGTGGTGGAGCAGGGGCCGCTCGGGCCCTGGGTGCGGGGCCCCAGGGCGCGGGCCCTGGCGGCGGTGCAGGTCGCGGCCGGGCTGCCGCTGGCGGTATGGGCGGTGCGGCGGCGCAGCGCGGGCTGGGCCACGGCGGCCGCGCTGCTGCTGGTGCAGGGGGCCGGGGGTCTGGCGTACGACAGGGTGCGGGCGCGGGCCTGATCTGAGGTGCGCGGGGGCGGGGTCGCTCAGGGGCGGCGGACCGCGTCCAAGGTCAGGGCGAGGAGGCGGGCCGGCTGGGCCGGGTCCGAGGTGGTGCGTGCCGTGGACAGGGCGATGCCCACCACCAGTTGGAGCAGGTCGGAGGCTGCCAGGTCCGGGCGGGCCGTGCCGGAGTCCTGGGCCCGGGTGAGGAGCCGGTGTGCCGCGTCCTGGATCCGCTGGTGGCAGTCGAAGCCGAGGGCGTCCGGCTGCTCCGCCTCCTCGATGAGCAGGGCGCTGCCCAGGCCCTGGTTCACGCGCGCGTGGTCCAGGAAGGCGCGCAGCCACTCGGCCAGCGCCTCGTCGGGAGAGTCGGGAGAGTCGGCCGCGAACAGTTCCTCCGCGCGTGCGCACAGGGTGTCGATGCGGTCCTTGAGCACCGCGGTCAGGAGCGCGGGACGGGTGGGGAAGTGGCGGTAGAGCGTGCCGGGGCCGACCCCTGCGCGGCGGGCGATCTCGTTCAGGGAGGCATCGGGGCCGGCCTCGGCGAACGCGTCCCGTGCCGCGGTGACGATCCGCTCGCGGTTGCGCCGGGCGTCCGCGCGCGGCTGCCGGTCTGCGGAAGCTTCCCGAGAGTTCGTCATCGGGCCATCCTCGCTCGCCGCGGCGCCCGGGGCTAGTCAACCGGAGAGGTTCTCCGTATTGTGGCGCGGGTTAAGCGGAGAGGTTCTCCGGTTGAGGTGCTCGGGGAAGGGCAGGGGTGGCTTGTGAGTGGCAGTGGCAACGGCGGTGCCAACGGCAACGGCAGTGGCAGTGGCAATGGCAATGGCAATGACGTCATGGCGCGGGACGGGCTCGGGCGCGTGGGGGTGTGGACCCTGGCCTTCGAAGGGCACAGCACGGCGCGCGTGCGGGAGGCCGCCGCCGAGATCGAGGAGCTGGGCTACGGGGCCCTATGGTTCGGCGAGGCCTTCGGGCGGGACACCGTGGGGCAGGCGTGGCTGCTGCTGTCCGCGACCCGGCGCATCGTCGTCGCCTCGGGCATCGCCAACATCGCCTTCCGGGACCCGGTGGCCATGGCGACGGCGGAGCGCACGCTCGGCGAGGCCTTTCCGGGGCGCTATCTGCTCGGGCTCGGCGGTCACCGGGTGGACGACGCCGGCGTCGAGGTCGACGGCTGTCGCGTGCCCGCGCGCGGGAAGGCGCTTTCGACGATGCGCCGCTATCTGGACTCCATGGACGCCGTCCCGGCGCACGGGCCGCTCCCCGGCCCCGCCCCGCGCCGTGTCCTGGCCGCGCTCGGCCCGAAGATGCTGGCGCTGGCCGCTGAGCGCACCTGGGGCGCCCACCCGTACTTCGTTCCCGTGGAGCACACGGCGCTGGCCCGCGAGATCATGGGGCCGGACGCGTTCCTCGGCGTCGAGCAGGCCGTGGTCCTCGACACCGACGTCGGCCGGGCGCGCGAGGTGGCCGCCCGCCACGTGGCGGGCTACGTCACGCACGCCCCGCACCAGGCGGCAAACGTGCGCCGCATGGGCTTCGGTGACGAAGACATCGCGGGCGGACGCCCGAGCCGTCGTCTCGTCGACGCGATCGTCGCCCACGGAGACGTCGACGTGCTCCACGCGCGCGTGCGGGCCCACCTCGACGCGGGCGCCGACCACGTCTGCGTACAGGTCCTGACGGGCGGTCCCGCCGCCCTGCCGCTGCCGCAGTGGCGGGAGCTGGCCCCCGCCCTGCTCGGCGGGTGACCAGCGGGCGACCAGTGGTGACTACTCGTCCTCGTCCTCGTCGTCCAGCCGCGCCAGCCACGTCGCCAGGCGCTCCACCGGCACCTCGAAGTCCGGGTTGAGGTCCACGAAGGTGCGGAGCTGTTCGGCGAGCCACTCGAAAGTGACCTCTTCCTCGCCGCGCCGCTTCTCCAGCTCCTCGATGCCACGGTCGGTGAAGTACAACTGATGCTCCTGTAGCGGACGGTTTGTGACGGCTTACGGACGGCTCGCGGACGGCTTGTGGGCGGCTTACGGATGGGCTCTGCACAAGACGCACGTACGACTGTGTCCGCTTCATGGTAGGCCGTGCGCGGACCGTTCCCCCTGGCCGGTTTCATGCGCCGTTCGAGGGGCGCCTGCAACCATGCGGGCCACTGTCCTCGTCGCAGACCGAGCAGGCGAGGGTACGAAGGGTGAGCTGCGCGGAGAGCGGGGGACCGTGGCGGGACATGTCCAGCGGATCGAACTGCCCGGCGGGAAGGTCGTGCACGCGCGGATCGGCGCGTCCGGCCGCCACGGCGAGGACGACGAGGACGTCGGCGTGCTCGACACCGCCGTCGCCCGGGTCGAGGAGCTCGGCGAGCTGATCCGCGGTGTCGGCGGCTCCGTGCTCGACGCCGCGGCGGCGGCCCGGCCCGACGAGGCCAGCGTCACCTTCGGCGTGGAGCTCAGCGCCAAGCCCGGCAAGGTGATCGCCGTACTCGCGGAGGGCGAGGCCAAGGCGTCCGTGCAGGTCACGCTCACGTGGCGGCTGGACCGCGCGCGCTCAGGCAGCACCCCGCAGGACGACACCCCCGCCACCTCATCGACCCCCGCCACCCCATCCACCCCATCCACCCCATCCACCCCTGCCACCCCATCCGCCCCCGTCATCCCCCCGGCCCCCACCACCCCACCAACCCCCACCACCCCCCATGCCTGAGCCCGCCCCCCGGCTCGACGCCCTCGCGCAGGCCGCCACCGTGCATCTCATGGCGGCGGACGGCGACGGTGCGTACGGCACGGAGTCGGCCATGTGGGGGAGTGGATTTTTCGTCGCGCCCGGGTGGGTGCTGACCTGCGCCCATGTTCTGCGGCCGTATCTCGCCAGGGACCGCGCGCGGACGTTCGCCGTGCGCGGCACCGACCTCAACGACGGCATCCCCGTCCCGGCCCGCCTCGCGCACTGGCTCATCGGCGATCCCGAGCGGGCCGTGCTGCCGCCCGAGGAGGACCTCGCCCTCGTCCGGCTCCTCGACGACACCGTGGAGCACGAGTGCGTGTGGCTCGCCGACCGTGCCGTACGCCCCTTCGGTGACGTCGTCGCGTACGGCTACCGGCCCGACGAGAACGAGAGCAGCGCGGGCGCCAAACCCTGGAGCGCCGATGCCGAGATCAACGTCCGCGACGACGGCGCCGGGCTGCGCTTCAAGCCCGACATCGCCTTCCCCAAGGGGGTCTCCGGCGGTCCGCTGCTCGATCCGCGCACCGGCGCCGTCGTCGGCGTCATCAAGTCGCGCCGCAGGGAGCGCGACGGCGGCATGGCCGTCGCGACGCTCGCGCTGCGCCAGTTCGGCGACGCCTACCGCGAGGTGACGGCCGCCCACGACCGCTGGCACGGCACCGCGCCGCGCGTCATCACCGGCGACAACTGGATCGACGAACAGCAGCGCCTGCCCGGGACGGAGCGGCGCCCGGGACCCGACCAGTGGACCCCCAAGGACCGCCGCGCCGCGCTCGGCCTCCTCGCCCGGCTGCCCGCCCCGGGAGCCGCACCGTCCGTCGCCAAGATCGTGCGCAAGGTGCGGGGGCGCAGGCCGCCCGGTGCCGTGCCCGCGCTGCTCACCTGGCGCGACGGGCACGGACTGCTCTACGACAGCGCCCTGCCCGAGGACGCCCTGACGTTCCTGCACTACCTGCGGCTCGTCGCCGCGTACGTCCGCAGCCGCGGCGGCGACGCGGAGCGCCTTGAGGAGTGGGTCGCCGAGCGGCTCCGGGAGGACGACCGCGTCCATCTGCACGCCCTGGTCACCGACGCCCGGCTGCCCGACGGGCTGCTCCCCGACCCCGGCGGCCCGGACCGCGCCGCCGTGCCCTACCCGGGTCCCGGCGAGGGCCCCACGGTCACCGTCCTGCTCGACCCGGTGATCAGCGTGACACCCGCCCGCTTCCACTGGCAGATCTGGATCAACCACGGGGAGCGGCAGGGCGAAGGGGAGTACGAAGGCGCGTACGGCGACACGGAGCTGGCCGCCGAGGACTACTCCGGAGAGGGCTTCCTGCCCGGCGAGCTCGTCCAAGCGCTGCGCACGCCCCTCGGCAGGACGCTGCACCGGCTGGACGGCGAGGGACCGCCCGTACCGCTCGAATTCGCCCTGCCCGCCGAACACTTCGACACACAGGTGCACCGCTGGCAGTTCGACGACATCGCGAAGCTGTACGCCACCGAGCGGCTCGGCACGCAGCGCCGCGTCGTCCTGCGCGACCTGGCACGCCGCGCCGACCCGGACAACCCCGACTGGCACGACCGCTGGCGCTCGGTCGCCGCCGCCCGCGAACTGGCGCCCGCGCGCGTACCCGAGCGGGACACCAGGCCGCAGGCCAGGCACTTCCAGAAACTGCCGCACACCGTCATCCCCGTGATGTGCCGGCCCGCCGGGCGCGGCGTCGGACGCGACGCCATGCGGCTGGCCCTCGGCAGTGGGCACGGCGTCGTGCTCTGGCACATCGAGGGGCACGCCACCCGCGGCTGCCAGGACACCTGCGACGACCTGCACGCGGGCGTGGAGCAGCTGCTCGGCAGGCTCGGCTCGGTCGCCGAACTCCCCGACCGGATCCGGCACATCCGGCAGGACATCAGCAGGGGCAGGGACGACCGGCACTGGGCGGAACCCCTCGCCCTGCTGTACGACGACCCGCGGCGGCCGCTGCCGCCCGAGGACACGATGCCGGCGGACTCGCCGTGAGGAGGACCCGCGCGGGCACGCGCGCGGTGGCGAGGGCGCGATCGTGGGTACGTTTCCACCGACCGTCGACGAGGAGCACGCAGTGAGCGGATGGTTCATCTACGAAGGGGTCGGTGGTCCGGATCCGGACAGGATCCGACGGCTGCCGAAGCCGCCGCCCTGGCGCGCCTTCGACGCCGAACCGGTGCCCTACGACGTCCCCGACATCGACTCCGCGACGCGCCGCCGCCTCGGCGACAGCGACGTCCCCATGTCCGTGCAGGGCGCCGAGGCACTCGAACTCATCAACGCCGCCCTCTACCTGCGACGCCCCCTCCTCGTCACCGGCGAGCCCGGCTCCGGCAAGAGCACCCTCGCGCACTCCCTCGCGTACGAACTGGGGCTCGGCCGCGTCCTTCAGTGGGCCATCGTCAGCCGCAGCGAACTGAAGGACGGCCTCTACACGTACGACGCGATCGGCCGCCTCCAGGACAACCAGCTCGGCCGCGACCACGCCGAGGACATCGGCCGCTATCTTCGGCTCGGCCCGCTCGGTACCGCCCTCATCGCCTCCGACCGGCCCCGCGTCCTGCTCATCGACGAGCTCGACAAGAGCGACATCGACCTGCCCAACGACCTCCTGAACGTCCTGGAGGAGGGCGAGTTCGGCATCCCCGAGCTGGAGCGGATCGCCGACCGGCCGGGCCAGGAGACCGTGCAGGTCCTCACCGACGACGGGCGCCGCGTCCCCGTCACCCGCGGCCGGGTGCGCTGCCGCGCCTTCCCCGTCACCGTCCTGACCAGCAACCGCGAGCGCGAGTTCCCCGGACCGCTGCTGCGCCGCTGCGTGCCGCTCGACCTCGAACCACCCCGCGACCAGCGGCTCGCCGCGATGGTCCTCGCGCACTTCGGGACGGGGGCGTACGACACGAACATCGACCTCGTCGACCAGTTCACGGACGCCGAGGCCGACGGCGCGCTGCGCCCCACCGACCAGCTCCTGAACGCCATCTTCCTCGCCCAGCACGCCGCCCGGCAGCAGCCGGAGCGGCGCGAGGAGATCGCCGGGCTGCTCATGCGGCCCCTGGACCGCGGGCCGCGGTGACGCCATGACCGCAGCCCCGCACCGCACGGACGCCGCGAGCGACGCGCTCACGGCGCTCGTCGCACGGCTGCGGGACGCCGAGCTCGCACCCACCGTGCGGGAGCTGGCCGACTCCCTGTGGCTCGCGGCGCAGGTCGCCGCGTGCGACGAGGGCGACGTGGGTGACGGGGCGCGCCGACCGGAAGCGGACCGGGCACGGCGGGGGGCGCGGTCCGGCGACGTGCCCGGCGAAAGCGACCCGCACTGGACGCCCGCCCCGCCGACGCCCGCACCCCACCCGCCGCCCCGTCCCGCGCCCCGCTCCCGCCTCGTCGTGCCCGTCGAGGACGGCGGCGGCCCCGAACGGCCCGGCGGCGTCCCCGTGCAGGTGCCCGCCGCCGCGGTGCTGCCCGACCCGCTCGCCCTGCAACGCGCGCTGCGGCCCCTCCAGCGGTACCGGCCGCCCGTCCGGCCCGTCCCGCGCGACCTCGACGAACAGGCCACGGCGGAGCGGGCCGCCGACACCGGGCTCGTGGTCCCCGTGCTGCGGCACGCGCGGCGGCGCGAGGCGCGGCTGCTGCTCGTGATGGACCTGTCGACCTCGACGGTCGTGTGGGAGCAGGCCCTCGGCGAGTTACGTCACGTGTGCGAGCGGTCCGGGGCCTTCCGCGAGGTGCAGGTGCAGTTCCTGCACGAGGGCGCCGACGGACGTCCCGGGTACGCGGCGACCGCCCGGCCCGGCGCCGCGCTTCAGGACCCCGGGCGCCTCAGCGACCCCACGGGCAGCCGGCTGACGCTCGTCCTCAGCGACTGCGCGGGCCCGATGTGGCGCGGCGGTCTGATGCAGCGGCTCCTGTACCGGTGGGGTTCGCTCGCGCCGGTCGCCGTGGTGCAGCCGCTGCCGCAGCGGATGTGGCGGCGTACGCACCTGCCCGCGCGGCGGGGGCACCTGCACCGCTGGGAAGGGCCCGCAGGACACCTGGAGTTCGAACCCGCGGGCGGCGACGCGCGGGGGCGGGCTCGCCGTGGCATCCCCGTGCCGGTGCTCGCCCTGCGCCGGTCCGCCGTGGAGGGCTGGGCCAGGCTCGTGTCGGGGGCGACCGGGCAGTCCCTGGAGGCGGCCGCGGGCCTCGCCGAGGCCGGACACGGGCCGTCCGCCGCGCCCGTGCGGGCCCGGCAGGAGGTCGGCGGCGCGGAACGGGTGCGGGCGTTCCGGCGCACCGCGTCGCCCGCGGCCTGGCAGCTCGCCGTGTACCTGTCGGCGGTGCCGACGATCCTGCCGGTGATGCAGCTCGTGCAGCGCGCGATGCTGGCGGGCAGCGGGCCCGAGGTCCTCGCCGAAGTGCTGCTCGGCGGGCTCCTGAAACGCAGCGAGCGGGACGACGACCCCGAGGTGCTCGCCTACCAGTTCCTCGACGGCGTCGAGGAGGAGCTCATCGGGCACCTCGCGCCGGACGACGCGCGGCTGCTTCAGAAGCACTGCTCGGACTACCTGGAGCGGCGGTTCGGCCGCAGCGTCCACAACTTCCCCGCCACGGCGGTCGCGCTGCTCGGCGACGCGGGGGAGCCCGCGCAGCCGCCGGGCACCGGCGGCGAGGCGGACCACCCCGGCCTGCGGGCCTTCGCCGAAGTGTCCGGGGAGGTGCTGCGGCGGTTCCTGCCGAGGACGCGGACGGAGGCCGACCGGAACCCCGGCGCGGGCGACGCGACGGCACTGCGGGCGGCGGCCCGCGCGGCCCGCGAACGGTACGCGCAGGGGCGGCAGGCACGTGAACTGGACCGTGCCGTGGACCTCCTGGAGGCGGCGGTCGGGGCCGCGCCGGCCGGTGCGGGGCGCGACGCCGTCCTGGCCGAGCTGGGCGAGACGCTGTTCCTGCGGTGGACGGCGCGGCGGAGCGTGGCGGACCTGCGCGAGGCGCTGCGGGCCGTGGCCACGATCGCGGACCGGCCCCCGCAGACGCGGCTTTTGCTCGGCGCGGTGCTCATGGAGATCGCCGAGGAGGTGGAGCGCGCGGGCACGGTCGCGGCCGCGCTGCCCGAGGAGGTGCGGGCGCGGGCGGCCCGCCTCGCCGCCGGCCCGCCGCGCGGCCCCCGTGGGACGCGCGGGGCGCTCTGGGCCGAATACCTCCTCCTGAACGACGCGACAGCCGAATTCCTCCCGCTCCCCGCCCACCCCGGCGACGACCCCGCCCACCCCGGCTGGCCCGCCCAACGCGCCCTGGCGGAGACACTGGGCCGCTTGGCGGTGGTGACGGCGCGGCTGGTGGAGGGGGGTGTGCGGGTCGAGGTAGCGGGTTCCGGGGCGGGGGGTGCGCCGGGCTCCGGCGGTACGCCTGGCGGGCAGGGCCCCGGGCCCGGCCCCGGTCCGACCCCGGACGGCACTCCGGGCAGCGGCTCACGTCCCGGTGCCGCGCCGGGCTCGGGCGCGGGTTCGGGCGGCCGGGGGGCCGGGCCGGGTTCCGGGGGGCCCGGTGGTGCCCTGGGCTCCGGCGCCGCCTTCGGTGGGCAGCGGCCCCCGGCCGGGCAGGGCAGCCGGTCGGGAGCGGGTGAAGGGGCAGGGGCCGGGCAAGGGCTCTGGGGCGGGGCGGGGGTCGGAGCGGGGCGTGGTGGGGTGTTCGGGGGGCGGGTCGTGGAGGGTGGGCCCGGGCGTGGGGGGCTCGCGGACACCTTTGGGGGTGCCTCCGGGGGGCCGCGGGTCGACTTCAGCGGTGGGGTCTTCCTCGGGCCGGTGGCCGGGGGAGCGGGCGGGGACGGTGCCGGGCAGCGTCCCGCTCCCCGTGCGGGCCACCTCGACCTCGGCGACGCCGCCTTTCGGGGCAGCACGCTGGGGCGGCCCCGCCACGGCGTGGACGGCCCCCGCCCGCAGGACGTGTACGTCGACTTCATGCGCCGCGCCGTCGACACCGCCGGCGTGCTGACCCTCGGCCCCGACCCGGCCGACGGATTCCTGCTGCGGGGACGGCTGCGCAAGCGGCTGGCGCGGCACTGCACGGGGCGGGGCGAGATCGCGCGGGAGGGCGGCGACCGGGGCGCCCCGGACGGCACCGCCATCGCCGCCGACGCCTGCGACGACCTCCAGGAGGCCCTGGCGCGCGGCACCTTCGCCGCCGACGAGCGCAGCCTGGCCTGGCTCGACCTCGCGGAGGCGCTTCAGCTCGCCTGGTGCCACGACGCCGACGAGGGCGGGCAGCGGCTCATCCGCACCGCCCTGGAAGAGGCGCTGGAAGCGGCCGACGGGGACCACGGCCTGACCCTCGCCTGTCACGTGCGCGGCGCTGACGTGTACTGGGCGCGCCACCTCGCCACGGGCCTGCCCGTCCACCGCCAACTGGCCATCGAGGGCTGGACGAAGGCCCTCCCCCTGACGGCGCGGGACGACCCGAGCCGGGTCGTGCTGCTGTCCCGGCTCGGCACCGCCCTCGCCCAGCGCGGCGTCGCGACGGCCTCCGTGGCGGACACCGACGACGCCGTACGCCAGCTGCGCGAGGCCGTCGACACGACACCGCCGCGCGACCCGGGCCGGGACGAGCGCCGGATGCAGCTGGCCAACGCGTACATCGCCCGCTTCCACGTCCAGCGGACGCTCGCCGACCTGTACGAGGCCGAATGGCTCCTGGGCGCGGTCGCCCGCAACGTCACCGACCCCGTGCTCGCCGCGTACTGCCTGCTGCGGCGCGGCGAGGTGGCCGCGCAGATCTTCGCCCGCACCGGCCTCTCGGCGCAGCTCCACTGGGCGGCCGAGTACTACCGCGAGGCGGCCGCGACGGCCGTGGCCGCCGGCGAACCGTCGCTCGCCGCCGAGGCCCACCAGTCGTACGCCGAGGCCCTCGAAGAGCTCGGGGACCCGGAGCGGGCGCTGACGGAGTACCGCGAGGCCCGACGGCTGCTGCCCGAGTACGGCCCCCGCGCCACCTACGTCCGCGCCGACGAGATCCACGCCGCCATCACCCGCCTCGCGGCCCGCCTGCGCGAAAAGTGACCGAAGGTGAGCGAAGGGCGGGCGAACGCCGGTGGGCCCGGCGCCGAGTCCAGAGAACTCGGGGCCGGGCCCACCCACGTACGACCGACGGGGCCTACGCCTCGAAGACCTCGCTGATCAGCTGGTCCTGCTCGGCCTGGTGACGCTTGGCCGAACCGACCGCCGGGGACGAGCTGTGCGGCCGCGAGATGCGGCGCAGGCGCTCGCCGTGCGGGATGTCCGCGCCGACCGCCAGGTCCAGGTGGTCGATGAGGTTGAGGGCGATGAAGGGCCACGCGCCCTGGTTCGCCGGCTCCTCCTGCGCCCACAGGTACTTCTCGGCGTTCGGGTACTTGGCGATCTCCGCCTGGAGCTCCGCACCCGGCAGCGGGTACAGGCGCTCGATGCGGATGATGGCCGTGTCGTCGGCGCCGCGCTTCTGGCGCTCGGCCTCCAGGTCGTAGTACAGCTTGCCCGCGCAGAAGACGACCTTGCGGACCGCCGACGCCTCGACGTGGCTGTCGCCGATGACCGGACGGAAGCCGCCCGTCGTGAACTCCTCCGTCTTCGAGGCCGCCGCCTTGAGGCGCAGCATCGACTTCGGGGTGAAGACCACCAGCGGCTTGTGGTGCGGGTTGTGCACCTGCCACCGCAGGAGGTGGAAGTAGTTCGACGGGAGGGTCGGCATCGCGACCGTCATGTTGTTCTGCGCGCACAGCTGGAGGAAGCGCTCGATGCGGGCGGACGAGTGGTCCGGGCCCTGGCCCTCGTAGCCGTGGGGCAGGAGCAGCGTGACACCGGAGTGCTGGTTCCACTTCTGCTCGGCGGCGGAGATGTACTCGTCCACCACCGTCTGCGCGCCGTTGACGAAGTCACCGAACTGCGCTTCCCACATGACGAGCGACTCGGGGCGGGCCAGCGAGTAGCCGTACTCGAAGCCCATCACCGCGTACTCGGACAGGAGCGAGTCGTAGACGTTGTAGCGCGCCTGGTCCTCGGAGAGGTACATCAGCGGCGTGTAGTCCTCGCCCGTCGCGCGGTCGATGAGGACCGCGTGGCGCTGGCCGAACGTGCCGCGGCGGGAGTCCTGGCCCGACAGGCGGACCGGGGTGCCCTCCAGGAGCAGCGAGCCGATGGCGAGGGTCTCGCCCATGCCCCAGTCGATCGTGCCCTCTTCGACCATCGTCGCGCGGCGCTGGAGCTGCGGCAGCAGACGCGGGTGGACGGTGACCCGGTCGGGGATGTTGACCTGGGACTCGGCGATCCGCTTGACGACCTCCTGGGAGATCGCGGTCTCGACGTGCACCGGGAACTCGGCCTGCGGGGCCGGCACATCGGCCTGCGCCGGCTGCGAGACGGCCTCGCGGACCTCGGTGAAGACCTTCTCCAGCTGGCCCTGGAAGTCCTGAAGCGCCTGCTCGGCCTCTTCCAGGGTGATGTCGCCGCGACCGATGAGGGACTCGGTGTAGAGCTTGCGCACCGAGCGCTTCTTGTCGATCAGGTCGTACATCAGCGGCTGCGTGAACGCCGGGTTGTCCGACTCGTTGTGCCCGCGGCGGCGGTAGCAGATGAGGTCGATGACCACGTCCTTGTTGAACGCCTGGCGGAACTCGAAGGCGAGGCGCGCGACGCGGACGACGGCCTCGGGGTCGTCGCCGTTCACGTGGAAGATCGGCGCCTCGATCATGCGGGCCACGTCGGTGGCGTACATGGAGGAGCGCGACGACTCCGGGGCGGCGGTGAAGCCGACCTGGTTGTTGATGACGATGTGGACCGTGCCGCCCGTGCGGTAGCCGCGCAGCTGCGACATGTTGAGCGTCTCGGCGACCACACCCTGGCCCGCGAAGGCCGCGTCACCGTGCAGGGCGACGGGCAGGACCGTGAAGTCCGTGCCGCCCTTGTTGATGATGTCCTGCTTGGCGCGGACGATGCCCTCGATGACCGGGTCGACCGTCTCCAGGTGGGACGGGTTCGCGGCCAGCGAGACCTTGATCTGCTCGCCGTCCAGGCCGGTGAAGGTGCCCTCGGCGCCCAGGTGGTACTTCACGTCGCCGGAGCCGTGCATGGACTTGGGGTCCATGTTGCCCTCGAACTCGCGGAAGATCTGGGCGTACGACTTGCCGACGATGTTGGCGAGGACGTTCAGGCGGCCGCGGTGGGCCATACCGATGACGACCTCGTCCAGACGCGACTCGGCGGCGCTGTCGAGCACGGCGTCGAGCAGCGGGATGACGGACTCGCCGCCCTCCAGGGAGAAGCGCTTCTGGCCGACGTACTTCGTCTGGAGGAAGGTCTCGAAGGCCTCCGCCGAGTTCAGGCGGCGCAGGATGCGCAGCTGCTCCTCGCGCTCGGGCTTGGTGGCGTGGGTCCGCTCGATGCGGTCCTGGAGCCACTTGCGCTGCTTCGGGTCCTGGATGTGCATGAACTCGACGCCGGTGGTGCGGCAGTACGAGTCGCGCAGCACGCCGAGGACGTCGCGCAGCTTCATCATCGACTTGCCGGCGAAGCCGCCGACCGCGAACTCCCGCTCCAGGTCCCACAGGGTGAGGCCGTGCTCGGTGATGTCCAGGTCGGGGTGCTTGCGCTGCTTGTACTCCAGCGGGTCCGTGTCGGCCATGACGTGGCCGCGGACGCGGTAGGAGTGGATCAGCTCGAAGACGCGGGCGGCCTTCGTGACGTCGTCGTCGTGCGAGGCGTCGATGTCCTTGAGCCAGCGGACCGGCTCGTAGGGGATGCGGAGCGCCTTGAAGATCTCGTCGTAGAAGTCGTTCTCGCCGAGGAGGAGGTTCGCGACGATGCGCAGGAACTCGCCGGAGGCGGCGCCCTGGATGACCCGGTGGTCGTAGGTCGACGTGAGCGTCATGACCTTCGAGATGCCGAGCTTGTTCAGGGTGTCCTGGGAGGTGCCCTGGAACTCCGCGGGGTAGTCCATCGAGCCGACGCCCATGATGACCGACTGGCCGGGCATCAGACGCGGGACCGAGTGGACGGTGCCGAGGCCGCCGGGGTTGGTCAGGGAGACCGTGACGCCGGTGAAGTCCTCCATCGTCAGCTTGTTGTCGCGGGCGCGGCGGACGATGTCCTCGTAGGCCTGCCAGAACTCGAAGAAGTTCAGCGTCTCGGCCTTCTTGATGCCCGCGACCACGAGCTGGCGGTCGCCGTTGGGCTTCACCAGGTCGATGGCGAGGCCGAAGTTGATGTGCTCCGGCTTGACCAGGGTCGGCTTGCCGTCCTTCTCCTGGAAGGAGTAGTTCATCGACGGCATGGCCTTGATGGCCTGCACCATCGCGTACCCGATGAGGTGCGTGAAGGAGATCTTCCCGCCGCGGGCGCGCTTGAGGTGGTTGTTGATGACGATGCGGTTGTCGAAGAGCAGCTTCACCGGGACCGCGCGGACCGACGTCGCCGTCGGGACCTCGATCGAGGCGTTCATGTTCTTCGCGACCGCGGCGGCGGGGCCGCGCAGCGTCACGTACTCGGGACCGGCCGGAGCCTCGGTCGCCGGCTCCGCCTTCGCGGCCGCGGGCTTCGCGGCGGGCGCCGGAGCGGCGGCCGCGGGCTTCGCGGGAGCGGCCGGTGCCTGCGCCTGGGGAGCGGCGGGGGCGGCCTGGGCCGCGGGCTTCGCCGGGGCGGCGGGCGCGGCAGGGGCGGGAGCACTGGTGGCCGCGGCCCCCGCGGCCGCGTCACCCGCCGGCTTCGCCGGGGCGGCGGCTACGGAAGCGCCCACCCCTGGCTTGTAGTCGGCGAAGAAGTCCCACCAGGCTCGGTCGACCGAATTCGGGTCCTGGAGGTACTGCTGATAGATCTCGTCGACGAGCCACTCATTGGGACCGAAGGCGGCGGCAGGGTCCTTGCCCTGCCCGTCTTGGTCGGTCGAGATGCTCGAGTTACTGGGGGACTGTGGCGACACGGCGGTAACCGCCCTCTTCCGCTTCACAAGGTGATGGACAGCGGAAATAAAGGCTACGCCTCCGAAGCCGCGAGGTGCAGACCGGGCCCGGCATCCGTCGCGTAAGTCACACTGGAACATTGGTTTCGGCGCTGTGAATGGCGGGAAACAAGCGAGGTTCCGCAACGCCAGATGGCCGCGCGGGTACGTCCGTGGGACGTCTACGCGCGGCGGCGGCCCCCGGGTGCCCAAGAACGGCACCCTTGAATCGCTTTCACTCGAACCCTACGTCAACTTCACGCCTCGGGCAGGCCCGGCAGAGTGACCTGGATACGGCAGCCGCGAGGGGATTCGGCCACCCCGATGTGGCCGCCGTGCAGATCGACGGCCCAGCGCGCGATGGCCAGGCCGAGACCGGTCCCGCCGTCGTTGCCCGAGCCCTTCACGGGGGCGCCGGCGTGGCTGCCGCGGTTGAAGCGCTCGAAGACGCGGTGCCACTCCGACTCCGGGATGCCGGGGCCCTCGTCGAGGACTTCCAGGTCCAGGGACTCGGGGTAGGGGCCGCGCCGGGCCCGCACCGTCACGCGCCCGTGCGGCGGGCTGTGCTTGACCGCGTTGTCGATGAGGTTGGCCACGACCTGGTGGAGCCGCTCCGCGTCCGCGTGGGCCGTCAGCTCCGGCGGCGACACGTCGAGGTGCAGATGCACGTCCGTACGCGTATGACTGCCGGAGCCCGACGCGATGCCCGCGCGCGCGGAGGCCACCATGTTGGCCTCCTTCAGGACACCCGACAGATACGGCCACACCTCGAAGCGGCGGGCCTTGAGCGGCACGACGCCGTTGTCCAGGCGGGAGAGGTCCAGAAGCGTCTCGACGAGGCGGCCCAGGCGCTCGGTCTGCTTCAGGGCCGTGCGCATCGTCTCGGGATCGGCGGCCGAGACGCCGTCGACGACGTTCTCCAGGACGGCGCGCAGGGCGGCGATGGGGGTGCGCAGCTCATGGCTGACGTTGGCCACGAGCTCCTTGCGCTGGGTGTCCTGGGCCTCCAGGTCGTCCGCCATGGCGTTGATGGTGGAGGCCACGTCGCCCAGCTCGTCGCGCCGGTCCGCGCCGCGCGCCCGCCGCGTGTAGTCGCCGTGCGAGACGGCGCGGGCCACCGCGTTCATCTCGTCCAGCGGGGCGGTGAGGCTGTGCGCGACGAACTGCGTGATGAGGAGCGTGGCGATCACCGAGAAGACGGTGATGAAGCGCAGCTCGGTCTTGGTCTTCATGGCCACGAGGAGCAGCCCCGTGGTGATGAACACCGAGACGACCACGAGGGCGCCGAGCTTGGTCTTGATGGAGAACGGCCGCAGCTCTCCGAAGGGCCCGCTCACGGCAGGACCGGCCTCACGGCGACGGGGTCTCTAGGGCGTAGCCCACGCCGTGGACCGTGCGGATCCGCTCCGCCCCGATCTTCCGGCGCAGCGCCTTGATGTGGCTGTCGACCGTGCGGGTGCCGGACGCGTCGGCCCAGTCCCACACCTCCGCGAGCAGCTGCTCGCGGGAGAGGACGGCGCGCGGGGTGTTGGCCAGACAGACCAGCAGGTCGAACTCCGTGGGCGTCAGGTGGACGTCCTCGCTGCGCACCCGCACACGCCGCTGGGCGTGGTCGATCTCCAGTTCACCGAGGCGCAGGATGCCGCTGCGGGGGGTGGTCGCGGCCAGCGCGGCCCGCTCGACCCGGCGCAGCAGGACGTGCACGCGGGCCGCGAGCTCCCGCATGGAGAACGGCTTGGTCATGTAGTCGTCGGCGCCGACCCCGAGCCCGACCAGCATGTCCGTCTCGTCGTCACGCGCGGTGAGCATGAGGACCGGGACGGGGCGCTGGGCCTGCACCCGGCGGCACACCTCCAGGCCGTCGAAGCCCGGCAGCATGATGTCGAGGATGAGCAGGTCGGGCTGCCAGGCCTGGGCGGTGTCGACCGCCGAAGGGCCGTCGCCGGCCGTTTGCACAACAAAACCCTCGGCGCGGAGCCGGGCGGCGATGGCGTCGACGATCGTCGGGTCGTCCTCGACCACCAGCACCCGGCGCTGGGCGCCCGGCGTCGCCGCCGTGGCGCCGTTCTGGGAGGTGTGTGTCTGCTCCATCGCCCGCCCCTGACACTGATCGCTTGTGTTCGGTCAGCAGAGTACGGGTCGCGAAGGGCCCTCGGCTACGCAGCCCTGACGCCGAGGTGGACCACGTCCGGGACGCCTCGGGCAACGGGGATCTCTTCGGTTCGTACCCTCTGGAATCCGGCATTCCGTAGAGCGTCGTCGAAAGCGGACGACGGCTGGGCGGACCACACGGCGAGCACTCCGCCGGGGTTCAGACGGGCTTTGCAGGCGGCCAGACCGGCAGGCGAGTAAAGGGAGTTGTTGCCCTCCGTCACCGTCCAGCCGGGGCCGTTGTCGATGTCGAGACAGAGCGCGTCGTACGTGTCCGTGGTGCCGAAGAGGTGGGCGACGAGGTCCGTGTGAAGAATTTGCGCACGTGGGTCGGTGAGCGCCGTCGCGGTCAGTTCGGCGAGGGGTCCCTCGCGGTGCCAGCCGATGATCGCCTCCTCGCGTTCGACGACGTCGACGCGGCCCCAGCGGGGGTCCGCGACGGCGTGCGCGAGCGAGAAGCCGACGCCGAGGCCGCCGATGAGGAGGGTGGGGTCCGGGCGGCCGTCGAGGGCGTCGCGGGCCGCGTCGACGAGCAGGCGCTCGGAGCGGCCGTCGCTGGTGTCCATCAGGAAACAGCCGTTGGCGATGATCTGGAGCAGCTCACCGTGGCGCCGCAGGACGACCTCGCCGTGGGGGCCCTCGCGCCGGTCGAGCACGACGGGGGCGGTGGTGTGGGTGTGCATGGCCCACAGAATATTTCCGGGGCGCCCGCCTGCAGGGGGTTCTCCGGCCTCCCGGCCGTGGACGTGCGCGACGCAGGAGCGGCCCCTCGGGTTGCCGTGTGAGACGCACCTCACGTGGCGCCCGTCATAGACAGCGCTCGAAAAGAGGGCAAAGGGTGGGGTGGGACGGAAGGAGCGCCTCACCCGTGAACCAGAGCGTGCGGCCCGTCGGGGCCGCGTCCGACGCGGAGACGCCGGGCACCCTGAGCGGCATACCGCGGCAGTCGACGCGTTGGCCCCCGGTGGGGGAGGCGCCCGGGCAGTTGGAGGGGCCCGGGCGGTCGGAGGGGCCCGGGCGGTCGGAGTGCCCCGAGCGGTCGGAGCGCCCCGAGTGGTCGGTGGCGGCCCGCGAGCGGTTGGCGGAGGGTCCCGAACAGCCGGCGGCGGGGCCCGCGTGGTCGGCGGCGGGTCATGAGCGGGCGGCGAAGAGGCGGGCTCCCGGGGTGGCTGTCCGGTGGCTTCGGCCCTGGTTGCTTCTGCCCACTCCCGTCGGCACGCCCTTCACCTTTGGGTACGCCCTCGTGCTCGCCGCCACCTCGCTGTTCGCGCGGCACGCCGACCCGGACGTCGTGGACACGCTCCTCCACGGTTCGAGCACCGACGTGGCGCACCTCGCGCACAGCCCCGTCCTCGTCCTGGTCGCGAGCGCCCTGTGGATCGCGGGCGGCATCACGTCCCCGTACGCCATCGGCTTCCTGCTGGTGCTCACCGCGCTGGAGCGCCGCATCGGCGGCCTGCGCACCGCCGGTGTCTTCCTCCTCGGCCACGTCGTCGCCACCCTCGCGACGGAGGTCCCCGTCGGCCTCTCGGTCCTCGCGGGCCATCTGCCGGACAGCTCGCTGCACCGGCTCGACTACGGCATCAGCTTCGGGGTGGCCGCGAGCGTCGGTGCGCTCGCGGGGCTGCTCACGCCGTGGCTGCGCTGGCCCGTCCTCGTCGGCTTCGGCGGGATGCTGGTCGACGACCTGATCGCGTTCGCCGACCCGATGACGAACTGGGGGCACCTGCTCGCGCTGCTCGTCGGCGTCGCCACCTGGCCGTTGCTCAGGCGTCGGCCGGGCGCGGCGCGCGGCGCATCGGCCACAGGGTCGGGCCGCCGCCCGGCAGCCGCACCTCGCCGAGCACCGTGAAGCCGAAATGCTCGTAGACGGGGAGGTTCTCCGGCTTGGATGACTCCAGGTAGACCGGCAGGCCCGCGGCGTCGGCGCGGGCCAGGCCCGAGCGTAGGAGGGCGGCTCCGTGGCCCTGGCCCTGGGCGGCGGGGTCGGCGCCGAGCACCGCCAGGTACCAGTGCGGCTCCTCGGGGCCGTGTCCGGCGGCGGCCGCGGTGGCCTCGCGGAACAGCGGGGCCCGGTCGCCCATTATCTCCGCGAGCTCCTCGACGGTCTCCGCGTCGGGGACGGCCTTGTCCTGCGCGCCCGGCGGCACCCAGAAGGCGGCCGCCGCGGCGGTCCGCTCGCAGACGCCGTGGGGGCCGTACTGCCGGGTGAGGAGCGTGGCGAAGTAGCGGCCGAGCCCCGCCTCGCGGGTGGCCGCGTCGGGGAAGAACCAGCGCATCATCGGGTCGTCGTCGAAGGCGAGGGCCAGGGTGCGGCCGATCGTCGCGGCGTCGTCGGTGGTCGCGGGCTGCGGGGTGGGCCGGGCCGCCTCGGGGGCGTTGGTGGTCGGCATGCGGTCATTCTGCCCCTGTTGATCTTGGCGGTCGGGGGCAGGGGGCGCCCCGTCCCTGTGCGGCGCCCTCGCCCGGCCCTGCCCCGCGCCTTGTGTGCCGTTTGCTGCCGCCTGTCTTGGAGTTGGGTGCCGGCTGGCTGTGGCTGGGCGCGCAGTTCCCCGCGCCCCTGAGGCGGCACCTTCGCCCCCCGTC
>NZ_JBVICF010000008.1:0-176782 GCF_055572995.1 Streptomyces sp. NPDC030245 | reverse complement strand
GTCGTCGTCTCAGGGGGCCGCCTGTCTGCGAGTCGGGTGCCGGTCGGGTGTGGCTGGGCGCGCAGTTCCCCGCGCCCCTGAGGCGGCACCTTCGCCCCCCGTCGTCGTCTCAGGGGGCCGCCTGTCTGCGAGTCGGGTGCCGGTCGGGTGTGGCTGGGCGCGCAGTTCCCCGCGCCCCTGAGGCGGCACCTTCGCCCCGTCGTCGTCTCAGGGTGCCGCCTTCGCCCCGGCGGCGTGTCAGGTGGCCGCAACCGCCTCCACGATCGAGGGAAACGCGTCGGTCGGGAGGATGCGCGTCAGGCGCAGGCCCGCTCCGACGAGGAGTGCGGCGAACTCGTCCTCCGTCCGTTCCCGGCCGTCCACGATCGCCGCCATCGCCACGTCCAGGGTCTTGCCGATGTGCGGTTCGTTGCCGGACGGCAGGACGCAGTCGACGATCAGCAGGCGCGCGTCCGGCGCCATCGCCGCACGGCAGTTGCGCAGGATCCGCTCGCAGTCGTCGTCCGGCCAGTCGTGCAGGACGTGCTTGAGCACGTAGACGTCGCCGCCCTGGGGGACCTCCGCGAAGAAGTCCCCGGACTCGGCCCGCCATCTGCCGCGCAGCTCCTCGTCGGTGCCCAGGAGGTGCGTGCTCACGGCGGGTGTCTGGTCGAAGAGGACACCCGTCAGGCCGGGCCGCCCGCGCAGGACCGCACGGAGCAGCCCGCCGCGGCCGCCGCCGACGTCGACCACGGTGCCCTTCTCCGGGAACGGGTACGTCCCGGCGATCACCGCGTCGACCGGGCCCGACAGCGACGCCATGCCGCTGTCGAAGAGCTCCCGCAGCGCGGGGTCCTCGGCCAGGTACGCGAAGAACGGCTTGCCGAAGACCCGTTCGAAGGACGGGCCCGCCTTGCGCACCGTCTCCTCAAGCCCCGCGGAGGTCCGCCGGAACGCCTCGTCGGTCAGCATCACGACCGCCGCGTGCAGCGAGTCCGGCACGTCGGTGCGGAGCGCGTGCGCGAGCGGGGTCAGGTGGAACGCGCCCGCCCCGTCCTCGCGGAAGACCCCGCGGGTGGCGAGATAGCGCAGGACGCGGCGGAGGTGGCCGGCGTGGGTGCCGGTCAGCTCCGCCAGTTGCCCGGCGGTGCGCGGGCCCGTCGCCAGATGGTCGGCCACCCGGCAGAGCGCCGCCGTGCGCAGCGCCGCCGAGAAGAGATGCCCCAGTGCGTGGTCCGTGAGCTGCCCGGTCACGTCCCGCACGCCACCGTCACCGTTCTCGGGTCTGTCCACCATGGATCCCCTCCGTGGGAGTCGGAGCGTCCACGGTCCCAAGGGGACGGCCGGGAGGGAACGGTACGCGGGGGACGCGTGACGGGAATGAGCCACCACGAACCACGGCTGACCAAGACCCTTTTCGCTGATCGCTCAGAGCGAACATGGCTCGGGGAACAACTCGGCGCTCATAACCATTGAGTCCATACAGCTCAACTTGAATGCCGAAGGGGAGATCATGGCTACTGAGTCCACCTCGTACACACCGCTCACTCTGCCTGTGCTGCCGCTCGACGACGAGGTGGTCCTGCCCGGCATGGTGGTTCCGTTCGACCTCTCGGACGCCGATGTGCGCGCCGCGGTGGAGGCCGCCCAGGCGGCGGCCCGCTCCACCGGCGACAGCAAGCCGAAGGTGCTGCTTGTTCCGCGCATCGACGGGACGTACGCCGCGACCGGTGTCCTCGGCACCGTCGAGCAGGTCGGCCGGCTCTCCGACGGCGATCCCGGCGCCCTCATCCGTGGCCGGAGCCGCGTGCGCATCGGCGCGGGCACGACCGGGCCCGGCGCCGCCCTCTGGGTCGAGGGGCAGAAGCTCGACGACGCCGTGCCCGACCCCCTGCCCGGCGCCGTCACCGAGCTCGTCAAGGAGTACAAGGCGCTCGCCACCAGCTGGCTGAAGAAGCGCGGCGCCTGGCAGGTCGTCGACCGCGTCACGCAGATCGACGACGTCTCCGCCCTCGCCGACAACTCCGGTTACTCGCCGTTCCTGACCACCCAGCAGAAGGTCCAGCTCCTGGAGACCGAGGACGCGGTCGCCCGGCTCAGGCTCGCCACCGAACAGCTGCGCGAGCACCTCGCCGAGCAGGACGTCGCCGAGTCCATCGCCAAGGACGTACAGGAGGGCGTGGACAAGCAGCAGCGCGAGTTCCTGCTGCGGCGCCAGCTCGACGCCGTCCGCAAGGAGCTGCGCGAGATCAACGGCGAGAAGGAGGGCGAGGAGTCCGACGACTACCGCGCCCGCGTCGAGGCCGCCGACCTGCCCGAGAAGGTCCGCGAGGCCGCCCTCAAGGAGGTCGACAAGCTGGAGCGCGCGAGCGACCAGTCGCCCGAGGGTTCGTGGATCCGCACGTGGCTCGACACCGTCCTCGAACTGCCGTGGAACGAGCGCACCGAGGATGCGTACGACATCAAGGGCGCCCAGCAGATCCTGGACGCCGAGCACTCCGGCCTCCAGGACGTGAAGGAGCGCATCACCGAGTACCTCGCGGTGCGCAAGCGCCGCGCCGACCGCGGCCTCGGCGTCGTCGGCGGGCGCCGCGGCGGCGCCGTGCTCGCCCTCGTCGGCCCGCCCGGCGTCGGCAAGACCTCGCTCGGCGAGTCCGTCGCGCACGCCATGGGCCGCAAGTTCGTGCGCGTCGCGCTCGGCGGCGTACGGGACGAGGCGGAGATCCGCGGCCACCGCCGTACGTACGTGGGGGCGCTGCCGGGCCGGATCGTGCGGGCCATCAAGGAGGCCGGGTCGATGAACCCGGTCGTGCTCCTCGACGAGATCGACAAGGTGGGCTCGGACTTCCGGGGCGACCCGGCCGCCGCCCTCCTCGAAGTCCTCGACCCGGCCCAGAACCACACCTTCCGGGACCACTACCTGGAGGTCGAACTGGACCTCAGCGACGTCGTCTTCCTCGCCACGGCGAACGTGCTCGAAGCCATCCCCGAGGCGCTGCTCGACCGCATGGAGCTCGTCCGCCTCGACGGCTACACCGAGGACGAGAAGGTCGTCATCGCCCGCGACCACCTGCTCCCGCGCCAGCTCGACCGGGCCGGCCTGGAGAAGGACGAGGTGACCCTCGACGAGAGCGCGCTGCGCAAGCTCGCCGGTGAGTACACGCGCGAGGCGGGCGTGCGCAACCTGGAGCGGTCCGTGGCGCGGCTGCTCCGCAAGGTCGCGGCCCAGCACGAACTGGGCGAGCGTGAGCTGCCGTTCACCGTCACCGACGCGGACCTGCGCGAGCTGCTCGGGCGGCCGCGGCACGTGCCCGAGTCCGCCCAGGACCCGGCCGAGCGGCGCACGTCGGTGCCGGGCGTGGCGACCGGGCTCGCGGTCACGGGCGCCGGCGGTGACGTGCTGTTCGTGGAGGCGTCGCTCGCGGACCCGGAGACGGGCGCCTCGGGGCTCACGCTCACCGGCCAGCTGGGCGACGTCATGAAGGAGTCGGCGCAGATCGCGCTGAGCTTCCTCCGCTCGCACGGCGCCGAGCTGGAGCTGCCCGTCGGCGACCTGAAGGAGCGGGGCGTGCACGTCCACTTCCCGGCCGGCGCGGTCCCCAAGGACGGGCCGAGCGCGGGCATCACGCTGACGACGGCCCTCGCCTCGCTGCTCAGCGGGCGGCTCGTCCGTACGGATGTGGCGATGACCGGTGAGGTCTCGCTGACCGGCCGCGTCCTGCCGATCGGCGGCGTCAAGCAGAAGCTGCTCGCCGCGCACCGCGCCGGGATCACCACGGTGATCATCCCGAAGCGGAACGAGGCGGACCTCGACGACGTACCGGCCGAGGTCCTGGAGAAGCTGGACGTCCACGCGGTGACGGACGTGCGCCAGGTGCTCGAACTGGCGCTCACGGAGGCCGAGGTGAAGGTCCCGGCGGCCGCGTAGGACGTAGGGAGGGAGAGGCGGCCACCCCCGTGCCGGGGTGGCCGCCGTCCGCGCGCTCAGCCGTTGGCGAGCGCCTGCACCCGGTCGAGGGCGCCGTTGAACTTGTTGTGGTCGCCGACCGTCGGGCCCGACGAGGTGTACTGCCACATCGTGTGGAAGCCCCAGCCGGCCGGGAGCTCACCGGGGCTGGTGTTGTAGCGGGCGATCCACAGCGGGTTGCTGGCGCCGAAGCCGCTGTAGTTGCCGGTGCACTGCTTCCACCAGCTGGTGGCGGTGTAGATGACGGCGTCGCGCCCGGTGCGGGCCTTGTACGTGTTCAGGAAGTCCCGGATCCAGCTGACCATGCCCGCCTGGGTCTTGCCGAAGCAGGCCGCCCCGTACGGGTTCCACTCGATGTCGAGGGCGCCCGGCAGCGTCTTGCCGTCGCGCGACCAGCCGCCGCCGTTGTCCACGAAGTAGTTGGCCTGGGCGGCGCCGCTCGCGGTGTCGGGCGTCGCGAAGTGGTACGCGCCGCGGATCATGCCCACGTTGTACGAACCGTTGTACTGCTGGGCGAAGTAGGGGTTCTTGTAGTACGTCCCCTCGGTGGCCTTGACGTAGGCCCACTTCACACCGCTGTTCCACAGCGTCGACCAGGCGACGTTGCCCTGGTGGCTGCTGACGTCGACGCCCTCGGTCTGGGTGGCACCGCCACCGCTGGGCAGACCGCCCTGGCCGTCGTGCTCGATGACGCCCTGGCCGAGGCGGGCGGAGCCGCGCGGGGGGACGTCGTCATCCGCCCGAGCCGCCGTGGGGAGCGCCAGGAGGAGGGAGAGGGCGGAGAGTGCTGCGAGGAGAACCCCCGCCGGCGACAAGCGCGAGCGGCGGGCAGGTCCGGGTCTGTGCACGGGCATGGGTATGCCTCCGAAGGCCTCGGTGGTGCGCTGGGGGGACCTTGCGACATGTCGAATGGTGTGAACATGTCACTTGAAAAGCTACGCACGTAGACCGCCGCCAGGGAAGAGGGGCGGGTCGCTGCCGTTGGTCCACTCCTGTGGCGGTGCCTGCCGCGCGGGACCGTCTCCACCTTGCGAAATACTGGTCAGGCCGCTGCCGCCACGGCCGCGGCGCGAGGGCCTTCCGGCGATAACTTTCAGAATCGGGAAAGCGGACATGGGTGCTGGAGAAGAGCGTGGGGAGCGCGGCGCGCGGGACGCCGCCGAACAGGGTGAGGACCGCGAGTTCCTCGCCCTGGAGCGGGAGTTGTCGGTCCTGCTGCGCCGCGCGCGGGCCTCGTCGGGCGAGATGGCGCGCCAGGTCCACCCCGACCTGGAACCCGCCGCGTACGGACTGCTCGTCCGCCTGGACGACTCCGGCCCGCAGCGCGCCACCGACCTCGCGGCCTTCATCGGCGTCGGCAAGGCCACGATGAGCCGCCAGCTGCGGGCACTTGAGGAGCTCGGTCTGGTCGCCCGCGAGCCGGACCCGGCCGACGGGCGCGCCTGGCTCATCCGGCTCACGCCCGGCGGCCGCACCCGCTTCCGCACGGTGCGCGCCGCCCGCCGCGCCAGTTACGTGCGCCGTCTCGCGAGCTGGGACCGGGCGGAGGTCGCCGAACTCGCCCGGCTGCTCGGCCGCCTGAACGCGAGCGCGGACTCGTGAGCCGTACGCGCCAGCCGGTTGGCCGACTTGTGAGCCGTACGCGCACGGGCGGCGCGTGAACCGTACGCGCGCAGGCGGCGCGTGACCTGGGGCCCGCGCAGCCCGGGTCACAGCTCCGCGTACACGACCGCCGCGTCGTCGTGCCGCTTCCCGCGCGGGAAGGCGAGGCGGTCCGGGTCCGCGCGCTCCAACTCCCGCACCCGGTCGATCAGGTGCTGCGGACCCTCCTTGCGCAGCAGCGCGAAGCACTCGGCCCAGCCGCCCTCGCGGAACGTCTCGACCCACCGCCCGGCCCCGTCGGTGAGCGCCGCCACCGCCGTGACGTCCGCCCGCGGCGCCTCACCCGTCACGGCGCGCAGGGCGGCCGAGGGGTCGGCGGCGGCGGTGAAGAAGCCGTCCTCCGCGTTGCGCAGCGCCTCGACCGCGACTCCGTAGGCGCGGGCCGCCGCGTCCCGTTCGGCCGAGCCCCGGGGCAGGGCGCGCACCTCGTCGCGCAGGGCCCGGACGGCGGGTGGCAGTTCGGCCAGGCGGCGGTCGAGCACGGCGGTCACGGCGCCGCCGGGGCCCGCCAGGAGGAGCGCCGAGTCGGACAGGACCAGGTGCTCGACGCGGTCCGCGTCCCACCGTACGAGCACGACGGTTGCCTGAGGTGTGCGTGGGTGAGAAAGGTCACAGGTTGAACCATGTGACTCGGCGGTACGTGAAATGCCGGCCGCGAGGATCTCAGCGAGCGTCATATCCGGGCGTGAAACGGACAGTTCGCCCAGCGCGCCGCCGAGTCGCGAAGTGAACCAGGGGACGGAATGCGGACAGCCCACCGGGCCCTCGGGCGGCGTCACGCCGTCCAGGAGGACGAGCGATCCACCCTGTCCGGACGCGGGAAGCGCGACCGCCGCGTAGTCCTCGTTGGGGCGTGCGGGGTCGCCGGGCTCGGTGGCGAGTTCGATGCGCATCCGGCCAGTCTGCACGAGCCCTTCACAAGGTCCACCAGAAGCCGCAAAGGGGCACCGGACCGGCTCGTACGGGCGGACCGTGCGCCGGAATTCGACCGGAATGATCAACTCCGGCAAGGGTGTGGCGGCGCATCCTGCCAAAGCCGATGGGAGACGTCCAACCGGCACACCGGACGGGCCCCGCACCGGCCCTGCCGGGACTTGCCCGCCAACTCCCCGCCGATGTTCACTCCTTCGGGTGGCCGGCCAGGCGATGCGCGACCGCCACTCACCGGCACTGGAAGGGTCAGGAGCCGTACCGGGGGGAGCGCTCGTGTTGACAGGTCGTCACCCGGGCCCAAGGGCAGACGAAAACGAGAATGCGAGCACCGGTGCAGAAGATGCGGCCTCGGCGCAAAGGCAAGCAGACGGCCCCTGACGGGGCCACGCCGGGCGCGACCACTCCGACCGAGCGTGCGCCGGAGGGTACGGCCACGGACGCCTCCGCGGGCGCGGCTCCACACCCTGGAGCGGCTTCCTTTCCGGCCACCGGGGCGGGCGTGAACACGGCCGCCGCTCCGGGCGGGGCCGCGGCCCCCGGCGGCAAGGCCGCCACTGCTGACGGCAAGGCCGGCGCGGCTGCCGGTCAGGCGGGCATGCCTGCCGGTAAGGCCGCTCCTCATTCCGGTGCATCAGGCGCTCCTGCCGGTGCGGCGGGCGCCCCTGACGGCAAGGCCGCCGCGCCTGTCGGCAAGCCCGGCGGTCCCGACGCCTCCGTCCCGGCACCCTCCACCCCGGCGGCCCCCGTCAACAAGGCGCCCACCGCCCGTGTACGCAATCGGCTGATCGTCGCCGTCGCCGTCGTGGCCGCCGCCGTCGCGGGAGCGGGCGCGCCCGCCGTCATCGCGGCGTCCGACCGGCTGAACGACACCCAGAGCCTGGTGACGCTCGCCGAACAGACCCAGCAGGCGGTCTCCCTCGGCCACTCCCTCGCCGACGAGCGGGACGAGGTCACGTCCTTCATCGCCGCCGGGCGCCCCCAGGGCAAGGGCCTCTCCGAGAGCCGCAGCGCCCGCGTGGACCGGCAGGTCGACGAGCTCCGCGGCGCCGACACGCCCCCCGCGCTCCGCGCCGATCTCGCCGACATCGCGGCCGTACGCAGAGCGGCGCTCACCGGCAAGAGCACCGCTCTCGAAGCCCACGAGGCGTACACCAAGGTCATCGCCGAGCTCCACGGCCTCACCCGCGACCTCGCCGAGCGGCTGCCCCCCGAGGCGAACCGGGGCGCCCTCGCCCTCGCCGACCTCGACCACGCCGTCGAACAGGCCGCCGTCGCCCGCGGCCTGCTCCTCGCCGCCCTCTCCCTGCCGCGCTCCACCGGCACCGCCGTCGACCCCGTCACCGGCCTGCCCACCGACGGCACCGAGGAGGCCCCGGCCGACGCGAAGCGCCGCGACGAGCTCAGCGGCGCCGCCCAGCGGGCCCGCGTCCGCGAGCTGGCCGCCCTCGCCGACTTCCGCGACGCGGCAGGCGACCCGGCCCGCGCCACGTACGAGTCGACCGTCACGGGCGCCGAGGTCAGCGCCGCGGAGAAGTACCTGGAGCGCCTCACCGACCAGCCCACGCTCTCCACCGACGAGCGGCGCTACGACCGCAAGAAGGTCGACGCCGCGCTCTCCGCCCGCATCGAGACGATGCGCGGCGCCGAGTCCGCGCTCGGCGTCGAGCGCACCAAGCACCTCGCCCAGCTGCGCGACGACGACGTCACGGCCCTGGAGATCCGCATCGCGCTCGTCGGCGTCTGCCTGCTCGTCGCGGTCGGCTTCGCCATGGGCACGGCCCGCTCGCTGACCCGCCCGCTCGCCGTCCTGCGCCTCGGCTCGGCCCGCCTCGCCACCGAGCCCGCGCCCCAGGAGCCGATCCGCTTCACCGGCCGCGACGACGAGTTCGCCCAGGTCGTCCGCTCCGTCAACGCGCTGCACGGCCACGCGGCCGCCCTCACCGAGCGCCTCGCCACCCTCGAATCGGACCGCAAGCACCTCATCGGGCAGCGGCAGTCCATGGCCGACGAGCGCGCGGCGCTGCGCGAGGAGCTCGCCGAGGCCTCCGCGCATCTGGAGCAGGTGCGCCAGTCCATCCACGGCACCTTCGTCAACCTCGCCCTGCGCACCCTCGGCCTGGTCGAGCGCCAGCTCGCCGTCATCGAGAACCTGGAGGACCGCGAGCAGGACCCCGACCGGCTCGCCACCCTCTTCAAGCTCGACCACCTCGCCACGGTCATGCGCAGGCACAGCGAGAACCTCCTGGTCCTCGCCGGCGCCGAGCACGGCCACCAGCACCCCGGCGCGGTCCCGCTCGTCGACGTCGTACGCGCTGCGGTCTCCGAGATCGAGCGGTACGAACGCGTCCGCATCGCCACGCTGCCGCCGCACGCGCACGTGGCGGGGTTCGCCGCCGACGACATCAGCCACCTCACCGCCGAGCTCCTGGAGAACGCGACCTCGTTCTCGCCGCCGGACGCCTCCGTCGAGGTCTCCGGCTGGCTCCTGGAGAACGGCGAGGTCATGCTCTCCGTCCAGGACGAGGGCATCGGCGTCCCGCAGGAGCGGATGCGGGAGCTCAACGCCCGCCTCACGGACTTCGATCCCGACGCCGTGCACGACCAGGAGAGCGGCGACGGACTCGGGCTCGGCCTCTACGTCGTCGCGCGGCTCGCGGCCCGGCACGGGGCGCGCGTGCGGCTGCGGGAGCAGAAGCAGGGCGGTGTCGCGGCGGTCGTGGTGCTGCCCGAGGGAATCCTCGCGGACGCGCCCGCACCGGCCGCACCGGCCGCCGTGGTCGCGCCGCCGCGCGCCGGTGAGCCCCTGACGCACCTGCCCGGCTCCGCGGCCGAGGCCAACTCCAATGTCCTTCCCGGGCGTCTGACCAGCGCACCCGGTGAGGATCCGCTGATCGCGGCGGCCGAGCGGACGCTGGAGACGGCGCTCCCCTCGCCTTCGGCTTCGCCTGCTCCCGAGCCGGAGCCCGAGACCAAGCCGGAACCGGAGGCCAAGCCTTCAGCCGACTCCGACGCCAACTCCGGCACTGATACCGACTCCGACTCCGACTCCGAGTCCGCGTCCGACTCCGGCCCTTCGCCCTCGGCGGAGACCACGATGGAGCTCGTGCCGCCGCAGCGCCTGGCGCCGGACCCGGACGACGACCCGGCACCGGACCCGGCCCCGGAGCCCGCCGAGGCCCCCGCGCCCCCCAAGTGGGAGCGCGTCACCGACAAGGGGCTGCCCAAGCGCACCCCGAAGATCACCGCGCCCGCGGCCGCCGCGCCCAAGCCGCGCACCGGCTCCGTGGACGCCGAAGCACTCCGCCGCCGCCTCGGCGGCTTCCACCAGGGCGCGATCAGCGGCCGACGGGACGTGGAGGCCGAGATCGCGGGGGAAGACGCGGGGGAAGAGACGACGAAGCCGTCGGACCAGAATGAACGAGCCGCAGACGTAATGGGGGACTCAGTCGAGGAGGCAAGCAGTTGACTGCGCCCATGCGCACGCCCAGTTCGTCCGCCACACCCGCAAAACCCGCACGACCCGCCGAGCGTGCCGAACCGGCCGCACCGACCGGATCCGCGGGCCTGAGCAGTGAAGCCCGCAATCTGCACTGGCTCCTGACCAACCTGGTGGAGGAGGTGCCCGGACTGCTCTCCGTCGCGGTCGTCTCCTCCGACGGGCTGCTGCTGCTCTCGTCCGACCCCGGGCGCAACGCCGAGCGCCCCGCGGCGAAGCCCTCGGGGCCCAAGGGGTCCAGCGCGGACCTCGCCACCATCGTCTCCGGGCTCGGCTCCCTCACCATCGGCGCCGCGAAGCTGATGGACGGCGGAGCGGTCAAGCAGACCGTCGTCGCCATGGAGGAGGGCAGCCTCTTCGTGATGTCGATCAGCGACGGCTCGCTGCTCGGCGTGCACGCCACACCGGACTGCGACATGAGCGTCGTCGCGTACCACATGGCGCTCTTCGTCGGCCGCGCCGGGCACGTCCTCACCCCCGAACTCCGCAGCGAGCTGCGCCAGTCGATGGAGAGCGCCCGATGAGCAGCAGGAGCAGCAGCCGCAAGTCGCCGAAGCTGCCGCAGCGCGGCGGCGACCGAAAACCCGCCCGGGTGCGGCCCTACTCGCTGACCGGCGGGCGGACCAGGTTCGGGCACGTCCTGCTCGTCGAGACGTTCGTGGCCAGCAACCCGGCGCTCGAAGCGCCCGACGAGCGCCTCGAACTGCCCAAGGGCTCGCTGTCGAAGGTCATGCCGGAGATGCGGGCGATCGTCGAGATCTGCCGCCGCATGCGTACGGTCGCGGAGATCGCGGCGCTCCTGAAGATGCCGCTCGGCGTGGTCCGCGTACTGCTCAGCGACCTCGCCGACCAGGGAAAGATCCGCGTGTACGGTACGGGCCACGGCCCGGGACAGCCCGACCGCGCACTGCTGGAAAGGGTGCTGAGTGGACTCCGCCGTCTCTGAACTCCTCGACAACGAGGGTCAGTTGCAGGCCTGGCAGACGGACAGGTCACGTGCCCCGATCGCCACGAAGATAGTGGTGGCGGGCGGTTTCGGCGTCGGCAAGACGACGCTGGTGACCGCCGTCTCCGAGATCACGCCCCTCCAGACGGAGGCGCTGATGACGCAGGCGAGCGCCGACACCGACGATCTGAGCGGGACCCCGGAGAAGACGACCACCACGGTCGCCATGGACTTCGGCCGCATCACGCTCGACGACGACCTGGTGCTCTACCTCTTCGGCACGCCGGGCCAGCAGCGCTTCTGGTTCATGTGGGACGACCTGGTGCGCGGCGCGATCGGCGCCGTCGTGCTGGCCGACACCCGCCGCCTCTCCGACTGCTTCCCGGCGCTCGACTACTTCGAGAGCTGCGGCCTGCCGTACATCGTCGCCGTCAACCACTTCGACGGCAGCGAGAGGTTCGAGCCGGCGGACGTGCGGGAGGCCCTGACGGTGCCGCCGCACATACCGGTGCTGATCATGGACGCACGGCGGCGCATCTCGGTCATCGAGTCGCTGCTCGCCCTGGTCGGCCACGCGCTCGACGTAACCCCTGAGTAAGAGAAGGACCCTCATGCGGAAGATACTTGTCGTCGGAGCCGGGCAGTCCGGGCTCCAGATCGCTCTCGGGCTCCAGGCGCAGGGGTACGAGGTCACCCTGATGTCCAACCGCACGGCGGACGAGATCCGGTCCGGCCGTGTCATGTCCACGCAGTGCATGTTCCACACCGCGCTCCAGCACGAGCGCGACATCCAGGCGAACTTTTGGGAGTCGCAGGCCCCGAAGATCGAGGGCGTCGGCGTCTCCGTCGCGGGACCGGACGGCTCCCGTGCCATCGACTGGGTCGGCAAGCTCGACGGATACGCCCAGTCCGTCGACCAGCGCGTGAAGATGGCGGGCTGGATGGAGACGTTCGCGCAGCGCGGCGGCCAGCTGGTCATCCACGGCGCGGCGGTCTCCGACCTCGACTACTTCGCGCGCACCTACGACCTGGTGCTCGTCTCCGCCGGCAAGGGCGAACTCGTCTCGATGTTCGAGCGCGACGCGGCCCGCTCCCCGTTCGCCGAGCCGCAGCGCGCTCTCTCGGTGGCGTACGTCCACGGGCTCGGCCCGCGCCCCGAGCACCCCGAGTTCGACGCGGTGCGCTGCAACCTCGTGCCCGGCGTCGGCGAGCTCTTCGTCATGCCGACGCTCACCACGTCGGGCCGCGCGGACATCCTCTTCTGGGAGGGCGTCCCCGGCGGCCCGCTCGACGTCTTCCAGGGCATCAAGGACCCCAGCGAGCACCTGGCGCTCACCCTCGAACTCCTGGAGAAGTTCCTGCCCTGGGAGTACGCGCGCGCGACGAAGGTCGAGCTGACCGACGCGGGCGGCACGCTGGCCGGGCGGTACGCCCCCACCGTGCGCAAGCCCATCGGCCGGCTGCCCAGCGGCGGCCTGGTCCTCGGCGTCGCCGACGTCGTCGTCGCCAACGACCCGATCACCGGCCAGGGCTCCAACTCGGCGTCCAAGTGCGCCGCCTCGTACATCTCCTCCATCGTCGAGCACGGCGACAAGCCGTTCGACGCGGAGTGGATGCAGTCGGCGTTCGACCGCTACTGGGAGACGGCGCAGTCCGTCACCAAGTGGACCAACGCCATGCTGGGCGCCCCGCCGGAGCACGTCCTGAACATCCTCGGCGCGGCCGGTCAGATGCAGCCGGTCGCCGACCGGTTCGCCAACGGCTTCAACGACCCGGCCGACTTCGAGAACTTCTTCTTCGACCCGGAGAAGGCGGCCGCCTACCTGGAGTCCGTGGCGTCCGGCGCCTGACCCCTGCCGTACCCGAGGTC
The DNA here is from genome assembly GCF_055572995.1 of Streptomyces sp. NPDC030245. Lineage (NCBI taxonomy): Bacteria > Bacillati > Actinomycetota > Actinomycetes > Kitasatosporales > Streptomycetaceae > Streptomyces > Streptomyces sp. NPDC030245. The sequence continues at coordinate 163,929 of NZ_JBVICF010000008.1, read as the reverse complement.
GCTGCCCGAGGTGGCGCCCTCGGGCAGCCTCGGCGGCGTGTACGAGGACACGGCCCGGCCCTTCGGGTCGGGCCGCATCGCCCCGAGGACCGGGTTGGCCGCGATCGGTGAGACCTTGACGCGGGTGCCGGGGCGCGGCGCCTGGACGACCTTGCCGTCGCCCAGGTACATCGCCACGTGCGTGGCCTTGCGGAAGTAGACGACGAGGTCGCCCGGGCGCAGCTTCGACAGGGGGATGCGGCGCAGCTCGGCCCACTGCTCCTGGCTGGTCCGCGGGATCTTCCGGCCGGCGTGCGCCCAGGCCCGCGAGGTCAGCCCGGAGCAGTCGAACGCCTTCGGGCCCTCGGCGCCCCACTTGTAGGGCCGCCCGATCTGCCGGACCGCGTAGTCGAGCGCCTTGTCGCCCTGCCGCGAGGGCGGTCGGGTGCCGGGGCTGCCGCCGGGCGCGCCGGGTGTCCCGGGTGCTCCGGGGGTCCCGGGTGCTCCGGGGGTCCCGTACGTTACGCGCGTCCCAGGCTCGCCGAGCGCGCCCGACGCCAGGAACCTCTCCTGCGCCTCCGCCGTACCCGCCTCCTCCGCCTGGCGCAGCGCGGCCAGCTGCTCCGCGCTCAGGGAGGAGAGCAGCTCCTCGACCTCCCGCAGCTGCCCCTCGACCTTGTCCCGCTGCTTCCTCTGCCGCGCGGCGAGGGCGGCCCGGTCCGCCAGGGCCTTCTTCGCCGCCCTCGCGAGGTCGTCCGCCCTCTTCTCGCCGCCGACCAGCCGCTCCACGGTGGCGGCCCGGCCCGCGGCGACCCGCCCGAGCACGTGCCCCTGGTCGAGGGCGCGCTGCGGGTCGCGGGCGAGCAGCAGGCGTACGTAGGGGGAGAGCTCGGTGGCGCCCTGATACTGCTGCCGGGCGAACAGGCCGGCGTCGCCCCGGCTGTCGCGCACCGCGGCGCGCGCCTTCGCCAGCGCGACGTCCAGGGCCTTGGCCCTGGCCTTCTGCTTCTTCAGCTTCTCCTCGGTCGCGTTGTACGTCTCCGAGGCCTCCTCGGCCGACTGGTACAGGCGGTGAAGGTCCGTCAGGAGGGCCGTGACGCTCTGCCCTTCCGGGGTCGGGGCCGCCTGGGCCGGGGGAGCGGTCGTGCACAGGGCGCCGAGGGCGGCCCCGGTGCAGACCCACCGCAGCAGCGTGTCTGACACGTCATCACCTCCGGTGCGCGGAGGACTCTCCTGCGCGCAGGGTGAGCTTCCGGCCCGGCCGAGGGGTTCGCCTCCCGGCGGGGGCGGTCGGCGCAACCTGGGTCACCCTTGCAGGGGGCGTCGGCGTGGTGGGTTGCGTCGTGTCGTTCATGTCTGCGGATGGGTGGGGGCTGGTCGCGCCCGCGCGGCGGAGCCGCACATGTCACAGCCCCGCGCCCCTGGAACACCCCTGCGGGGTGCGCTTCAGGAGGGCGGGGTGAAGGTTCGGGGTCAGGGGCGCGGGGAACTGCGCGGCCAGCCACGATCTGCCCACAGAGGCGCACGGTCAGCGGGGTCCCGGTTTCGACCACGGCCACTTCAAGCCGCCCCCGTTGTCGCCGGCCGCGTCGAACTCGTACTGCCACCTCGCGCCGAGCGAGACCCGGCTGCGGCCCGCCGCGGGAGTACGGCGGTAGACCAGGACCGTCGGCGGACCGCCCGCGTCGTCGGGGACCGGGACGCGGTACGTCTTCGGGGGATGCCCCGTCGGCCCGACGAGGATCGGGAGTACCCGGCCGTCCAGGGGGCCGCCCACGAACGGGGTGTCTTCGCTCTTCACGCCCCCAGTGTCACACCCCGCACGCCGAGGACGCTCAGAGCAGGTGTGCCGCGTCGGCCACGACCGGCAGTACGCCGCGCGCGAGGTCGCCGACGGGTCCCTCCGGCGTCTCCAGGGTCAGCGCCCACCGGACGACGTCCGCGGTCTGCGGGTCGCGTCCCGCCGTCGTCACGAGCACCGCCATGAACTGCTCGACGAGCATGTCCCGCAGGTCGTCGAGGGGCGGCTGCTTCTCCTCGTCCAGCCAGATCAGCGAGGCCGCCTCGACCGCCGTGATCCACATCCGTACGGTCATCCGCAGCCGCGGACCCGGCTCCGGCACGCCCAGGTGGCTGAGGATGTGCTCGGCGGCGGCCCGGCGCACGCCGTCCACGATGGCGGTCGTGCGCGAGGTCTCCACGACGCTGCCGCCCTGAAGCAGGGCGCTGAACCCCGCGTCGTGCTGGTCGACGAAGGCCAGGTACCGGTCGAGTGCGCGGGAGAGCCGCCGGGTGAGGGGGCCCTCCGGCGGCTCGGCGAAGCACTGCTCCAGCTCGTCGGCGGCGGACCGCAGCGCGGCCTCGTACAGCTGCTGCTTCCCGCCGGGGAAGTACCGGTACACGAGCGGACGCGAGACCCCGGCCGCCTCCGCGACGTCGTCGAGGTTGACCTCCTCCGGCGCCCGGTGCGCGAAGAGCGTGAGCGCGGACTCCAGAAGCTGCCGCCGCCGCGCCTCGACGCTCATGCGACGGTAAGCGGGAGAGGCAGCAGGCAAGCTCATGCCAGGCAGCGTAACGCGGGGCGCGCCGCGCCAGGGAGCGCGCCCAGCCCCTGGGGCGCCCCGCAGGGGCGTTTCAAGGGGCGCGGGGCTGTGACATATGCGGCTCCGCCGCGCGGGCGCGCCCAGCCCCTGGGGCGCCCCGCAGGGGCGTTTCAAGGGGCGCGGGGAACTGCGCGACCCGCCACAGCGCACCCGCAGCAAAAAACCTAGGCCAACAACCCCGAACTCCGCCAAAGCCGTCGCCCGACACCTCGCATCACACCAATGTCGTCCAAAAAGTCAGTGAGCCGCTTCGCCCCGCTCTGCATGACCTCCCTGCGGTGCCCGCTCGCCTTCACCTGGGCCACGGCCTCCCGCCGGTCGAGGCCGACGTTCGTGTAGACCTCGGGGTTGACGAAGGCGATGGAGAAGACCCGCGCGGCCTCGCCGCAGCTGAGCCGCGTGAGCTCGCGCTCCCAGTGGGGCGCGGTCACCATCTGGCGCCGCAACTCCTCCCGCGCGTACCGCACATGGCGCGCCTCCTCGACGACGTGGATGCGGGTCACCCCGCGCACCAGCGTCTGGACGCGCTCGTCCGGGAACGTGAGCCGCTGCATCCAGTCGAGGATCTCCTCGCCGAGCAGCGTGCAGGCGAAGGAGCCGGGCGTGGTGGAGACCGTCTTCAGGACGCGCGCGAGGTTGTGGTTGAGGCGCGAGACCGGGTACGTCGGGGCGCCGCCCTTCTGGATCATCCGGGCGAACATCATCGAGTGCCTGCACTCGTCGGCGATCTCCGTGAGGGCGTACCGCACATGGGCGCTGGTCACGGACTTGTCGTAGATGTGCCGGACGAGCAGCTGCATCAGGATGATCTCGAACCAGATGCCGAGCGAGGCGAGCGAGGCGGCCTCGTGCCGGGCGAGGTCGAGCCGCTGCTCCTCGGACATCCGCCGCCACATGGGGGTGTCGTAGAGGGAGACGAGCTCCGGCGGCCAGAACCACTTGCCCTCCTCGACCGGCGCGTCCCAGTCGAGCTCCTTGTCGGGGTCGAAGGAGTGTTTGGCGGACGACTCCAGGAGCCGGGCGGCCACCTGCTCCCGGTCCTTGAGCAGCCCGAGTGCGTCCCGCAGGCCGTCGAGCGAAACGTCTTCCGTCACGGTCGTCATGACTGTTCCTGCCTTGTCGCGGGGTTACCGGCGGTCAACTCTTATGAGACTGCTTGTCAGCAAGGCCGTCAATCCCTTGTGCGCGACTTGTTGACCCCTTGTCCATCAGCGTGTGAGCCTGCCGTCATGGCGACGCATGAGCTTTACACCAGTCCGCCGGCTGGGCTCAACTGGCAAGTACCGTCCGCCGGTTCGGCCCGTTTCAGCTGGGAGTACGACGACGGGCGCGACCGCCTCCTCGCCCTCTACCAGAAGGGCAAGGACAAGCAGTGGGACGGCGCCAAGCGCATCGACTGGGACCTTGAGGTCGATCCGTACGACCCCCTCGGCACCCCCGACGAGTCGATGACCCTCTACGGCACGCCGCACTGGGCGAAGATGACCGACAGGGACAAGGGTGAGCTGCGCAAGCACTACGCCTCCTGGCAGTTCAGCCAGTTCCTCCACGGCGAGCAGGGCGCGATGGTGTGCGCGGCCCGCATCGTCGAGTCGGTCCCCGACCTGGACGCGAAGTTCTACTCCGCGACGCAGACCATGGACGAGGCGCGGCACGCGGAGATCTACGGCCGCTTCCTGCACGAGAAGATCGGGATGCTCTACCCGATCAACGACAACCTCCAGTCACTGCTCGGCGACACCCTGCGCGACTCCCGCTGGGACATGCCCTACCTCGGCATGCAGGTGCTCATAGAGGGCCTCGCGCTCGCCGCGTTCGGCATGCTCCGCGACACCACGGACAAGCCGCTGCCCAAGCAGATCCTCGCCTACGTCATGCAGGACGAGGCCCGGCACGTGGCGTTCGGCCGCATGGCGCTGCGCGACTACTACAAACAGCTCACGGACGCCGAACTGCGCGAGCGCGAGGAGTTCGTCATCGAGGGCTGCTACCTGATGCGCGACAGGCTGCGCGGCGTCGAGGTCCTGGAGAACTTCGGCATCCCCAAGGCGCAGGCCCACGAGTACAGCGAGCACTCCGAATTCCTCGCCCTCTTCCGGCAGTTGCTGTTCTCCCGCATCGTGCCGTGCGTCAAGGACATCGGCCTGTGGGGCAAGCGCCTCCAGGAGGCCTACGTCGACATGGGCGTCTTCGAGATGGGCGACGCCAACCTCGACCGGCTCATGGCGGAGGACGAGGAGATCGCCGAGAAGCTGGACGCGGAGCGCTTCGCGGCCGAGGAGCGGGAGCGCGTGGCGGAGGTGCGGGACGCCATCGCGTCGGGCGGGGCGCACTGATTCCACCGGGGAAGTCCCGCCGGGGAATCAGCGCGCGCCGAGCGCCGCCTTCATCACCGCCCGCGCGATCGGCGCCGCGCTGCCGCCCCCGCTGATGTCGCCGCGGTCCGCCGACGCGTCCTCGACCACCACGGCGACCGCCACCGACGGCTCCGGGTCGTCGGCCGCCTGCGCCCAGGAGATGAACCAGGCGTACGGCGTACCGGAGTTGTCGACGCCGTGCTGCGCCGTGCCCGTCTTGCCGCCGACCGTCACCCCGCGGATCGCCGCGTTCGTGCCGGTGCCCTCCTCGACGACCTGCGTCATCATCTCCCGCAGCTGCGCCGCCGTGCCCGGTGTCATCGCCTGGCGCAGCGTCCTGGTCCCCGTGGTGGCGACCACGTCGCCGTCGTCGCTCGTCGTACGGTCCACGAGGCGCGGGGACCTGACCGAGCCGCCGTTCGCCACGGCCGCCGACACCATCGCCATCTGGAGTGGCGTCGCCCGGGTGTCGTACTGCCCGATGGCGGAGAGCGCGAGCTGCGCCTTGTCCATCGACGTGTCGAAGCGGGACGCGGCGACGGCCGACGGGATCCGCAGCCCGCCGTCGTCGAACCCGAAGCCGCGCGCCGTCCGCGTCATCGGGCCGAGACCCGTGGCGACGCCGAGCTTCGCGAACATCGTGTTGCAGGACCACTGGAAGGCGTAGCGCAGGCTCGCGTTCTTGCAGCCCTCCACCTCGTTGGTCAACTGCGTGCTGGTGCCGGGCAGGGTGTACGGGGCGGGGGACCTGGTCGGCGCGTCCAGGTCCGTCACCGTGCCCGAGTCGAGCGCCGCCGCGGCCGTCACCACCTTGAACGTCGAACCGGGCGGATACGTCTGCCGGATCGCCCGGTTCAGCATCGGCCTGTCCGGGCTGCCGTTCAGCTCCGCCCAGCTGTCGGCGACCGACCCACGGGTCCCGGAGAGCCGTTCGGGGTCGTACGAAGGGGTGCTGACCAGGGCGAGGATCTTCCCGGTCGACGGTTCGAGCGCGACGACCGCGCCCCGCTTGCCGCCGAGACCCGCGTACGCCGCCTGCTGCACCGGCGCCTTGATGGTGGTCTCGACCTTGCCGCCCGGGTTCTGCGTGCGCGTGATGTCGTTCCACAGGGGGAGCGGGGCGAGCATCGGATCGGTGCCGGAGAGGATGTCGTCCTCGGCGTCCTCCAGGAAGGTCGTGCCGTACACCTGCGAGGCGAAGCCTGTCACGGGTGCGTACAACGGACCGTTGCGGTACGTCCGTTCGTAGCGGAGCTGCTCGCCGGTGTCCCTGGAGCCGGTGACGGGCCGCCCGTCGACGAGGATGTCGCCGCGCGGCTGGCCGAAGCGGACGATGGCGTTGCGGCGGTTGGCCGGGTTGTCGTCGAGCGCGCCGGCCTCGACGACCTGGACGCGGGTGGCGTTGGCGAGCAGGGCGATGAGCAGCAGCGCGCAGAACGCGGCGGCGTGCCGGATGTGCCGTGTCACGCGGGCTCCGCGGGGACGGGCTGGCCGCGCGCCGAGTCGCTGACCCGGATCAGCAGCGCCACGATGATCCAGTTGGTGACGACCGAAGAACCGCCCTGCGCGAGGAACGGCATCGCCATGCCGGTGAGCGGGATGAGCCCCATGACGCCGCCCGCGATCACGAACACCTGGAGCGCGACGATCGAGGCGAGCCCGATCGCGAGCAGCCGCCCGAACGCGTCGCGCAGCGCGAGCCCGGCCCGGAAGCCGCGCTCCACGAGCAGCGCGTAGAGCAGGAAGATCGCGCAGAGTCCCGCGAGCCCGAGCTCCTCGCCCGCCGTGGCCAGGATGAAGTCGGACTTCGCGGCGAAGCCGATGAGGATGGAGTGGCCGTGGCCGAGTCCGGTGCCGAGCATCCCCCCTGCCGCGAACGCGAAGAGGGACTGGGCGAGTTGGTTCGGCCCCTGCCCGGCTTCGACGGAGGCGAAGGGGTGCAGCCAGTCCGCCACGCGGCTGTGGACGTGCGGTTCGAGCGACCCGACCGCGAACGCGCCGAACGCGGCGAGCAGCAGGCCGACCGCGATCCAGCCGATGCGGCCCGTGGCGACGTACAGCAGGATCACGAAGAGCCCGAAGAAGAGCAGCGAGGTGCCGAGGTCGCGCTCCAGGACGAGGACGCCGACGCTCAGCAGCCAGATCGCGACGATGGGGCCGAGGACGCGTCCGGTGGGCAGCTGGAGGCGCTGGAACCGCCAGACGGTGCGGCCGGTGTGGGCGAGGGCGTTGCGGTTGGCGGCGAGGTAGCTGGCGAAGAAGACCGCGAGCAGGATCTTCGCGAACTCGCCGGGCTGGATGGAGAAGCCGCCGATCCTGATCCAGATCCGGGCGCCGTTCACGGCGGGGAAGAGGATCGGCACGATCATCAGGATCAGGGCGGTGACGACGGAGAGGTAGGCGTAGCGCTGTAGCACGCGGTGGTCGCGCAGGACGAGGACGGCGACGATGAAGAGGGCCACGCCGACCGTCGACCAGATCAGCTGGGCGGGCGCGGCCTCGTCGTCCGGGGTCTCCAGGTCGAGCCGGTAGATGAGGACCAGGCCCAGGCCGTTGAGGAGCACCGCGATGGGCAGCAGCAGCGGATCGGCGTACGGGGCGCGGAAGCGGACGGCGAGGTGCGCGAGGAGGGCGAGCACGCCGAGCCCGGCGCCGTAACCGGCGGCGCCGGGCGGGACGGTGCCGTGTCGGGCGAGGCCGACGTCGCAGTAGCCGTACACGGAGAGCAGGACGGCGACGACGAGCAGGGCGAGCTCGGTGCCGCGGCGCCTGGGGACGTGGCCGGTCCGGACAGCGGGGCCCGCTGGGGGTGCGGGGTCCGCGCTGGTTCCGGCCATGCCCGGAACGTAGCAAGCAATCGCCCTGAAGTCCGCTTATGCCGCCTATGTCGGCCGGGCCGTCAGCACCAGCGGGGCACCTTCCCGATGTTGGCGATGTAGTGCGCGGACCCCCAGGCCCAGGTCCCGTCGGTGAGCAGGTACCAGACGTTGTTGTTGACGACGCGGTCGCCCTTGCTCCGGCAGAAGATGGTGACGACCTTGCCGTGGGGGACGGTGCGGACCACCTTGCTGCCGCGGGTCGGGGAGGTGCGGAGCAGGAGCCCGCTCTTGGCGGTGACGCGGCCCTTGTACACGGGTGGCTTGCTCTCGGCCTTCACGGTCTTGCCCACCTTTTTGGGCTTGTTGACCTTGTCGACCTTGGTGGGCTTGCTGACCTTGTCGGGCTTGGCGGTCTTGGCGGGCTTACTGGTTTTGCCGGTCTTCTCGGGCTTGTCGGTCTTCTGGACCTTCTCCACCTTCTGGGTCTTGCCGGTCTTGCTCGGCTTGCCGGTGTTGTCGGGGTCGTCCAGGGCCGCGGCCGGGCCGGTGACGGTGAGTGCGGCGAGAGCGCAGCCGGCGGTGACCGTGCCGAGCCGGATGGCGGTGCCACGCAGGGACATGAGTGCTCCTCAGGTAAGCGAGTGGGGCGGCCGACCGGTTACGCAAAGGCCGCGAATCTCACTAAAAGCGACACCGTGGGTGCGCACAACCTCACCCGCAACCCCAGGAATCCCACGGGTGGCGCAACCGCCTAGCGCGGCTCGTCCCCGTCGCCGCCCTCCGGGGCCTCCTCGAACGGCAGCCGCAGGGTCGCCACCGCCCCGCCGTCCGCCGCGTTCGAGAAGGTCAGCCGCGCGCCGAGGACCGCCGCCTGCCCGAGCGCGATGGTGAGCCCGAGCCCGTGCCCCTTGCTCGTCCCCTCGGTGCGGAACCGCTGCGGCCCGTGCTCCACCAGGTAGTCCGGGTAGCCGTCGCCGTGGTCCCGCACGGAGACGACGGGGCCGTCGACGGTCACGAGGACCGGCGCACGCCCGTGCTTCAGCGCGTTGGTCACGAGGTTGCCGAGCACCCGCTCGAGGCGGCGCCGGTCGGTCTCCACGCACACATCGCGTACGACGACGAGCTCCGTGCCGTCGCCCGAAGAGCGCACCACCCGCTCCGCCAGTGGAGCGAGCCGGTGCGCGTCCAGGTCCACCCGCTCGCTCTTCGCGTCGAGCCGCGAGATCTCCAACAGGTCCTCGGTCAGCGTGCGCAGCGCGGCGACCCGGTCCCGCACCAGCTCGGTCGGCCGGCCCGGCGGCAGCAGCTCGGCCGCCGCGTGCAGCCCGGTCAGCGGGGTGCGCAACTCGTGCGCGACGTCCGCGGTGAACCGCTGCTCGCTCAGGAGCTTGCCCTGAAGTGTGGACGCCATCGTGTCCAACGCCCCGGCGACCGCGGCCACCTCGTCCTGGTGGCGGACCACCCCCGTGGCGTCCGGGCCGGAGTGCGGGTCCCTGACCCGGGCGTCCAGATCGCCCGCGCTGATCCGCCGCGCCACCTGCGCCGTCTGGTGCAGCCGCCGCGTCACCCGCGTCACGGCGAACGCGCCGACCAGGAGGGTCGCGCCGATCGCGAGCACCGAGGAGCCGAGGATCGCCCGGTCGAGCCCGTCGATGGTGCGGGCGCCCTGCGCGTAGTCGACCTGGACGGCGATGGCCCGGTGCCCGTCGGCGGGGCCCGCGGCCCACATCGTCGGCCGGGACTCGTGCGAGGCGACCATCGTGCCGCGCTCCCCGCTCAGCGCGAGGTCGCGCAGGCTGCCCGGCAGGCCCGCCGGGTCGACGCCCGCGCCGGGGCCGAGCCGGTCGCCCGCCTCGTACCGCTCGGTGACCTCGGCGAGCCGGGCGAGGGCGCGCTCACGGGCCTGGCCCACGGTCTGGTTGGTCACCGAGACGTGCACGAGCGCGCCGAGCAGCGCGGCGAGCGCGCAGCACATGACGGTGATGAAGACGGCGGCCTTCCAGGTGAGGGTCGCCGTCCAGGCGGGGAGCCGCGGCCCGCGCGGCTGCCGGTGGCTCATCGCCCGCCGCCCGGCGAGGAGGAGGAGCTCGTCGACGGCCCACCGCTTTCGGAGGGCCGCGCGGGGGAGGGGCGGGCCGTCTTGTCCCGCGGCGCGTCGGTGGCGCGGACGATCTCGTCGCTCTTCGGCAGCATCGCTTTTTGGTGCGCGTCCCAGGACCAGACGGTGTGGTACTCGTACCCCGCGAGGCTGGAGACGGCGCGGATGATCAGGTCGCGCCCGGCCAGCTCGACGCCGAGCACGGCGTCGCTCATCTCCATGATCTGCGTCAGCTGCCGCTCACGTTCGGCGTAGACGCGGATGTCGAGGTTGTCGTCGGGGGTCGAGACGCCGACGATCAGGTCGTCCTCGCCGTCCCCGGTCAGATCGCGGTAGTACGCCTTGAGCACGGGGCACCGCCCCCGCTCGCCGGAGCCGTCCGCGGCGCAGTCCGCCAGCCGGTCGAGGGTCTTCCGGTACGCGGAGTCGGAACGCTCGTACGTCCCCGGGTTCTCGATGAAGTCCGCGCGGACGACGTCGACCGGGTCCACCTTGCGCAGCCCGCCCTTCGGCACCTCGACCCCCTCGACCTTGACGCTCTCTATGGCGCCGTAGTCCTCGGCGGGCACCGAGGGCGACGGCAGGTCGGGCCAGAGGCGGGTGGGGCCCTGGGCGGTCGGCGTCGCGCCGGCACCCTCCAGCCCGCCCGGGTCGCCGCAGCCGCCCACCGCCGTCACGGCGAGGGCGGCGAGGGCGGCGGCCGCGAGCCGGCTGCGGTTCACTGCACTCCTGCCTGCCGCGGGGCGCGGCCTGTCGTGAGATGTCGTCCGGGCGGTGACCGCCCACGATCGCCTCGCCGCAGGTCAGCGGGCGCGGCTCGGGTCGGTCGGCCCCGTACACCTTATTGGTGGGGAAGTCCTTCTTGTCGACCTGCTGGATCTGCCGCACCGCGCGAGCTTCGCCAGTCCTGTGGCGGTACGGAGGAGAAGGCGGCGGCGCTCGGTGCTCACGGGAGCCGCGTGACAGCGGGCCACAGCTGTGCGAGTGGTGCCGTGACAGGACCGGAGGGACGTCCCGCCCGGACCGGGCGCACCCGGCGCAAAGACGCCCCAACTCCCTTCGCGCGCCGCCGGGTTCTTGCCGCGGGAGCATGCGGGCTGGTCCCATGGTCCAGGGGGTGATGGCGCATGAACGGACTGCGCGTCGTACCGGCCTGGCGGCACGGGCAGGAGCGGTTGTACGTGTGTCTCGCGGACGGCAGGAACATCGCCTGGTACGACCGTGACTCGTCCCGCGTCAACCTGCTCAGCGAGGACCACGAGCGGGCCGTACTGGACGTCCTCGCCCCCTTCCTGACCGGTCAGGTCACGGTGGGCCCGCCCCCTGCCCCCACCCCGGGAGAGCTGGCCCGCCTCGCCCTCCACCCGGACGACGACCTCGCCCCCAACCGGCCCGGCGAGGCCCTTCAGATCTCCCTGGACCGCGACCCGGCGCCCGCCCGCAGACTGCGCGCCGACCCCCGGCACCGCGCGCTCGCCGCCGAGCAGACGGTCGGCGAGGCCCTGGACGCTCTGGAGGGCGCGGGCTGGCGCGTACTGCACTCCCTGCCGCTGCCCGGCGGCGCCCGCATCCACCATCTCCTGATCGGCCCCGGCGGCCTGTTCTGCGTGGGCACCCTCGCCGTCCGCAAGCAGCGGGTGCGCATCGCCGACCCGATGGTCACGGTCGGCCGCGCCGAGCCGTTCCCGCTGCTGCGCACGATCCGCTCGGACGCGGGCCGGGCCTCCTTCGCGCTGACGGCCGAGGTCCGCCCCGTCCTGGCCCTGGCCGGGACCGGCGCCGCCGACCTGGACGTGGCGGCGCCGCCGCGCGACGTGCGAGTGCTGCGCGAGGCGGACCTGCCGGCGCTGGCCCGGCTCGGCGGGGTGCTGAAACCGGCCGATGTGGAGGCCCTGCACGCCCTGGCCAGGGACCGCCGCACCTGGGAGCGGGTCTGAGCGTTACAGGTTGTCCCCCCAGCCGCCCTGGATCATGGTCTGGAAGGCCCAGGACCCGCCGCGCCTGATCAGGATGTCGGCGTAGCGCAGCCGCTGCGTCTCGCCGTTCGCCGTCATCACCGAGTCGGTGAAGACGACGGCCATCGCGGGGGAGAGGAAGACGGGCGTGCGCGTGGACTCGAAGGTGATGTCCTCGCCGCCGTCGCCCATGACGTGCGTCATGGTCGCCACGAACTGCTCCCGGTCCCACTGCGCCGCCCGGCCGTCGCCCGCGGAGTCGTCGCTGACCAGGTTGAGCGGGAAGACGGCCAGGTCGGCCATCCGCTCCACGTCGCGCTTCGCGCTGTGCGCGTCGTACTCGGCGAACCAGGCGTCCAGGCCGGCGCGGTCCTCGGCGGTCGGGACGTATCCGGTCTCGGGAAGAAGGGTCACGCGGTCTCCTCATCAACTTTGACTAGTGCCGTAGAAGGTATGCCTTCGATGGTTAGTAGTCAAACTTGATTAGGTGTGATGCCGGTCACGCGCCGGTTTGGGGTCAAGGCAGCGGGCGCGCCAGGTCCGGGTCGGCGAGGGGTTCGAACAGGTCTCCGAGCCGTCGCAGCCGGGGCCCCACGTCGTCCGCGGCGAACGCCAGCTGTTCCGGCTCCTCGCACTCCTCGACCTCGTCCCAGGTCACGGGGGTGGAGACGGTCGGCTCGGGGCGGGCTCGCAGGGTGTAGGGGGCGGCGGTGGTCTTGGCGGCGGCGTTCTGGCTGAAGTCGACGAAGACCTTGCCGGGGCGCAGGCTCCGCGTCATGCGGTGCACGACGAGCTCGGGCAGCTCGCGCTCCGCCTCGACGGCCAGCCCTTTGGCGTACGCGGTGACCCGTTCGGAGGGGGTCGGCTCCAGCGGTACGAGCAGGTGCAGCCCCTTGCTGCCGGACGTCTTGGCGTACACGTGGAATCCGTCGGCGGTCAGCCGCTCCCGCAGCCAGAGCGCCGCCCGGCAGCACTCGACCACCGAGGCGGGCGGGCCGGGATCCAGGTCGAAGACCATCCGGTCGGCCCGCGCCGGGGAGTCCGCCCGCCACTGCGGCACGTGGAACTCGGTGACCAGGTTGGCCGCCCACATCAGTGTGGCCAGGTCCTGGACGAGGACCTGGCGCGCCCGCCCCTCGGAGCGGGAGCGGGGCACCTCGGCGGTCCGCACCCAGTCCGGGGTGCCCGGCGGCACGTTCTTGGCGAAGAAGCGCTGGCCGTCGGGGCCGTCCGGGTAGCGCAGGAAGGAGACGGGCCGGTCGCGGAGGTGGGGGAGGAGGGCGTCGGCGGTGCTCGCGTAGTAGTGCAGGACCTCGCCCTTGGTGAAGCCGCTCGCGGGATACAGGACCTTGTCGAGATTGCTGAGCGCGAGCCGTCGCCCCTCCACCTCTGTGATCGGCGTCATAGGATGAGAGTCCCATAAAACGGTCACAACGCCACAAAGAGGGCTGCGGTCTCTCCGGGCCCTTCCCTTGCCCCCACCCCTCCCCACTCCCGTGAGGTGCCGGACGTGCGATCCATATGGAACGGTGCGATCTCCTTCGGTCTGGTCAGCATCCCGATCAAGCTCGTGAACGCCACCGAGAACCACTCCATCTCCTTCCGGCAGATCCACACGGAGGACGGCGGCCGCATCCGCTACCGCAAGGTGTGCGAGCTGGAGGAGCGCGAGGTGCCGACGGCGGAGATCGGCAAGGGGTACGAGGACGCCGACGGCTCGATCATCCCGATCACCGACGACGACCTGGCGGCGCTGCCCATCCCGACGGCCAGGACGATCGACATCGTCGCCTTCGTCCCCGCGGACCGCATCGACCCGCTCCAGATGGGCGCCGCCTACTACCTGTCGGCGAACGGCGGCCCCGCCGCCAAGCCGTACACGCTGCTGCGCGAGGCGCTCAAGCGCAGCCGGCGGGTGGCCATCGCGAAGTTCGCGCTCCGGGGCCGGGAGCGGCTCGGCATGCTCCGCGTCGTCGACGACGTGATCGCCATGCACGGGCTGCTGTGGCCGGACGAGATCCGTGCGCCCGAAGGGGTGGCGCCGGACGAGCACGTGACGGTCCGGGACGCCGAACTCGACCTGGCGGACGCCCTGATGGACACCCTCGGCGAGGTCGACCTCGACACCCTGCACGACGACTACCGCGAGGCGGTCGAGGAAATGGTCGCCGCGAAGGCCGAGGGCGCCGCCCCGGCGCGGAAGGCCCCGGCGGGCGAGGGTGGCGGCAAGGTCATCGACCTGCTCGCCGCCCTGGAGAACAGCGTCCGCGAGGCGCGTTCGGCGCGCGGGGAGGCCGAGGCCGACGAGAGCGCTCCGGACGGCTCGGACGGCTCGGGCGGTTCGGTGGCCGAGGTGACGCACCTGCCGCGCAAGTCGTCCCGCGCCACCCCCAAGCAGGTGGGCGGCAAGAAGTCGACGGCCGCGTCCAGGGCCGGGGGAGCGGGAGCGGGGGCGGCCAAGAAGAAGGCCGCTCCGGCCAGGAAGAGCACGGCGAAGTCGACGGCGTCCAAAACGGCGGGCTCCAAGGAGTCGGCGACAAAGACGACGGCGACAAAAGCGACGGCTCGTAAGACCACCGCCAAGAAGGCGACGGAGAAGAAGGCCGCCGCGGCGAAGAAGTCGACGGCAAAGCGCAGAGCCTCGGCCTGACAAGCGCGGGGCCGGGTCCGCCACGGCACCGATGTTGACACGTAAGGGGGCATTGCAAAGCACGGACGGCATATTGCGTCACGTCCCTTTTGCGCCCCTGTGATGAATGTCACAAGCTCTTGATGGAATTAGATCCTCCGCGTAATGATCCCCTGCGGGTGCAGGGGGATTCTTTAGGATTTCTGGAGGGTTTAAGGTTAATGGCCAGTAATCCATTCGAAGACGAGAGTGCGCAATATCTGGTGCTCGTCAACGGCGAGAACCAGCACTCCCTCTGGCCCGTCGACCTCGATGTTCCGGACGGCTGGAGCGTCGGGCAAGGAGCGAGCTCACGGGCGGATTCCCTGGCCCATGTGGAGCGAAACTGGACCGACCCGCATCCCGTCGGCCCGATATCCGGCTCCTGACGTGGCCGACCGCAAAAGAGAAGAAGGAAAACAGGGGGAACGGGGCGCGACGGGTGGGGAGAGCGGTGCGGGCCGCCCCCCGGGACGCTTCACCGGCGCCGGTCCCTTGCTGCTCGTCTGGTCGGGACAGGCCGTCTCACTGGTCGGAAGCGCCGTTCTCAGATTCGCTTTCATCATCGAGGTGTGGTCCACCGGGGAGCAGGCGTCCGCCGTCACCGCACTGTCGCTCTGCGCCGTACTTCCGCAGGCGCTGTTCAGCCCATTTGCTGGCGCGATTATCGACCGTATCCGTAAACGGTCCGCACTTCAGATCGCGGACGCGGGCGGAATTCTGGCCGTCGGGCTGCTCGCTCTCGTGCACTTCTTCGGCGGCGGCCTGGAGCCGTGGCAGGTCTACCCCGCCACCGTCCTCCTCGGCATCTCCGCCGCCTTCCAGCTGCCCGCGCTCACCGCCGCCGTGCCGCTCCTGGTCCGCAAGGACCAACTCGGCCGCGCCAACGGCCTGCTGGCGGGCGCCAGGAGCGCCGCCGGCATCTGCGGCCCCGCGCTCGGCGGCATCATGATCGCCCTGTCCGGCATCGGCGCCGTCCTCGTCGTCGACCTGGTCAGCTACGCCTTCGCGCTGATCGGCGTACGCATCGTGCGCATGAAGGGCGACAAGGTCCCCGAGGGCGCGGGCGCCCCGCGTACGAAGATCACCGCGGAGGCCGTCGAGGGCATGCGGTACCTCTTCCGGTACGCGAGCCTGCGCGACATGACCGTGAACTTCTGCACGGTCAACCTCGTCATGGTCTTCGGCTTCGCCGTCGTCCAGCCCATGGTGCTGCTCAAGTCGGGCAACGGCGCGCTCGCCGCCGTGAACAGCGCGATCGGTGTCGGCGGGGTCGTCGGCGGCCTGCTGATGGCCGCCTGGGGCGGACCGAAGAACCGCGGCAGCGGCATGATGCTCGGCATCCTCGGCATGTGCCTGTCGGCGCAGATCGGCATGGCCCTGGTCGGCGGGGTCGTCGGCTGGTGCGCGGCCATGCTGGTCGGCGCGCTGCTCATGACCGTCGTCAACGCCTCGATGCAGGCCATCGTGCAGACCAAGGTGCCCCACGAGTGGCAGGGCCGCGTCTTCGGCGCGGTGATGTTCCTGTCACAGATCTCCGGACCGCTCGCCATGGCGTTCTCCGGGCCGCTCGCCGACGGGCTCTTCGAACCGCAGGCCGCCGACGGGTCCGGTGTCTTCGTGGCCCTCGGCCCGCTCCTCGGCGACGAGCCGGGCAGCGGCATGGCGGGGATGCTGTTCCTCGCCGGTGCCGCGGGTGTCGTGGTCGCGCTGTGGGGCCTGGCGAGCCGCTCCATCCGGGACATCGACGTACTCCTGCCGGACATCGACGGACCCGAGCCCGACGGGGCCCTCGTGACCGAGGACGAGGGCGGTGAGAAGGATGACGCGGTGCGTGCATGAGCTGTTCGAGGAGCAGGCGGCGCGGACACCCGGCGCGACGGCCCTCGTGCATGGGGACGAACGGCTGACCTATGCCGAACTCGACGTCCGCGCCGACCGGTTGGCCGGGCTCCTCGCGGCGCGCGGAGTGGTCCGCGGCGACACCGTCGGGGTCTACCTGGAGCGCACCACCGAACTGGCCGTCGCGGTCCTCGGCACGCTGAAGGCCGGCGCCGGATACGTGATGCTCGACCCCGGCTTACCGGCCGGGCGGCTGCGCGAGATGGCGGCGGACGCGGGGATCGCCGTGCTGCTGTCCCGGAGCGACGCGGCGCCGGGGCCGGTGGTGGGTGCGGCGGTGGAGCCGGCCGTGGGCTGTGCGGCGCCGACCGTGCCGGCGGTGTACGTCGAAGACGCCGCGCGGGCACGGCCGTTGAGGCGGGGGACTGTGCGGGCGGAGCCCGACGACGTCGCGTGCGTGATGTTCACGTCCGGATCCACCGGCCGGCCCAAGGGCATCGTCGCACCGCACCGCGCCGTCACGGCCACGCTGACCGGGCAGGAGTTCGCCTCCTTCGGGCCGGGAGCGGTGTGGCTCCAGTGCGCGCCCGTGTCGTGGGACGCGTTCGCCATGGAGCTGTGGGGGCCGTTGACGAACGGCGGCACCTGCGTCCTGCATCCGGGCCGGCGCCCCGACCCGGTGGTGATCGCCCGGCTCGTCGCCGCGCACGGCGTCACGTCCATGTACCTGTCGGGCTCCCTCTTCAACGTGATCGTCGACGAGTACCCGCGCGCCCTCGACGGGCTGCGCGAACTGATCGTCGGCGGCGAGGCGCTGTCGCCCCCGCACGTGGCCCGCGCCCTGGAGCGCCGCCCGGAGCTGCGGCTCGGCAACGGCTACGGCCCCGTCGAGTGCATGGTCTTCCTCACCGTCCACCCGATCACGTCCCGGGACGTGCGGGACGGCGGTCCCGTGCCGATCGGCCGCCCGCTGCGCGGCAAGCGGCTGTACGTCCTCGACGAGCGGCTCGCGCCGGTCGCGGACGGCGACACGGGCGAGCTGTACGCGGCGGGGGCGGGCCTCGCGCGGGGCTACTGCGCGGGGCCGCTGACGGCGGAACGGTTCGTGGCCGACCCGTTCGGCGCACCGGGCGACCGCATGTACCGCACCGGCGACCTGGCGGTGCGGCGGCCCGACGGCACCTTCGAGTACCGGGGGCGCGCCGACGGCCAGGTGAAGATCCGGGGCTTCCGGGTGGAGCCGGGCGAGGTCGAGAACGTACTGACCCACCACCCCGGCGTCGACCGGGCCGCCGTGGTCGCCAATCCTGGGGGGCCGGACGGGGAGCGGCGGTTGGTCGCGTATGTCGTACCGGGCGTTGGTGCGAGTGCGAGTGCGGGTGCGGGTGCGGGTGCGGGTGGGCGCGGGGGCGCGGGCGGCGAACAGGCGCCGTCGGACGCGGAGTTGCGGGCGCACGCCGCGAGCCTCCTGCCCGACTACCTGGTGCCCTCCGTCTTCGTGCCCCTGGCCGCGCTGCCGCTGACCGCCAGCGGGAAACTGGACCGGGCGGCGCTGCCCGCTCCCGACGACCTCTCTCCGGCGCCGGGCAGCGGCGCGGAAACGACCGCGAACGGGGGCGAGAGCAAGACCGTTCGTGCGCTGTGCGGGCTGTTCGCCGATGTCCTCGGCGTCGGCGAGGTCGGCGCGCACGACGACTTCTTCGCGCTGGGCGGGCACTCGCTGCTGGCCGCACGCGTCCTCGGCCGCGTGCACGCGACGCTGGGCGCGGCGGTCGACCTGCGGACACTCTTCGAGGCGCCCACCCCGGCCCGGCTCGCGCCGTACGTCGAGGGCGCGGCGGGGGAGCCCGGCGGGACCGGCCCCGTGCCGGGGGCCGCCTCGGCGCACCTGCCCGTCTCGGACGCCCAGCACCGCCTGTGGTTCCTCGACCGGCTCGGCGCGGGGGTCGCGTACAACCTGCCCATGCTGGTACGGCTGCGCGGCGCGGTCGACGCGGGCGCGCTGGAGGAGGCGCTCGGGGATGTCGTGGCCCGCCACGAGGTGCTGCGCACCGTCTTCGACGAGGTGGACGGCGCACCGGTGCGGCGGGTGCTGCGCGGGGCCGCGGCACGTGCTCCCTTCCGGCATGTGGCTGTCGCCGAGGCCGAGTTGGGGGCGGCCATCGACGAGGCCGCCCGACACCGCTTCGACCTCCAAGGCGAACTGCCCGTTCGCGGCGCCCTGTTCAGCATCCGTGAGCGGCCCGACGAGCACGCCCTGCTCGTGCTCGTCCACCACATCGCCGCCGACGGCTGGTCGCTCGCACCGCTCTTCCGCGATCTGTCGCGGGCTTACGAGGTCAGGGCAGGCGATGGCGCCGACGGGCCGCTGTCGACCCTCCCCGTCTCCTACGCCGAGCACGCCCGTCACCGGACCGCCCGCCTCGGACGTGCCGAGGACCCGGCCTCCGTCCTGTCCCGCCAAGTCGCCTACTGGCAGCAGGCGTTGGCTGGCCTCGACCCCGCCGGCCCCCTGCTGCCCAGGCGTCCGGAGCGGCCCGCCGTGCCCGGCCCGGCCGCCGCCACGGTCGTACGCCGCCTCGACGCCGCGGCCCACGCCCGGATCGTCGAGGCCGCCCGCGCCCAGGGCGCCACCCTGTTCATGGCCCTGCACGCCGCGCTCGCCGCGACCCTCGTGCGGGCGGGCGCGGGCGAGGACCTCGCGATCGGCGCGCCGGTCGCCGGGCGCACGGGAGACGGCGGCGTCGAGGACGTCGTCGGGTTCTTCGTGAACATGCTCGTGCTGCGCACCGACGTCTCGGGCGACCCCGGCGCACGGGAGCTCCTCGCCCGGGTCCGGGAGGCCGACCTCGGCGCCTTCGCCCACCAGGACGTGCCGTTCGAGCACGTGGTGGGCGAGCTCAACCCCGTACGGACCCCGGGCAGGCAGCCGTTCACCGACGTCGTCCTCGCCCTTCAGAACAACGCGCGTGCCGAGGTCGAACTCCCCGGCGCCGACCAGGGCGTCGAGGTGGTCCGTACCGGCGCCGCCCGCTTCGAACTGCTCGTGGACGTCACCGACGCGACGGGCCCCGGCGGCGTACCGGAAGGGCTGACCCTCACCTTCGAGTACCGCGTCGAATCCCTGGAGGAGCGCTTCGTGGCCTGGCTCGCGGACGCGCTGCCCCGGGCGCTGGAGGCGGCGGCCACCGCGCCGGACACCCCGCTCTCGCGGCTCGTCCCCGTGGAGCCGCCGCGCCGCGCGGACGACCGGGACGTACTCCTGCCGACGGCCGCCGCGAGGCAGACGGACACTGCCCCGGACGACGCTCCGGCCGACGCGCTGGAGCGCGAGATCGCCGCGGTCTGGCGCGACGTACTCACCCCACAGACCACTGCATCGGGGCCGGACGCCGCCCCGCCCATCGGACGGCACGACGACTTCTTCGCCCTCGGCGGCAACTCCTTGCGCGCGGTGCGGGCCGCCGCGCGCCTCACCACCGAGACCCGCCCCGTGACGGCCGCGCAGCTCTTCGCCGCGCCCACCGTCGCCGCCCTCGCGGCCGAACTGGCGCGCCCGCCCGCCCAGACCGGCCCCGCCCCCGCACCCGTCCCGCGCATCCGACGCGTACCCCGCGTGCCGCGCGTACCCCAGCCCCGCCCCACCCAGGAGGAGAAGCCGTGGACCTCAGCGTGATGTTCTTCGGCGCCGACAGCGGCGCCCCCGCGCAGAGGGCCGGCTCCGGTCCGGCGAAGGCGGGCGTCCGGCACGCGGACACGTACGACGACATCCTGACCATCGCCCGCACCGCCGACCGGCTCGGTTTCCACGCCATGTGGACGCCGGAGCGCCACTTCCAGCAGGTCGGCCAGGTGTTCCCCAGCCCGCCCGTGCTCAGCGCGGCGCTCGCCGTCGCGACCGAGCGCATCGGGATCCGCGCGGGCAGCGTCGTCCTGCCCCTGCACCACCCGCTGAAGGTCGCCGAGGACTGGGCGGTCGTCGACAACCTCTCGCACGGCAGGGTCGGCCTCTCCGTCGCCACCGGCTGGCACTCCGCCGACTTCGCCCTCGCGCCCGGCCACTACGAGGACCGCAGGGAGCGCACTCTCAGCGCCATCCCCGAACTGCGGCGGCTGTGGGCGGGCGAGCCGGGCCAATACCCGGACGGCACCGGGCAGCCGGTCAGCGTGGTTCCCCAACCCCGCCCTGTACAGGCCGAGTTGCCCCTGTGGGTCACCACGTCCGGCAACCCCGCCACCTGGGAGGCCGCGGGACGGCTCCGGGCCGGCGTGCTGGGCGCCACCGTCGGCCAGAGCAGGGACGAGCTCGCCGAGAAGATCACCCGCTACCGCGCGGCCTGCGCCGCCGCCCCCGACCAGGCGGGCACCGACGCCCACGGACGCGTGACCCTGATGGCGCACACCTACGTCGGCGCGGACGACGCGGAGGTGCGGAGGCTGGCCGCCGCGCCCCTCAAGGCGTACCTCGCCAAGTACTTGGGCCAGACCGCCGCCAACCGTGCGGCCGAGGGCCGCGACGGCGAGCGCCTCACCGAGGAACAGACGGGCATGCTCGCCGAGTTCGCGTTCCAGCGCTACCTCAACTGGGGCAGCCTGCTCGGCTCGCCCGGCACCTGCGCCAAGATGCTCGCCGACCTGCGCGACCTGGGCTGCGACGAAGTGGCCTGCTTCATCGACTTCGGCATCGGGCGGGACGAGGTACTCGCCGGACTGCACCGCCTCGCCGAGCTGAAAGAGGCCGCCCTGTGACCCCGAAGTCCCCGTCCATGGCCGAGCGGTTCAGCGCGCTCACCGGCGAGCAGCGGGTCCGGCTCATGCGCCGCCTCGTCGACGCGGGCCGCGCCCGGGAGATCCCCGCGGTCGTGCCGCCCCGCGACGCCACCGCGGGACCCGTGCGGCTCAGCTCCGCGCAGCGGGACCTGTGGGTGTACGAGTCGCTCTATCCCGGCACCCCGGCGCTCAACCTCTGCTGCGCCTACCACTTCGACACGGCGGAGGGCCCGGTCGACCCGGCCCACCTGGAGGCCGCGCTCACCCTCGTCCAGCGCCACCACGACATCCTGCGCACCCGGCTCACCGGCACCGCGGACGACCTGCGCGTCGACTTCCCCGACGAGGGCCCCTTCGTACTGGAACGCGAGGACCTGCGCGGCACCGGCACGACCATCGAGGAAGCCTTTCGCGCCTTCCGCCGCCGCCCGTTCGCCCTCGGCACGGACCGGCTGGTCCGGGGCCGTTTCGTACGCGTCGACGACACCCGTACGACGCTGATGCTGAGCGTGCACCACATCATCACCGACTGGTGGTCGTTCGACGTCCTCCAGACGGAGTTCGCCGAGGCGTACCGCGCCGTGCGCGACGGCACCGAGCCGAGGCTGAGCCGCCCCGCCGTCCAGTACGCCGACTTCGCCGCCTGGCAGGGCGAGCTGGAGGCCGCCGGGGTCTTCGACGCCCGCCTCGACTTCTGGCGCCGGTACCTGGAGGAGCCGCCGGGCCCGCTGACCGTGCCGGGGCACGGCGGCCCGGAGGCGGGCGAGGACGGCATCGTCCAGATCCGCTTCCGGGTCGACGCGGACACCACGCGGGCCGTGCGCGCGCTGGCCCGCGAGCGCGGCGCCTCCGTGTACGTCGTCCTGATGACCGCCTTCGCGATCCTCGCGCACCGCGTCTCGGGCGCCGACGACCTGGTGCTCGGCACCCCGGTCGCCAACCGTTCCGCCAAGGGCCTCGAACGCGTCATCGGCTACGTCATGAACGCCGTGCCGACCCGCTGGCGCATCGCCGAAGGGGACTCCTTCGCCGACGTCCTCGCCCGGTTCGGCACCGACTTCGCCGCGCTGATGGCCAACGCCGACCTGCCGGTGGGCCGCATCGTGTCGGCCGTCGCACCCGAGCGCAGCGCGGGCCGCTCCCCGCTGTTCCAGTGGGTGTTCATGCACCTCACGGAGCAGCCGAGCGTGTCGGCCGTACGCGAGTTCGCCGAGCCCGAGCGCATCCACACCGGCGGCGAGCACGACCTCGTCGGCGTCGTGCGGGACAGCGGCGACGGCATGGACGGCAGCTTCGAGATCCGCACCGACCTGTTCTCCGCCGCCGCCGTGACCCGCTGGGCCGATAGCTACCTCACGCTGCTCCAGCAGGTCACCGCCGCCCCGACCGCACTCGTACGGGACCTCGACCTGCTGTCCGCCGCCGAGCGCCGCCGCGTCCTCGCCCTGTCGGCGGGCCCCGCCGCGCCCGCGCCCGAGACGCTGCCGGACACGGTGGCGCGGCACGCGGCCCGCACCCCGGACGCGGTCGCCCTCGAAGCCGACGGGCTGCGGCTCACCTACGCCCAACTGTCGCGGCGCGTCGACCGGTTGGCGTCGCGGCTCGCCCGCCGCGGGGCGGGGCCGGGCCGGACGGTGGCGCTCGCCCTCGGGCGCGGCGCGGACCTGCCGGTGGCCGCGCTCGCCGTGCAGCGCGCCGGGGCCGCCTATGTGCCGGTCGACCCCGACTACCCGGCCGACCGCGTCCGCCGCACCCTCGACGACGCGGCCCCCGTCCTCCTCGTCACCGACGCGCGCACGGCCGAGGCCGGCGTACTGCCGCACACGGGCCTGCCCCGCGTCGTGCTGGACGACTTGGGCGACTTGTGCGGTGACGCGTACGCGGGTGTGCTGTCTGCGTCCGCCCCGCACGTCGACCCGGCAGACGCCGCCTACGTCATCCACACCTCCGGATCCACCGGCACCCCCAAGGGCGTCGTCGTCACCCACACGGGAGTCGCCGCGCTCGCCCGCAGCCTCCAGGACCGCTTCGCGCTGGACGCGGACGCGCGGGTGCTGCTCCTCGGCTCACCCGCGTTCGACATCTCCGTCGCAGAGATGTGCATGGCCTTCGGGCCCGGCGGCACGCTGGTCGTGCCGCCGCCGGGGCCGCTCGTCGGCGACGCGCTCGGCCGGGTCCTCGCCGAGCGGCGGATCTCCTGCGCGATGGTGCCGCCGTCCGTCCTCGCCACCGTGCCCGACGGCGCATACCCCGCGCTGCGCGCCCTCGCGGTCGGCGCGGAGGCCTGCCCGCCCGCCCTCGTGACCCGCTGGGCCGTCGGCGGCCGCCGCTTCCACAACGCGTACGGGCCCACGGAGGCCACCGTCGCCGCCACCCTCTCGGGACCGCTGACCGGCGACGGCACACCGCCGCCCATCGGCACGCCGGTCGCGGGCACCACCGCGTACGTCCTCGACGCGCGGCTGCGCCCGGTGCCCACCGGGGTCGCGGGCGAGCTCTACCTCTCCTCGGCGGGCCTGGCCCGCGGCTATCTGAACCGTCCCGGCGCCACCGCCGAGCGCTTCGTCGCCGACCCGTACGGTGCCCCGGGCTCCCGCATGTACCGCACGGGCGACCTGGTACACCGCGCCGACGACGGCACCCTGCACTACCTCGGCCGCACCGACGAGCAGGTCAAACTGCGCGGGCTGCGCATCGAGCCCGGCGAGGTCGCGGCCGTCCTCGCGGGGCACCCGGCGGTGGCCGCGGCCGCCGCGGTGGTACGCGACGACGACGATGCCACCGGCAGGGCGCACACCGGCCCGGGAAGGGGGTCGAGGACCGGGTCGGAGGCGGGGTCGGGGACCGGCCCGCGTACCGGGTCGCGCACCGGGCCGCAGCTCATCGGATACGCGGTACCCGCCCCGGGGCACACCGTCGACCCGAACACGCTCCTCGCGTACGCCGCCACCCGCCTGCCCTCCCACATGGTCCCCTCGGACCTCGTGGAACTCCCCGAGCTGCCCCTCACCCCGAGCGGCAAGCTCGACCGCGCGGCCCTGCCCGCACCCAGGACCGCCACGGCGACGCGCGCACCCGCCTCCGTGCGCGAGAAGGAACTGTGCGCCCTCTTCGCGCGGATACTCGGCGTCGAGGAGGCCGGCGCCGACGACGACTTCTTCCGGCTCGGCGGCGACAGCATCATGGCCATCCAACTGGTGGGACAGGCCTCGGCCGTCGGGCTCGTACTGGCCCCGCGCGACGTCTTCACGCTCCGTACGCCCGCTCAACTGGCGCTCCACGCGCGGTCGTCGGCCGACGCGCCGGACGGAGGCCTCGTCGGCCCCGACACCGGCACCGGGCGCTTCCCGCTCACCCCCGTGATGCGGTGGTGGTGTGAACAGGGCGGCGACGCGGCCGCGTTCACCCAGTCGATGGCCTTCCCCGTGCCGCCCGGCACGGACCTGCGACGCGTCGAGGAGGCCGTCCGCGGACTCGCCGAGCGGCACGCGGTGCTGCGGATGCGGCTCCTGCCGGACGACGCGGCGGCGGAGGTCGCCGACGACGTTCCGGCCGGCGCACGCCCGGTACGCGTCGAGGTCGCGGGTGAGACGGAGGCGATGGCCGCCGCGCGTGCACGGGCGGCGGCGACCCGGCTCGCCCCGGAGGACGGCGAGATGATGCGGGCCGTCTGGTTCGACGCGGGCCCGCACCGGCCGGGCCTGCTGCTCCTGACCCTGCACCATCTGGCGGTCGACGGCGTCTCGTGGCGGATCATCGGCCCGGAGCTGGAGGCCGCACTGTCGGGGCGCGCAGCAGAAGTGGGGAATACCGGCCCCGGGATGTCCTTCCGGCGGTGGGCGGAACTGCTCACCGAGGAGGCGGGACGACCGGAGCTGGAGGCCGAACTCGCGTACTGGCTGCGGCAGGTGGAGGGCTTGGCGGCGGGCGGGGCCAGGCTCGTCGCCGGGCGGGGCGCTGACGGGGGTTCGGGGTCGGGTGTGCGGGGCGTCGACGGGGGTTCGGGGTCAGGCGTGCGGGGTGCTGACAGGGATCCCGGGTCAGGCGTGCGGGACGCTGACAGGGGTTCGGGTTCGGGGTCGGGGTCGGGTGCGCGGGACGCTGACGGGGATCCGGGGGCGGGCGCGCGGCGCGCGACCCTTACCGTCGAGCTGCCCGCCGCGCTCACCACCGCCGCCCTCACCACGGTGCCGACCGCCTACAACTGCGGCCCCGACGCGGTCCTCCTCACCGCCCTCACCGTCGCGGCCGTACGGCACCGGGGTGCGGGCACCGGGCTCCTCGTGCACCTGGAGGGCCACGGCAGGGAGACGCTGTCCCGGCCCGCGGACGTGTCCCGGACGGTCGGCTGGTTCACGATCCAGTACCCGGTGTTGCTCGACATCGGGCGGCACGCGGCGACGGGTGACGCAGCGGCGGCGGACGACGCCGCGTCCGGCGAGGCGCTCAAGTCCGTCAAGGAGCAGCTGCGGGCCGTGCCGAACGGCGGTATCGGCTGGGGGCTGCTGCGCCATCTCAACCCGCGCACGTCCCCGGTCCTCGCCGCACACCCCGCTCCCGACGTGCGGTTCAACTACCTGGGCCGCCTCACGGCCGGCGACGCGGCGGGCGGCGAACTGCTCGACGGCGGCGCCGACGCGGTGCCGCTCGGCCACGCCGTCGAGGTCGACGCCCTCGCCAGGGAGGGCGCGGACGGGCTGCGCCTCGAAGCCACCTTCTCGTACGCGGAAGGGGTGCTGGCGGACGAGGAGATACGTGAACTCGCCGCACTGTGGCGCGAGACGCTCGACGCCCTCGTGCGGGAGACGGAGCGGAGCGGCCCGGTGGGCGCGACCCCCTCCGACTTCCCGCTCGTCAGCCTCTCGCCCGACCAGCTCGCGATGCTCGAAGGCGACATGGCGGGCCTCCTAGACGATGCACCCGGCGATCCCGGCGATCCCGGCGATCCCGGCGATCCCGGCGCACCCAGTGCACCCGGCGATCCCGGCGCACCCGGCACGGAGGGCGCCCGATGAGCGCACGCATCGCGGACGTCCTGCCCCTCACCCCGGTCCAGGAGGGCCTGCTCTTCCACGCCGTGCGGGACAGCGAGGACCCCGAACCGCGCCCCGACCCCTACCTGGTCCAGGCCCGTTTCCGTATCGGCCCCGCGGTCGCCCCGGACGCGGTGCGCGCCGCACTCGACGCCCTCATGGCGCGCCACCCCAGCCTGCGCGCCTGCTTCCGGCACGAACGTCTCGAACGGCCCGTGCAGGTGATCCCGCACGCCGTCACCGTGCCGTGGACGGTCGTCGACCTGACCGGCCGGGAGCCCGACGACGTCGAGGCGGGCGTGGCGGAGCTGCTGGCCGAGGACCGTGCGCGGCGCTTCGACCCGGCACGCCCGCCCCTGCTCCGCGCCGCGCTCGTGCGGCACGACGCGGGCCACGAACTCGTCCTGTCCTTCCACCACATCCTGCTCGACGGCTGGTCGATCCCGGTCCTGGAGCGCGACCTGGCGGCGCTCGTCACCGGCAGGACACTGCCGCCCGCGGTGCCCTACCGCCAGTACGCCCTGTGGCTCAGCCGCCAGGACCAGGGCCGGGCCGAGGCGGCCTGGCGCGAGGCGCTCACGGGCCTGGAGCGCCCGGCACGGCTGGCGCCCGCGGAGGAGGACGGCGGTGCGTCCGGTGAGACGGCGGACCCCGACACCGTCCGGCTCCACCTCACCGCCGAACTGACCGTCGCCTTGGCGCGCCGCGCCGCCGAGGCGGGCGTCACCCTCAACACCCTGACGCAGGCCGCCTGGTCCCTGGTGCTCGCCCGGATGACCGGCGCCCGGGACGTGGTCTTCGGCGGCGTCGTCTCGGGCCGCCCGCACGACCTGCCCGGAGCGGGCGAGATGGTGGGCCTGTTCATCAACACCTTGCCCGTACGGGTACGCCTGCGCGCCGGCGAGACCGTGACCGAGCTGCTCACCCGCATCCAGGACGAGCAGTCGCGCCTCGGCGCCTACCACCACGTGCACCTCGCCGAAGTGCAGAAGGCGGCAGGGGCGGGAGCGGGTGACCTCTTCGACTCCGTCCTGGCGTTCGAGAACTTCCCCCGCGAGGCACGGGGGGCAGACGGGACGCAGGGTGCGCAGGACGGCCCGGACGCGGTCCGGGTGACCGAGGTCCGCGACGCCACGCACTACCCCGTGACGCTCGCCGTCGTCGCGGGGGAGCGCATGCTCCTCGCGGTGAGCTGCCGCCTCGGCATCTCCGCGGCAGCCGTCGCGGCCCGCATGGAGCGGGCCCTGGAGCAACTGGCGGCCGATCCCACCGCCCCGGCCGACCGGATCGACGTACTCCCGGAGAGGGAACACCGGGAGCTGCTGGCACGGGCGGCCGGAGCGCCGGGACCCGCGGCCGCCGGACCGGCCACCATCACGGCCCGGTTCGCCGCGCACGCCGCCCGCACCCCGGACGCACCAGCCGTCGAGGCCGACGACGACGTCCTCACGTACGCCCGACTGGACGCGGAGTCCGACCGCGTGGCCCGTCGTCTCGTCGCGGCGGGCGTCACCCCGGGCGCCACCGTGGGCCTGCTGCTGCGCCGCTCACCGTCCCTGGTCGTCGCGCAGCTCGCGGTGGTCAAGGCGGGCGCCTGCTGGCTGCCGCTGGATCCGTCCCACCCGCCGGAGCGGCTGGCGCGGCTGCTCGACGCGGCGTCGGCGGAGTTGGTGGTGGTGGAAGGGGACTCGGACGCCGGCCGCCCGACCCCGGACCTACCCTCTGGGGTACGCCAGTTGGGCGTACGCGGGACGTCACCCGAGGGCGGCCCCCTCACCGATGACGCCGCCCGCCCCGAGTCCACCGCCTGCGTGATGTACACGTCCGGGTCGAGTGGCGTGCCGAAGGGCGTCGCCGTCCCGCACCGGGCCGTCGTCGAGCTCGCCGCCGACAGCCGCTTCACCGGCCCGGCACACCGCCGCGTGCTGCTGCACAGCCCGCACACCTTCGACGCCGCCACCTACGAGGTGTGGGTGCCGCTCCTGACCGGCGGCACGGTGGTGATCTGCCCGGACGAGCCCGTCACGCCGGCCCTGCTGGCCCGAATACTGCCCGAGCGCGGCGTCACCGCGCTGTGGCTCACCGCCGAACTGTTCCGCGCGGTCGCGGAGCTGGCGCCCGAGGCGCTGCGCGCGGCGCGGGAGGTGTGGACCGGCGGCGACGTCGTGGCCCCGGAGGCGGTGCGCCGGGTCCGCGAGCACTGCCCCGGCACGACCGTCGTCAACGGTTACGGACCCACGGAGACGACCGTGTTCGCCACGGCCCACCACGTCACGGAGCCCGTACCGTCGAGCGGCCGCCCGGTGCCGATCGGGCGGCCCCTCGACGGCACGCGCGTCCACGTGCTCGACGCACGGCTGCGGCCCGTCCCGGACGGTTGCGTGGGGGAGGTGTACGTCGCGGGGGCGGGCCTCGCCCACGGGTACGTCGGCCGGCCGGGCGCCACCGCGGAACGCTTCGTCGCCGACCCGCACGGCGCCCCCGGCACCCGCATGTACCGCACCGGCGACCTGGCCCGCAGAACCCCTTCGGGCGCCCTCGTCTTCACGGGCCGCGCCGACGACCAGCTGAAGATCCGCGGCTTCCGCGTCGAACCGGCCGAGGTCGAGGCGGCCCTGGCCACGTGCCCCGGGGTGATCCGCGCGGTGGTGGGGCCCGTGCCCGGCCCGGACGGCGGCAAGCGGCTGGCTGCGTGGGTGATCCTGTCCGAAGACGCGACGCCCCCGCCCGGAACCCGTCGCGCCAACCCCGACCCCGACTCCGAGCCCACCGCCAACCCCGGCCCCGACCCCCTGGACCGTGTCCGGGCGGCCGCCGCCCGGCTCCTTCCCGCCCACCTCCTGCCCACCGCCTGGGCCCGTATCGACGCCGTGCCGCTGACCCCGCACGGCAAGACCGACCGGGCCGCGCTGCCCGAACCCGGCACCGCAACCACGCCCTCGCGCACCCCGCACGCCCCCCGATCCCGGCGGGCCCCGCGTACCGCCCGCGAGAAGGAGCTGTGCGCGCTGTTCGGGGAGGTCCTCGGGATCGTGGACGCCGGGCCCGACACCGACTTCTTCGCGGCCGGCGGGCACTCGCTGAGCGCGCTGCGGCTCGTGGGCCGCATCGAGGGGGAGTGGGGCGTACGCGTCCCGGTCGCCACGCTCTTCGCCGCGCCGACGCCCGCCGCACTCATCGCCCGCGTCGACGGGCCGGAACCGGGACGGGACACGGCGTCCGACCCGGAGCCAGGCCCGGAGCCCGAGCCCGACGCCGCCGACAGCCTGGCCCCCCTGCTCGCCCTGCGCGCGGCGGGCGACCGCACCCCGCTGTTCTGCGTGCACCCCGGGCTCGGCGTGGGCTGGGCCTACACGGCCCTGCTGCCCCACCTCGACCCCGGCCGCCCGGTGTACGCCCTACAGACCCCCGCCCTCTCGCAGGACAACGGGGAGGCCGCGCAACTCCACTCCTCAGTGAGTGAGTTGGCAGACGCCTACCTGGCACGCATACGTACCGTCCAACCACACGGCCCGTACCTCCTGCTCGGCAGGTCCTTCGGCGGGCCCGTCGCCCACGAGATGGCGGTGCGGGTGCGGGCCGCGGGCGAGGAGGTCGGCCTGCTCGCCGTGGTGGACGCCATGCCGAAGCCGCCCGAGATCGCCCGCACGCCGCTCGCCGCCGACGTCGTGGAGGACGAGGCGCGGCGCATCATCCGGGAGGAAGGTGCCGCGCTCGACGGAATCGGCGAGCGCCGCCTCGCCGCCCTGACCCGCGCGGTCGCCAACCACGTGCGCCTGGGCCGGAGTTGGTGCCCGTCGCCGTACGACGGCCCCGTGCTCCTCTTCGCCGCCACCCGTGACCCCGAGGCGATCCCCACCGAGGTGAAGGCGGCGGGCTGGCGGCGCGCCGCCGCGGCGGTCGAGGTGCACGAACTGGCGTGCGGCCACGCCGAGGTGCTCGACGCGGAACCGGCGGCCCGGGTGGCCGCCGTCCTTGAACACACGCTCCAGGGAGAGTGAACCAGTGGACATCGAGGAGTACGAGTTCCCCGTCTCCGACGCCCAGAGCCGCCTCCTGGTCCTCGACCGGATGAACCCCGGCACCGCCCAGTACAACGTCCCCGCCGCCTTCGCCGTACACGGCCCCTTCGACCTGGGCGCGTTCACCCGCGCGCTCGACGCCCTGGTCGCCCGGCACGAGTCCCTGCGTACCGTCTTCCGCACCGCGGCCGACGGTGCGCAGACACAGATCGTCGCCGCGTCCGGCCGCGCGCACCTCACCGTCGAGAAGGACGTGCGGGCGCCCGAGGCGGACGAGCGGCTGCGGTCCGACGCCACCCGCCCCTTCGACCCGGCGACCGGACCGCTGCTGCGGTGCACGGTGTACGCCGTCGACGACGGCAGCCATCGCGTCCTGCTGGTCGCCCACCACCTGATCTGCGACGGCTGGTCCCTCGGTGTGATCCTGCGCGACCTGTCCGCCGCGTACGAAGCGGAGTCCGGGCGCGGAGCCGAGTACGAGGTCGAGCCCCGGGTGGCCCGTCCCGCCCCCGAGCCGTCCGAACCACCCCTCCAATACCCCGACTTCGCCGTCTGGCAGCGCGAACGCCAGGCCGAGGGCGCCTACGCCGAAGCCGTCGCGCACTGGGCCGGCCGGCTGCGCGGCGCGCCCGAGGTCGTCTCGCCGCCCCTGGACCGGCCGCGCCCCGCCGTGCGCTCGGCGGCGGGCGGCAGCGAGCGGTTCCTGCTGGGCGGCGGGGTCCGCGCACGCCTCGCGGAGACCGCCCGGACCCGGGGCGCCACCCCGTTCATGGCGCTGTTCGCCGCGTACGCCGCGTTCCTCGGCCGGCTCAGCGGCCGCGACGACCTGGTCATCGGATATCCGGTGTCCGGACGCGACAGGCCCGAGCTCCAGGAGATGGTCGGCATGCTGACCAACACCCTGGCGCTCCGCGTCGACCTCGCGGGCGACCCGTCGTACACCGAGCTGATCGGGCGCGTCCGGGCCGAGCTGCTCGCCGGACAGCCGTACCAGGACGCCCCGTTCGAGTCCGTCGTGGACGCGCTCGCCCCGGCCCGCGAGACCAGCCACGATCCGGTGGTGCAGCTGGTCTTCGCGTACGACGACGACACCGACCTCTCCCTCGCGCTCACGGACGCCCACGTGGAGCGCGTACAACTGGAGCTGCCCGCAGCCAAGTTCGACCTCCACCTGCACGTGGAGCGGTGGAGCGGACCAGGGCGCGGTCGCGGCGGCGCGGGCGCCGACGACGGCGAGCTCGCCGCGCAGTTCATCTACCGCACCGATCTCTTCGAGGCCGCCACCGTGCGCGGCTGGGTCCGCACCTTCGAGACCCTTCTCGACACGGCCCTCGCCCACCCCGACGCGCCGCTCTCCACCCTCGACCCCGTCCCGGCCGACGAACGCGCCCGCGCCCTCGCCGCCGCCGACCGCACCGCCGAGGCCGCGCCCACCGACCGCCTGGTCCCCGGCCTGATCGCGGACGTCGCCGCCGCCCGCCCCGACGCCACCGCCCTCGTCTGCGGCGACGTCCGGCTCAGCTACCGTGAACTCCTCGCCGCTGCCGACGCGTTGGCGTCGCGGCTGCGCGCCGCGGGGGTGCGGCCCGGTGTCCGGGTCGGCCTGCTGCTGCCCCGCTCGCCCGAGATGGGCATCGCGGCCCTCGCCGTGCTCCGCGCGGGCGGCGCGTACGTGCCCCTGGACCAGGCCCATCCGCACGCGCGCCTCGCGCACATGGTCGAGGCGTCGGGCACGGGCCTGCTCGTGACGGCGGCGGAGACCACGGCCCAGGGGGAGGCCCTCGGTGTGCGGTGCGTGCGCGCGGACGAACCTACCGACAACTCCGCCATCTCAGACGGTAATTCCACCGGCAACCCCACCGACACCGGCCTTCAGGGGGACGCCGCCGCCCCGCCCCCCACGGACCGGCCCACCCCGCAGGACCTCGCCTACGTCCTGTTCACCTCCGGCTCCACGGGCGTCCCGAAGGGCGTGGCCGTCGAGCACCGCGCGCTGCTCAACCTGACCGTCGGCGTGCGGCCGGAGTTCCCCGTCACCGCCGACGACCGTGTGCTCCAGTTCGTGTCGTTCGGCTTCGACGTGGCCGTCTCCGACCTCTTCTTCGCCTGGGTCGCGGGCGCCGAACTGCACATCGCGCGGGACGACGAACGGCTCGGCGACGCGCTGTACGCCCGGCTGCGGGACTCCCGCATCACGTACGTGTTCCTGCCGCCGTCCGCCGCGATGCTGCTGCCCGACGTGACGGGCCGCCTGCCGGAGCTGCGTACGCTCGCCGTCGGCGGCGAGGCCTGCCCCGCCGAGCTCGTCGAGCGGCTCAGCGAGCCGGGCCGCCGGATCGTCAACGCGTACGGGCCGAGCGAGGCCACCGTCTACGCCACCACCGCCGACCTCGCGCCCGGCGAACCCGTGGTGATCGGCCGCCCGGTGCCCGGCTCGCGCGTGCACGTCCTCGACGCCCGGCTGCGGACCGTGCCGCCCGGCGTGACCGGCGAGGTCTACATCGCGGGCGCCTCGCTCGCCCGCGGCTACATCGGCCGCCCCGGCATGACCGCGGAACGCTTCGTGGCCGACCCGTTCGGGCCGCCGGGCTCCCGCATGTACCGCACCGGCGACCTCGCCCGCGTCGACGCCCGGGGACGCCTCCACTACCTCGGCCGCTCCGACTCCCAGGTCAAGCTGCGCGGCATCCGCATCGAACTCGGCGAGATCGAGGCGCTGTTGGCCGGCTCCCCGGATGTC
Organism: Streptomyces sp. NPDC030245; assembly: GCF_055572995.1. Taxonomy (NCBI): domain Bacteria; kingdom Bacillati; phylum Actinomycetota; class Actinomycetes; order Kitasatosporales; family Streptomycetaceae; genus Streptomyces; species Streptomyces sp. NPDC030245. The sequence continues at coordinate 131,043 of NZ_JBVICF010000008.1, read as the reverse complement.
GCGGTCGCCGCGGCCGCCGTACGCGGGAGCGGGGCCGAACAGCGCCTCGTCGCGTACGTCGTGCCCCGGGACGGCGCGACCCCCACGGACGAATCCCTCCGCGCCCACCTCGCCGCACGCCTGCCCGGCTACATGCTGCCGGAGGTCTACGTCCACCTCGACGAGCTGCCGCTCAACCGCTCGGGCAAGATCGACCGCCCGCGCCTGCCGGAACCGTCCACCGAGCGGCGGAAGCCGACCCGTACGTACGCCGAGGCGCGCACCCCCACCGAGCGGCGCGTGGCGGAGGTGTGGGCCCGTGCCCTGACCCTGGACCGGGTCGGCGTCCACGACAACTTCTTCGACCTGGGCGGCAACTCCGTACGCCTGCTGGGGGTGCTCGAAGCGCTCCGGGAGACGGAGACGAGGGCGGAGGCAGCGAAGGAGCTGACGCTGGTCGACCTGTTCCGCCACCCCACGGTCGCCTTGGTCGCGGCACACCTGGACGAGGCCGCCACCCCCACCGCCCCGACCGCCTCCACCGCCCCGACCGCCTCCACCACCCCCGCCGAGCGCCGTGGAACCGACCGACGCGCGCGCCAGAACGCCGCCGCACAACGGCTCCGCTCCAGAAAGGGCACGTCACGATGACCGAGCCAGCACCCTGGAACCGCGACTCGGGCCCCGACACCGGCCCCCAGACGGAAACCGACCCCGTCGGCGACCTCGACTCGGCCATCGCGATCGTCGGGATGAGTGGACGGTTCCCGGGCGCCCCCGATCTCGCCACCTACTGGGTGAACCTCCGCGACGGCGTCTGCTCCATCGCCGACTTCACCGAGGAGGAGCTGCTCGCCGACGGCGCGGACCCGGCGGAGCTGCGCGACCCGAACCACGTACCGGCCAAGGGCCACCTCGCCGGAGCCGACCGCTTCGACGCCGCACTCTTCGGCTTCAACCGCACCGAGGCCGCCGCGCTCGACCCCCAGCACCGGCTCCTCCTGGAGACCGCCTGGGCCGCACTGGAGGACGCCGGCCGCGACCCGCTCGCCGCGCGGGACCGCACCGGCGTGTACGTCGGCGGCAGCCCCACCGAGCACATGCTCGCCGCCCACACCGACCGCCGCCTGGCCGCCTCGATCGGCGCGATGCAGATCCGCATCCTCACCGACCGCGAGTTCCTCGCCCCCTGGATCTCCTACCGTCTCGGCCTCGAAGGACCGAGCCTGACCGTCCAGACGGCGTGCTCGACCTCGCTGACGGCGGTGCACCTCGCCGCCCAGGCACTGCTCCTCGGCGAGTGCGACACCGCGCTCGCGGGCGGCGTGAGCGTCGACACCGTACGCAGGCAGGGTTACGTCCACTACGCGGGCGGCATCTTCTCGGCCGACGGCCGCTGCCGCCCCTTCGACGAGCAGGCGGGCGGCACCGTGCCGGGCAGCGGCGTGGGCGTCGTCGTACTGCGCCGCCTCGCGGACGCCCTCGCGGACGGCGACCCGATCCGCGCGGTCGTACGCGGCAGCGCGCTGACGAACGACGGCGCCACGAAGGTCGGCTTCACCGCCCCCGGAGTGGAACAGCAGACGGCGGCGATCGTCGAGGCGTGGTCGGCGGCGGGCCTGCGACCGTCCGCGGCCCAGTACGTGGAGACCCACGGAACGGCGACGGAACTGGGCGACCGCATCGAGCTGACGGCGGCGACGGAGGCGTTCGGGAGGCGCAATCGGGAGCCGGGCGACGTCGGTACTGACACCGGCACCGGAATCGGCATCGGCATCGGCTCCGTGAAGTCCAACATCGGCCATCTGGACGCGGCCGCGGGCGTGGCCTCGCTCATCAAGGTCGTGCTCATGCTGGAGAACGCCACACTGGCGCCCACCGTCAACGTCACCCGCCCCCACCCCGAACTCCGCCTGCACGCCACTCCGTTCCACGTCGTGGACCGCCCCGCCCCGTGGCCGCGCCCGGCCGAGGGCCCGCGCCGCGCGGGAGTGAGCTCGCTCGGCATCGGCGGCACGAACGTCCACGTGGTCGTGGAGGAGGCCCCGGCACGCCCCGCGCCACCGGAGACCACCCCGCCCGGCCCCCGCACCGAACTCCTGCCGCTCTCCGCCCGCACGGAGACGGCCCTCACCACGCTCGCGGGCACCCTGGCCACCGCGCTCCGCGCCCCCGGTGCCCCGTCCCTCGCGGACGTGGCGCACACCCTGCGGACCGGCCGCACCCCCATGGACGTACGCGCGTACGTCCTGGCCTCGGACCCGGCGGAAGCCGCCGAGCGGCTGACAGCGCTCGCGGAGGGCCGCCCCACGAACGACACGGAGGGGGACCCGGAGCGGACCGAGGGGCTGCGGGAGCTGGGCGAGGTATGGCTGAAGGGCGGCACGGTCCTCTGGCCGGAGGAGCCGGGCGGGGCGGCCGGGGCGGGCGGGGGCCGCAGGGTGAGCCTGCCGACGTACCCGTTCGCGGGGGAGAGCCACGGAGCACTGACGCTGCCGCACCCATCGGCGCACACCCCGACACACTCCCCGACGGCCCCGACACCGACCGAGACCACCGCGCCCGAGGCCCCCGCCACCAAGGCGATCTCCGAACTCCTCGCCGAGGCCCTCGGCCTGGAGACCCCCGTCGCCCCGGAGATGACCTACTTCGCGGCGGGCGGCGACTCGCTGACCGCCGTCCACCTGGTCGGCAGGCTCCGGGACGACTTCGGCATCGAGGTGCCCATCACCCTGTTCCTGGAGGAGCTGACCCTCCAGGAACTGGCCGCCCGCATCGTCGGCTCGAAGGAGCCGGACGAGGCGGAGGACTCGCTGGACGCGCTGCTCGCGGAGTTCGAGGCGGAGTGAGGGCGAGGCGCCCGGACGTCACCGGGTCGACGCGTTCCGCCCCACCAGGGTGGAGGCGATGACTTCGGTGACGTACGCGCGATGCCGGTCGAGGAAGAAGTGGCCCCCGTCCAGCACATGGCAGGAGAAGGGGCCGCGGGTCTCGCTCTCCCAGGCCCGCACGCTCTCGACGGTGACGCGGGGATCGGCGTCGCCGGTGAGGGCGACGACGGGGCAGTCGAGCGGGGGCCCGCTCCGGTGGACGTGGTGGTCCAGGAGGCGGTAGTCGGCGCGTACCGGCGGCAGGATGATCGGCAGCAGCTCGGGGGAGGTCAACAGCTCGTTCGCGGTGCCGGAGAGCTTCCGCATCTCCGCGACGAGCTCGTCGTCGGACATCTCGTCGACCGGCCGCACCACCGCCGCCGGCCGCCGGGGCAGCGAGGGGGCCTGCCGCCCGGAGACGAAGAGAGCCGCGGGCGGATGCCCCGCCGCGGTCATGCGCCGCGCGGTCTCGAACGCGAGGACCGCGCCCATGCTGTGCCCGAACAGCGCCGTCGGCGCCCCGCCGTCCCACCGGGGGAGCGCGGCGAGCACGGCGTCCACGACGTCGTCGGCCCGCTCGGCGAACGGCTCACCGAACCGCTCCTGCCGCCCCGGATACTGCACGACCAGCGGGTCGACGACTCCGCTGACGGCGGCCGACAGCGGGTGGTAGGCGCTGGCGGAACCGCCCGCGTGCGGGAAACAGAGCAGACGGGTCCCGGCGTGGGGTGCGGGGTGGAAGCAACGTATCCAGTCGCCCACGAGCGCGCCCTCCTTTCGCGTGCCGCGTACGGCGGCGGTGTTCACGGTGTGCTCGTCGTGATCACGACGAGCACGGTGTCCTGCTGCAACGCCGCCAGCATCGCACTGACACACGCGAGACCCCGAACCGCCCACCCGGTGAACCGGAGCGCCGAGATGCCGAACTACCCGGTGAACCGGATCGCCGAGATGTCGAACTGCAACCGGACCTTCTCGCTGACCATCGTGCCACCCGCCGCGAGCCGCTGGTTGTAGACCAGGCCCCACTCGGTGCGGTCGATGGTGGTGGTGCCGTCGAAGCCGACGCGCTCGAAGCCGAAGGGGTCCACGACCGACCCCAGGTAGTCGAGTTGCAGGTCGACGGGGCGGGTGACGTCCCGGATGGTCAGATCCCCGTACATGCGGAAGCTCTCCCCGCCCTCATGGACGGTGGAGGTGCTGCGGAACACCATCTCCGGGTAGCGCCGCGCGTCGAAGAAGTCGCTGCCGACGAGATGTGCGTCCCGCTGCTCCACACCGGTGTCGACGCTCCCGACCCGGATGACGATCTCGGCGCGCGACTCGGAGGGCCGGTCGCCGTCGAAGTACAGCGTGCTGTCGTAGTCGGCGAAGGCACCCCGGACGGTGGTGACCATCGCGTGCCGCACGGAGAACCCGACACGGCTGTGCGGCCGGTCGATGGTCCACTGCCCCGTCAGCTCCCGCAACGCGGAGTCGAGCGCGACACCGCCGGCCGGCGTCGGCTCAAGGGTGGCGGTGGTGCCGGTCTGGCGACGGCTGAAGATGCCCACGAGGTCGTCCCCTCCTTCGAAAGTGATCACCCCGTGCTATCACGGCGTTCGAAGGTGCCACCCGGCAAGATGGCCCGCCTGGTCCGGCTTCCATGGTGCCGACGGCAAAGATGCACAGGATCGACATGATGTGAAGGCACGGACGGTCGAAGGAACCTCGCACACGGTCACGCGGAGACGCCCAAGAGACGCCCACGAGACGAGACGTACTGGTCACAGACGCACGCCCCTGCGCCCTCCCCCGATACACGGGCGCAGGGGCGAACACCGGCGGCGACCCCCGAGCTCGCCGCCGCGCACCAGTCTTCCCAGCCCCTCAGCCGACGTCATTGACCATGGGCGCACACCCGTTGGCCACCGACGCGCTCCGGTGTCCCGCCAGCGCCCGCGCGCGTACGTCGCTGGGTGTGAGCCCGTACGCGGCACGGAAGGCGCGGGTGAAGACGGCGGGCTGCGTGAAGCCCCACCGGGCGGCGACGGCAAAGACGGGCACGGCGGCGAACGCCGGATCGGCGAGCACCCGACGGCAGCGCTCCCCACATCCTCCCCGACTTGCCGCATGAACCGAGCGAGCAGGGCCCCGAACCCCTCCTGACTCGAGAGCGGCCGGGAGACGACGTCGGAGAGCCGGTCGACGGGAAAGGGCAGCAGATGCAGGGGCCACGTGGCCACGCTGCTCCGAGTCAGCCCACTCCCACCACTCCTACCATCGTGTTGCCGCATCCCCCCTCAAAAGGCGAGAACGACTCGTACAGAAGAAGACTCCCGGGCCCGAACCGCACGTTGCGCCCGCCCTGTTCGAACCCGCTGAGCCCCGACAGGGTCAGCGAGACCTGCAAACTGCCGGGATCCCCTCTACGGATGTGCCGCTCGATACGCCGCACCTCGGCCGACGGATACGACATGGTGGTGACCGTCGAGGCCCCGAGATCGACATGGTCGACCGCGACGGGAAAGTCATCGGTGTGATCACTCCGCAGAGTCGTCACGATGGGCGAAGCGGCCTTGAGCCCACCCCACCACCCGAACCGCTCCTCGCGCGGCACACCCTCACTGCTCAAACACGACCGAATCACGCTCTCCCCTCCCCTTTCTCCCTCCCCCACTCGCCCCCCACTCTCCTTCCCCTACGACGCCACACCCCGCGGGCCTCGTTCCATCAGGAGCCGTAGAAGGGGAGGTTGTGACGTACTGAAGCGGGTGCACCGTAGATGAGTGAGCAACACCGACCTGGCAAAATAGGAGAAGTAGAGCGGTGGGATGAGGGGGAGTGCGGTGGGAAGCCAGTTGCGCGTCGGTGGTGTGTATCGATCTGCCCGGAACAGGGACCCTTCGGTAGAGCTCATCGATGGATACCCGAACATTCATCACGCCACGGCTTCCGGAGTTCTCGCTCCGGTTCAGCTCAGCAAGGGAATCAATCCGACTGCCAAGGTCAAGACCCCGGAGGGGCGGCGGCGCCCATCGATTCTGATCCGTTCCAGCCCGTGGAAGGCAGGCACGACTGAAACTCCCTGGCATGACGTGTTCGACCTCGACAACGGCCGCATCCGCTACTTCGGGGATCACAGGGTCGACCACGCAGAACCACTCGGAAGTACCCCGGGTAATGCGGTGCTGTTGGAGGCGCTGGCCGAACACCGGGCGAGCACGCCGGAACAGCGTGCCCTGGCCGTTCCACTGCTGGTATTCGCTGCTGTGACGCGAAACAAAACGCCGAAGGGTTACGTCCAGTTCTGCGGCGTGGCAGTCATCGAAGGCGTCGAGCAGGTCGAGCAGGAGGCGGAGGGTAAACCCTTCCCCAACTACCAATATGACTTGGCGCTGTTGGACCTGAGCGCAGAAGACGACCAACTGGACTGGGCCTGGATCGAGGCGCGAGGCAATCCTGGCCTCTCGGCCGCGGACACGGTCGAGATCGGCCCCCGGTCCTGGCGACAGTGGGTGGAGCAGGGGCACGCAGTGTTGCCCGAGGTGAAGCGGGAGCCCAATGGCTCCGCTGAAGACGGCGGCCCCGATCGACACGGGTCTGCGGATGCCCGTGAATCCACCGCTCTCAATCCCACTGCACTGTTTCCCGCCCCACGGCGCACCGAAGATCCTGCTTCGTCCCCTTCTGTATCGACTGGATCATCGGACGGGCTCACGGTGAGTGCGCTCATGGAGAGGCTGAGGAACCTCAAGGTTCACAAGAGGAACGGTCGACAGAGCAGACACAAGCCGTTGGCTCTGCTATGGGGAATCTCCAGGGTGGCCACGGGAAAGCCTCCCCTCGCGCCGTGGCTACAGTTCCGCGAAGAGGTGGGAGGGTTGTTGGCAGAGTTCGGTCTTCCCGAATCCGGAATAACTCCTGAATACCCGTTCTGGCATCTCCGGACCAGTGACCTGTGGGACGTGCACGGCATCCCGTCCGAGCAGGCCGCGGTGGCTCACGCCGCAACGTTCGACAGGCTCAATCCCAAGGCAGGAGTAACCAAGCAGGCTGAGCAGTTGTTGGCTGACGCGTGCGTGCGGTCCCAGGCCGTCGCAGTCCTGCGGGAGACCTACCTCGCGGATATCGACCAGGGCGCCCTTATGGAACGCCTGGGGTTGGCCGGCTACGAAAGCGCGAGTGGTGTCGAGGATTTTTCGGAGCAGACGGAGAACACGGAGGAGGAGACAAGCCCGGTCGCACGGCGTGCCATCACCACTTCCCGTGTCGTCCGTGACACTGCCCTGACGGCCAGAGTGAAGAAGTTGCACGGTGATCGCTGTCAGATCTGCGGCCTACAACTGCGCACCCGTTTCGGTACCTACAGCGAGGCTGCTCACATCCGTGGTCTGGGCCGACCGCACGACGGCCCCGACGAGCAGGCCAACCTGCTGGTCCTCTGCCCGAACCACCACGTGCAATTCGACACGCTGGCGCTGTACATCGACCCCGACGGCGTCGTCCGTGCCACCGCTGACGGCACCTCCATCGGAGCACTCCGTCGACACCCCGCCCACGAAATGAGCACAGAGCACATTCGCTATCACCGCGCGCTATGCGGAAGGGACACGCCCGACTACAGACGCCAGGGCCAGCCTCTGCTTCCCGAACGCACGCCCTGAACGCCATCCCCCCTCGTCACCGGATCTGCGCGAGTACGAGTGAGAGCACCTCCTCGAGCCTAGGCGGCCGGTTCGCTTGTCTGGGCTCCTTCGGTAGCCAGCAGATGCGCGAGGTTCTCCCGTGCACTGTCGAGCGTGGCAAGCATCTGCGCACGGGTCTCTTCGAAATCGGGGTCGACCTCGACTCCGAGGTCATGTCGCAGCGTGACTCGTAGCAGGTATACGCCATCAGACAGTGGGCCACTGAACCATGTATCGGCCCGCTGATATGCCCCGTTGAGATCAGGGCCGCTCGGTAGATGCTTGACGACCGCGTACCCGACCCCAAGAGATCTGTTGATGGCCGAGGCTACGTCCAGGACATCCTTGGCCAGTGCCATCTGTGCCTGGGAGTACTCGTCCGCCCAGGCCTCCTTCGCGCTTTCGAGCAGAGCCGGGTCGATGCTTTCACCGCGCTTCGCTGCCAAGACGGCGTCCCTGGCGGCGACTCGGTAAGCGCGAGCGGTGGTATTCAGACGGGCATAGAGATCTTGGCGGGTTTGTATCGCCTGCTCGTAGCGCTCCTGCTCTCGTTCACGGTCCACCCGCTCGTTCTGTTCCCGGTTGGCGCGCTGGCTGAGCACCGCCCCACCAAGGGTTCCGCCCAACGTTCCTCCGACGGTGATGAGTGCGACGGCAAGCGTGGTCACATCCACGAAATCCTCCAACTCCTCCAGCTGTCTGACTTGCAGCCAGCGGCTGATGGCCGCAGGGCTGGAGCACTTTCACCAGACGCACGGCCGCCTGCAGTGTGGTCGTGGGAGAGCATGGCGTAACAAGAAGCAGAGGTCTGCTCGGCTCCGCTACGTGGCATCTGCGTCTGCCTGCACATACGCAAAGACCCCGGCCTCAGCGTTTCCGCTGGTGACGGGGTCTTCGGGCACCTCATGAAGGGTGCCCCCGGCAGGATTCGAACCTGCGCACACGGCTCCGGAGGCCGTTGCTCTATCCCCTGAGCTACGGGGGCGTACCGTCGCGGGTTGCGCGGCGACGGGTAGAACCCTACCAGCTCTTCGGGGCTCCCCATGAACAGGTATTCCGGGGCTCGCGCGGGGGCGTGGTGAGGGCCCGACTCGGCGGGGCCGGGAGGCGGCGCCGGCTTGTCCGTGGGCGGTGGAAGTGGGGAAAACCGGGACGCGGTGGCGGGCGCGGACCTACTCTCGAGTTGTGCCAGGCGTGCCCGGCCGCGTGCTTGTTGTGGACGACAACAAGGTCATCCGGCAGCTGATCAGGGTCAACCTCGAGCTGGAGGGCTTCGAGGTCGTGACCGCGGCCGATGGTGTCGAATGCCTGGACGTCGTGCAGCAGGTCCAGCCCGATGTGATCACCCTCGATGTCGTGATGCCCCGGCTCGACGGGCTGCGGACCGCCGCCCGCCTCCGTGCCGACGCGCGTACGCGTGACGTGCCCATCGTCGTCGTCAGCGCTTGCACGCAGTACGAGGTCGAGAGCGGCCTGGAGGTCGGCGTCGACGCCTTCCTCGCCAAGCCCTTTGAGCCGAACGAACTGGTCGCCACCGTGCGGCAGTTCATGTTCGAGGGGAGGGGCGAAGGGAGTGGAAGTGGTGAGGGCGGGCGTGCGGAACAGCGTGAGCAGGGCCGTGGGGCCGCCCGGGAAGCGGCCGAGTGCCGGGTCAGGGGTTGTGGCGCTGGGGGCGGAGGCGTCGTAGGTGGCGGTCTCGGCGAAGCGGAGCGCGCCGCGCAGTCCGGCGGCTGATTCTCGCCCAGGCCCAGCCCGGCCCGCCCCGGGTTTGGGGCTCCGCTCCACCCCGGTCCATGAGTCCGGCGCCTGACCCCACCTCGACCGCGCCCTGGGGCCCAGCCCCGGCCCATGGCCGAGTCCGGAAGCCGACCTCACCTCGGCCCAGCTCCGGAGCCCCTGCCTCGCTGCGGACCACGAGTCGGGAGGTTGCCGACCTCGTTTCGGTCCCGCTCGGGGCCCCGCATCGCCTCGGCCCTGAGCCCGGCGGCTGACCCCACCTCGCCCCCGCCCCGGGCATGCGCCCCACCTCGGCCTCCGTCCAGAAGCTGCCCCCACCTCGCCCCGCCCCGCCTGTGACCCCACCCCCACCCCCGTCCACATCCCGGACCATCCACGAAACCGAGTCGCCTCCCCACCCCCCTCCTCCCATACGCTTGGTCCCGTGACCCCCGTCGAGCTTTCCCGCACCGTGCTGCGCGCCATGCGTCAGGCCGTCGATGCCGGTGAGCTCAGCGTGGGCCCGGGTCGGGGACCGGACCTGGGGCTGGGCAGCGAGCTGGGCGCGGACGGCGGCGCGTCGACGCGCGGACCCGTGCGTGTGGAGAAGCCCCGCCCCGGCGGCTCCGGCGACTACGCCACCAACGTCGCCCTCCAGATCGCCCGCGCCGCCGGACGCACCCCCCGGCAGGTGGCCGAGGTCCTCGCCCCGCGGATCGCCGCCGAACCCGGCATCGCAGGCGTCGACATCACCGGGCCCGGGTTCCTCAACATCACCCTCGCGGGCGCCCGCGACGAAGCCCTCGTACGCGAAATCCTGGAGCGTGGGCCCTGCTACGGGCACGTGCACCCCGACACCGGTGCCCTCGCCCAGATCCACGTGCCCCGTGAGATCCGTGCCGTCGTCGTCGCCGACAGCGCCCGCCGCATTCTGCGTTCCCAGGGCGTCCTCGTCCGCGTCAGCTGTGACGACGTGCCCGACCCGGCGTGGACGGACATCCTCGGCGCGCACGTCGACGCCCACGGACGGCCGCCGCAGCCCCTCCCCACCCTGCGCCCCGTCCCCGCGACCACGACCGCGACGGCAACCACAACCGCGACAACCTCCGTCAGCCCCCTCCGCCTCGGACGCGACGCCGCCCGTTGGGCGCTGCTCCACCCCGCCGCCCACGACCACCCCCGCATCACCCCCGAGCAGGGCGGCGACCTGCACCTCGTGCAGCGCGAGAGCAACCCCCTCTTCCGCGTCCGGTACGCCCACGCCCGCTCCCGCGCCCTCATCCGCAACGCCGCCGACCTCGGTTTCGCGGCCGCCCCCGGCGACATCGGCGCCCCCGCCACCCCCCTCCTCGACGCCCTCGCCGCCCACCCCACGGTCCTCGCCTCCGCCGCGCGCCACCGCGCCCCGGACCGCCTCGCCCGGCACCTCGTCGTCATCGCCGACGCCTTCCTCGCCTTCCAGAGCGCCCCATGTGACCCGCACACCTCACGCGCCCCACAAAGGCCCACGCGACGCGCCGCCCAAGGGCAGATATTGCCGATGGGGGACGAGAAACCCTCGGCCGCCCACCGCGCCCGGCTCGCGCTTGCCGAAGCCGCCGGGACGGTGCTTGCCGGTGGCCTGTCCCTGCTCGGTATCAGCGCACCCGACCACCTGTGACATGTGAAAGACGAGACGACACAGCCATGAGCCGTTCCGCACACCCCGCCGGCCCCCGTCACGCCGACGTACTCCCCGAGGGCCACTACAGCGCTCCGCCCGCCGATCTGAACGCCCTCGACCCCAAGGTCTGGTCCCGCACCGTCACCCGTACGCCCGAGGGCGTCGTCAGTACGGGCGGCATCGAAGTGACGCGGCTCGCCGAGGAGTTCGGCACGCCCGCCTACTTCATCGACGAGGCCGACTTCCGCGCCCGCTGCCAGGCCTGGCGCGACGCCTTCGGCAGTGACGCCGATGTGTTCTACGCCGGGAAGGCGTTCCTTTCCCGGGCCGTCGTGCGGTGGCTGCACGAAGAAGGTCTCAATCTCGATGTGTGCAGTGGTGGGGAGCTTGCCACCGCACTCGACGCGGGCATGCCCGCCGAGCGCATCGCCTTTCACGGGAACAACAAGACCCCGGACGAGATCGAGCGGGCGATCGCGGCCGGCGTTGGGCGCATCGTGCTCGACTCCTTCCAGGAGATCGTGCGCGTCTCGCACATCGCCGAGCGGCTCGGCAAGCGGCAGCGCGTGCAGATCCGGGTGACCGTGGGCGTCGAGGCGCACACCCACGAGTTCATCGCCACCGCGCACGAGGACCAGAAGTTCGGGATCGCGCTCGCGGGCGGGCAGGCCGCCGAGGCCGTGCGGCGCGCCCTCAAGCTGGACGGGCTCGAACTCATCGGCATCCACAGCCACATCGGGTCGCAGATCTTCGACATGGCCGGGTTCGAGGTGTCCGCCCGCCGCGTCGTGCAGCTGCTCGCCGAGGTGCGCGACGAGCACGGCGTGGAGCTGCCGGAGATCGACCTCGGGGGCGGGCTCGGCATCGCGTACACCTCCGACGACGACCCCCGCGAGCCGCACGAGATCGCCAAGGCGCTCAACGAGATCGTCGCCCGGGAGTGCGCGGCCGCGAAGCTGCGCACGCCGCGGATCTCCGTCGAGCCCGGCCGCGCCATCGTCGGTCCGACCGCCTTCACGCTCTACGAGGTCGGCACCATCAAGCCCCTCGAAGGGCTGCGTACGTACGTGTCGGTGGACGGAGGGATGTCCGACAACATCCGTACCGCGCTCTACGACGCCGAGTACACCGTCGCCCTCGTCTCCCGCTCCTCCGACGCCGAGCCCGTGCTTGTGCGTGTCGTCGGCAAGCACTGCGAGAGTGGGGACATCGTCGTGCGGGATGCTTTCCTTCCGGCGGACCTCGCGCCCGGCGACCTGATCGCCGTGCCCGCGACCGGTGCGTACTGCCGCTCGATGGCGAGCAACTACAACCACGCTCTTCGCCCGCCCGTCGTCGCCGTCAGGGACGGCGAGGCGCGGGTGATCGTGCGGCGCGAGACGGAGGAAGATCTCCTGCGTCTCGACGTCGGATGACGTAAAAAATGAAATACATGTCTCAGGATCCGGACAATGGACAGAAAGTCTGTTCCGGTGGGTGAGACTGGTTCCACCGTAGATGTATGAGAAGTGAGGTCGGATGATGCGTACGCGTCCGCTGAAGGTGGCGCTGCTGGGCTGTGGAGTGGTCGGCTCAGAGGTGGCGCGCATCATGACGACGCACGCCGACGACCTCACAGCCAGGATCGGTGCCCCGGTGGAGCTCGCCGGGGTCGCCGTCCGCCGGCCCTCCAAGGTCCGGGAGGGAATTGATCCCTCGCTCATCACCACCGATGCGACCGCGCTGGTCAAGCGGGGGGACATCGACGTCATCGTCGAGGTGATCGGGGGGATCGAGCCTGCTCGGACCCTGATCACCACCGCCTTCGAGCACGGTGCCTCGGTCGTCTCCGCGAACAAGGCGCTCATCGCGCAGGACGGCGCCGCGCTGCACGCCGCCGCCGTCGAGCACGGGCGGGATCTGTACTACGAGGCCGCCGTCGCCGGCGCCATCCCGCTCATCCGGCCGCTGCGCGAGTCCATGGCGGGTGACAAGGTCAACCGCGTCCTCGGCATCGTGAACGGGACGACCAACTTCATCCTCGATGCCATGGACACGACGGGGGCCGGCTATCAGGAAGCCCTCGACGAGGCCACCGCGCTGGGATATGCCGAGGCCGACCCCACCGCCGATGTCGAAGGGTTCGACGCCGCCGCCAAGGCCGCCATCCTCGCCGGGATCGCCTTCCACACGCGGGTGCGCCTCGACGACGTGTACCGCGAGGGCATGACCGAGGTGACCGCCGCCGACTTCGCTTCCGCGAAGCGCATGGGCTGCACCATCAAGCTCCTCGCCATCTGCGAGCGAGCCGCCGACGGCGAGTCCGTCACCGCACGCGTGCACCCCGCGATGATTCCGCTCAGCCATCCGCTGGCCTCGGTGCGCGGCGCGTACAACGCCGTCTTCGTCGAGGCGGAGGCAGCGGGACAGCTCATGTTCTACGGGCCCGGCGCCGGTGGCTCGCCCACCGCGTCCGCCGTCCTCGGCGACCTCGTCGCCGTCTGCCGCAACAAGCTCGCCGAAGCCACCGGACCCGGCGACTCCGCGTACACGCAGCTGCCCGTGAGCTCCATGGGCGAGGTCGTCACGCGCTACCACATCAGCCTCGACGTGGCCGACAAGCCGGGCGTCCTCGCCCAGGTCGCGACGGTCTTCGCCGAACACGGCGTATCGATCGATACGGTCCGTCAGACGGGCAAGGACGGCGAGGCCTCCCTCGTCGTCGTCACCCACCGCGCGCCCGACGCCGCCCTCACCGGCACCGTCGACGCGCTGCGCAAACTCGACACCGTGCGTGGTGTCGCCAGCATCATGCGGGTTGAAGGGGAGTAAGCAGCAATGACCCACCAGTGGCGCGGAATCATCGAGGAGTACCGGGACCGTCTTCCGGTCTCCGACACCACGCCGGTCGTGACGCTCGGCGAGGGCGGCACGCCGCTCGTGCCCGCACAGGTGCTCTCCGAGCGCACGGGCTGCGAGGTCCACCTCAAGGTCGAGGGTGCCAACCCCACCGGGTCCTTCAAGGACCGTGGCATGACCATGGCGATCACCAAGGCCAAGGAGGAGGGCGCCAAGGCCGTCATCTGCGCCTCCACCGGCAACACGTCGGCGTCCGCCGCCGCCTACGCCGTACGCGCGGGCATGGTCTGCGCCGTCCTCGTGCCGCAGGGCAAGATCGCGCTCGGCAAGATGGGCCAGGCGCTCGTCTACGGCTCGAAGATCCTCCAGGTCGACGGCAACTTCGACGACTGCCTGAACCTCGCGCGCGGGCTGTCCGACAACTACCCGGTGGCGCTGGTCAATTCGGTCAACCCGTTCCGCATCGAGGGCCAGAAGACCGCCTCCTTCGAGATCGTCGACGCCCTCGGCGACGCCCCCGACATCCACGTCCTTCCCGTCGGCAACGCCGGCAACATCACCGCCTACTGGAAGGGCTACAAGGAGTACGCGGCCGACGCGGTGTCGACCCGTACGCCTCGGATGTGGGGCTTCCAGGCCTCCGGTTCCGCGCCCATCGTGCGCGGCGAGGTCGTCAAGGACCCGTCGACGATCGCCACCGCGATTCGCATCGGCAACCCCGCGTCGTGGCAGTACGCGCTCGACGCGCGCGACGAGTCGGACGGCTTCATCGACGAGGTGACGGACCGTGAGATCCTGCGCGCCTACAAGCTGTTGGCGTCCCAGGAGGGTGTCTTCGTGGAGCCCGCGTCGGCCGCGTCGGTCGCCGGTCTGCTGAAGGCCGCCGAGCAGGGCAAGGTCGACAAGGGGCAGCGCATCGTCTGCACCGTCACCGGCAACGGCCTCAAGGACCCGGACTGGGCCGTCGCGGGCGCCCCGCAGCCGGTCACCGTCCCGGTCGACGCCGCCGCCGCGGCCGAGCGCCTCGGCCTCGCGTAACCGCAGGCAAGACCCGCGACTCCGTACAGGGGGTGGCACAGGGGGCTTACGACACGCATCGTGCGCCTCCTGTGCGCCCTATGTCGCCACAGAACCTTCCTTCGATAGGCTGTACCGAACCCGCCCCGCCGCATATGCCGCGGTGCCGCCGTTGTCCGCGGCCTTCGGGTGTTCCGTACATGTGGCACGTACTGAAAAATACGGAGCCTCAAAAACACGCAGCTCAAGGAGAGTCATCGAGCGATGGCCGGTCCCGCGTTCCGCGCCGCCGCCGTCCGGGTGCGCACCCCCGCCACCAGCGCCAACCTCGGTCCGGGCTTCGACAGCCTGGGCCTGGCACTGGGGCTGTACGACGACGTCGTCGTCCGGGTGGCCGACTCCGGCCTGCACATCGACATCGCCGGCGAGGGCAGCGAAACCCTCCCGCGCGACGAGTCGCATCTGCTTGTACGTTCCCTGCGCACCGCCTTCGACCTGCTCGGCGGACAGCCGCGCGGCCTTGAGATCGTCTGCGCCAACCGCATCCCGCACGGCCGTGGCCTCGGCTCGTCGTCCGCCGCCATCTGCGCGGGCATCGTCGCCGCCCGCGCCGTGACGATAGGCGGCGAGGCCAGGCTCGACGACGCCGCGCTGCTCGACCTGGCCACCGAGATCGAGGGCCACCCCGACAACGTCGCCGCCTGCCTGCTCGGCGGCTTCACGCTCTCCTGGATGGACGGGGGAGCGGGACGGGCCATCAGGATGGAACCGGCCGATTCCATCGTTCCGGTGGTTTTCGTCCCCGGCAAGCCCGTCCTCACCGAGATGGCGCGCGGCCTGCTCCCGCGCACCGTCCCGCACGTCGACGCGGCCGCCAACGCGGGCCGGGCGGCCCTGCTCGTCGAGGCCCTGACCAGGCGCCCCGAGCTGCTGCTGCCCGCCACCGAGGATCGGCTGCACCAGGAGTACCGCGCCCCGGCCATGCCGGAGAGCGCCGCCCTGGTGGAGCGGCTGCGCGCCGACGGCGTGCCCGCGGTGATCTCCGGCGCGGGACCCACGGTCCTCGCGCTGGTCGAAGACAGTGCGGCCGACAAGGTCGCACGGCTGGCGGGGGAGGGCTGGGCGGCCAATCGCCTGGCACTCGACGCCACGGGCACGAGCGTGCTGCCGCTCGCGCCCTGACGCAGTGAACGAAGGGATTTCGGGGTGTCCCGATCCTGAGAGGGGGAATGTTTGTTGGATCCGGTAGTGTTAATCTCAAGTCTGCACCCGACCTCACCATGGCGAGGTGCTTTGTGTCCCCGTCCGGGACAACCATTCTTCCGGGAGCCTCCCAAACTGCTTCGTGCCTTGCACTGAGCGGTCCTGAGCACGCTCCGGAACCGGCGTGACCGAGCCGCGTGACACCGCACATCAGTGGCACCGCACCGGGAATCGCCATCACCAATGAATTCTTCCGCCGCGTTGGCGGACCACCGCCCCGGCACGGTCCACGAAATGCAAGGACCGATCGCCGGACAGCACAACCGGTCGCCGAGCCAGACAGGCCGACGTCCGCTCCAGGGAAGGACCCTTCGTGAGCGACACCACCGATCTGATGGGCGTGACTGCCGACACGCCCGCCACGGACGCCTCCGCGGCGCCTGCCACCGGTGCTTCGGCCGGGTCCCGGCGGCGCCGCGGCACCGGCCTTGAGGGCATGGTGCTGGCGGAATTGCAGCAGGTCGCATCGGGCCTCGGAATCAAGGGCACCGGGCGCATGCGCAAGAGCCAGCTGATCGAGGTCATCAAGGAGGCGCAGGCAGGGGGCGGAGCCCCGGCGAAGAGCGCCGCGGCTTCCGGTGAGACCACCGAGACCAAGCCCAAGCGCCGGGCCACCTCGAAGGCCCGTACGGGCGAGGACGCCGCCGAGCCGGCCGCCAAGGCGGCCAAGGCCGACGACGCCAAGGGCGCCAAGGCCGAGAAGGCCGCCGCCCAGCAGCAGATCGACATCCCCGGCCAGCCCGCCGGCGGCCCCGGCCGCGCGGCCGAGGCCGAGCGCGGCGGGGACGACCAGCCGGCCGGCGAGCGCCGCCGGCGCCGCGCCACCGCCGAGGCGGGCAGCCCGGAGACCGTCACCGCCGAGGCGAAGGCCGAGGCCAAGGGCGACGCGTCCGAGCCCAAGGGCGACAAGGGCGGCGACGGCTCCGGCGACGGCGCCGAGGGCCGCCGCGACCGCCGTGACCGGCAGGGCCGCGGCCGCGACCGCGACCGCCGCGGCAACAAGGGCGACGACCAGCAGGGTGGCGGCCGTCCGGACCGCCAGGACCGGCAGGAGCGTCAGGACCGTCAGCAGCAGGGCGGCGGCCGTCAGGACCGCCAGGACCGCCAGCGTGACAACGGTCCGCAGGACGACGACGATTTCGAGGGTGGCCGCCGCGGCCGCCGGGGCCGTTACCGCGACCGCCGCGGCCGTCGCGGCCGCGACGAGCAGGGCTTCGGCAACGAACCGCAGGTCTCCGAGGACGACGTCCTGATCCCCGTCGCGGGCATCCTGGACATCCTCGACAACTACGCGTTCATCCGTACGTCGGGCTACCTCCCCGGTCCCAACGACGTGTACGTCTCGCTGGCCCAGGTCCGCAAGAACGGCCTGCGCAAGGGCGACCACGTCACCGGCGCGGTCCGCCAGCCCAAGGACGGCGAGCGCCGCGAGAAGTTCAACGCGCTCGTCCGCCTCGACTCCGTCAACGGCATGGCGCCCGAATCCGGGCGCGGACGGCCGGAGTTCAACAAGCTGACGCCCCTTTACCCGCAGGACCGGCTCCGTCTGGAGACCGACCCGGGCGTGCTGACGACCCGCATCATCGACCTCGTCGCGCCCATCGGCAAGGGCCAGCGCGGTCTGATCGTGGCCCCGCCGAAGACCGGCAAGACCATGATCATGCAGGCGATCGCCAACGCGATCACGCACAACAACCCCGAGTGCCACCTGATGGTCGTCCTGGTCGACGAGCGTCCGGAAGAGGTCACCGACATGCAGCGGTCGGTGAAGGGCGAGGTCATCTCCTCGACCTTCGACCGTCCCGCCGAGGACCACACCACGGTCGCCGAGCTCGCCATCGAGCGTGCCAAGCGCCTGGTGGAGCTGGGCCACGACGTCGTCGTGCTGCTCGACTCGATCACCCGTCTGGGCCGTGCGTACAACCTCGCCGCCCCGGCCTCCGGCCGCATCCTGTCCGGTGGTGTCGACTCGACGGCCCTCTACCCGCCGAAGCGCTTCTTCGGTGCCGCGCGCAACATCGAGGACGGCGGCTCGCTGACCATCATGGCCACCGCGCTCGTCGACACCGGCTCGCGCATGGACGAGGTGATCTTCGAGGAGTTCAAGGGCACCGGCAACCTCGAGCTCAAGCTGGACCGCAAGCTCTCCGACAAGCGGATCTTCCCGGCGGTGGACGTGGACTCGTCCAGCACCCGCAAGGAAGAGATCCTGCTCGGCAGCGACGAGCTCGCCATCACCTGGAAGCTGCGCCGCGTCCTGCACGCGCTCGACCAGCAGCAGGCGATCGAGCTGCTTCTCGACAAGATGAAGCAGACCAAGTCGAACGCCGAGTTCCTGTTGCAGATCCAGAAGACGACGCCGACGCCGGGCAACGGCAACGACTAGTCGTCCTCAGCGGTCCAAGAGCCGCCCCGTCACTCCTGTGACGGGGCGGCTCTTGCGTTGTCAGGGGTGCCGGAGCGAGACCTTGGCCACACACCTAAGAGATTCTCACGGTCACTGCCGGTAGCGCCGAACCGGCCGAAAGCGCAGGTGAGGGGCTGAAAAGCGGATGTTCCCGGCACTGTCCGTAGTGACGGGACCCCGGGGCGCACACAAGGCGGCGTGCAACCCTTCTTTCGGTTTTTCCGTCTGACAAGTGACGGAAAACCGCGCCTGGCCCTGAAAGCAGGGGGTAACCGAAGGACGAGGACTGAGGAACCGCATGACTGACGAGAGCAGGGCCGCCGACGCGCCGAGGCGCGGCAGCAAGCGCGGCCGTCGGCGCAAGCCGCGCAGCACGCGCAAGAAGGTGCTCGTCGTCACGGCCTGGACCGCCGCAGGCGCGGCCGTCCTCGGAGGCACCGGTCTCGGTTACGTCTACTTCAAGCTCAACGGCAACATCAAGGCCGTCGACATCAACGCCGCCCTCGGCACGGACCGCCCCATGGACGTCGACAACGGCTCCCAGGACATCCTCGTCCTCGGCTCCGACTCGCGCTCCGGCGACAACGCCAAGTACGGCAAGGACGAGGGCGCGGCCCGCTCGGACACCGCGATGATCGTCCACGTCTACAAGGGCCACAAGAAGGCCAGCGTCGTCTCCATACCCCGCGACACCCTCATATCCAGGCCGGACTGCAAGACCGACGACGGCAAGGACGCGCCGGGCGGCGAGCGGCAGATGTTCAACACGGCCTACGAGGTCGGTGGCCCCGCCTGCGCCGTCAAGACGGTCGAGAAGATGTCCGGCATCCGGATGGACCACTACATAGAGGTCGATTTCACGGGCTTCAAGAAGCTCATCGACACCCTCGGCGGCGTCGACATCACCACCAAGAAAGACATCAGGGACAAGGACAGTCACCTGAACCTGGACGCCGGCACCCATACGCTCGACGGCGAGCAGGCCCTCGGCCTGGTCCGCACCCGGCACGGCGTCGGCGACGGCAGCGACCTCGGCCGCATCCAGCTCCAGCAGGCCTTCATCAAGGCCCTCCTCGACCAGGTCAAGGACGTCGGCGTCTTCAGCAACCCCAAGAAGCTGTTCGACCTGGCGGACGACGCGACCAGCGCCATCACCACCGACTCCGACCTGAACGACGTCAAGTCCCTCGCGAGCTTCGCCAACGGCCTCAAGGGCATCGGCGCGGGCGACATGAAGATGGTCACCCTGCCCATCCAGTACGACCCCGCCGACCCCAACCGCGTCCTGCCCCTGGAGGAGGCCGACCAGCAGGTCTGGGACGCCCTCAGGGCCGACAAGCCCATACCCAAGTCCGCCACCGAGAAGTCGGCCGGCGACAAGGGCGACGTGGGCGACGTGGTGGCCGGTCACTGACCGGTCCGGGAACGGTCCGGGAGCCCGCCAGGAATAGAACGGCACCCACCCCGGTTTTGGGAGATACGGCCGGTCCTGGCAGACTGGTACGTCGGCCCCGGTTCACGTACGAGCAATCCGCGCGTACGACCCGGCGCCCTCCCGAAACTAGGAGACACCTTGAAGCGCGACATCCACCCCGAGTACGTCGAGACCCAGGTCAGCTGCACCTGCGGTGCGTCGTTCACCACCCGCAGCACGATCTCCAGCGGCACCGTCCGTGCCGAGGTCTGCTCCGAGTGCCACCCGTTCTACACGGGCAAGCAGAAGATCCTCGACACCGGTGGCCGTGTGGCCCGCTTCGAGGCCCGCTTCGGCAAGGCTGCAGGCGCCAACAAGTAGCGAGCCACTGCGCCGGTCATCGGCCGCCCTCGGGAGGGGGTGGCCGGGACCGGCGCTTTTGCCGTCCCGCAGCCGATTCGCGTAGAACCACCGCGTAGAAAACCAGGAGCCCCCGATGTTCGAGGCGGTCGAGGAACTGATCGGCGAGCACGCCGATCTCGAGAAGAAGCTCGCCGACCCGGCGGTCCACGCCGACCAGGCCAACGCGCGCAAGCTCAACAAGCGCTACGCCGAGCTGACCCCGATCGTGGCGACGTACCGCTCCTGGAAGCAGACCGGGGACGACATCGAGACCGCGCGCGAGCTCGCGGCCGACGACCCCGACTTCGCCGCCGAGGTCAAGGACCTGGAGCGGCAGCGCGAGGCGATCACCGAGAAGCTGCGGCTGCTGCTCGTGCCCCGGGACCCGTCCGACGACAAGGACGTCATCCTGGAGATCAAGGCGGGCGCGGGCGGCGACGAGTCGGCCCTGTTCGCCGGCGACCTCCTGCGCATGTACCTGCGGTACGCCGAGCGCGTCGGCTGGAAGACCGAGATCATCGACTCCACCGAGTCCGAGCTCGGCGGCTACAAGGACGTCCAGGTCGCCGTGAAGACCAAGGGCGGCCAGGGCGCCACCGAGCCCGGCCAGGGCGTCTGGGCGCGCCTGAAGTACGAGGGCGGCGTGCACCGCGTGCAGCGCGTGCCCTCCACCGAGTCCCAGGGCCGCATCCACACCTCCGCGGCCGGCGTGCTCGTGACGCCCGAGGCCGAGGAGATCGACGTCGAGATCCACGCGAACGACCTGCGGATCGACGTCTACCGCTCCTCCGGGCCCGGCGGCCAGTCCGTCAACACCACCGACTCCGCGGTGCGCATCACGCACCTGCCCACCGGCGTCGTCGCCTCCTGCCAGAACGAGAAGAGCCAGCTTCAGAACAAGGAGCAGGCGATGCGTATCCTGCGCTCCAGGCTCCTCGCCGCGGCCCAGGAAGAGGCGGAGAGCAAGGCCGCGGACGCCCGCCGCAGCCAGGTCCGCACCGTCGACCGCTCCGAGAAGATCCGGACGTACAACTTCCCGGAAAACCGGATCTCGGACCACCGCGTCGGCTTCAAGGCGTACAACTTGGACCAGGTGCTCGACGGAGACCTCGACCCGGTCATCCAGGCCTGCGTCGACGCGGACTCCGCGGCCAAGCTCGCCGCCGCCTGAGCCACCCCTCGTACGACCCGTCCCGACCCGCCCGGAGGACCAGCGTGAACCTGCTGCTCGCGGAAGTGGCCCAGGCCACCCAGCGGCTGGCCGACGCCGGCGTGCCCTCGCCGCGCAACGACGCGGAGGAGCTCGCCGCCTTCGTGCACGGCGTGAAGCGGGGCGAGCTGCACACCGTCAAGGACTCCGACTTCGACGCCCGCTACTGGGAGACGATCGCGCGCCGCGAGGCCCGCGAGCCGCTCCAGCACATCACGGGGCGCGCCTTCTTCCGCTACCTGGAGCTCCAGGTCGGCCCAGGCGTCTTCGTGCCGCGCCCGGAGACCGAGTCCGTCGTCGGCTGGGCCATAGACGCAGTCCGCGCGATGGACGTCGTCGAACCGCTCATCGTCGACCTGTGCACCGGCTCCGGCGCCATCGCGCTCGCCATGGCACAGGAGGTGCCGCGCTCGCGCGTGCACGCCGTGGAGCTGTCCGAGGACGCCCTCACGTGGACGCGGAAGAACGTCGAGGGGTCCAGGGTCGAGCTGCGCCGCGGAGACGCCAGGGACGCCTTCCCGGAGCTCGACGGCCAGGTCGACCTCGTGATCTCCAACCCGCCGTACATCCCGCTCACCGAATGGGAGTACGTCGCCCCGGAGGCCCGCGACTACGACCCCGAGCTCGCCCTCTTCTCCGGCGAGGACGGCCTCGACCTGATCCGCGGCATCGAGCGCACCGCCCACCGGCTCCTGCGGCCCGGCGGAGTCGTCGTCATCGAGCACGCGGACACCCAGGGCGGCCAGGTCCCGTGGATCTTCACCGAGGAGCGGGGCTGGGCCGACGCGGCCGACCACCCCGACCTCAACAACAGGCCGCGCTTCGCGACCGCCCGCAGGGCGATGCCGTGACGACCCAGATCATCAGTGTCAGCTTTTCAGTGAGGAGTCCGGACTAATGGCACGGCGATACGACACCAACGACGCGACCGACCGTACGACCGGTCTGCGCGAGGCCGCGTCCGCCGTCCGCCGTGGCGAGCTGGTCGTGCTGCCCACCGACACCGTCTACGGCATCGGGGCCGACGCCTTCACCCCGGAGGCCTGCTCCGACCTGCTGGACGCCAAGGGCCGCGGCCGCAACATGCCCACCCCTGTCCTGATCGGCTCGCCGAACACGCTGCACGGCCTGGTCACCGACTTCTCCGAGATGGCCTGGGAGCTCGTCGACGCCTTCTGGCCCGGCGCCCTCACCCTGGTCGCCAAGCAGCAGCCGTCGCTCCAGTGGGACCTCGGCGACACCCGCGGCACGGTCGCCATCCGCATGCCGCTGCACCCCGTCGCCATCGAACTGCTCACCGAGGTCGGCCCCATGGCCGTCTCCTCGGCGAACCTCACGGGGCACCCCGCCCCGGAGAACTGCGACGCCGCGCAGGAGATGCTCGGCGACTCCGTCTCCGTGTACCTGGACGGCGGCCCGACCCCCGGCATCGTCCCGTCGTCGATCGTCGACGTCACGGGCAAGGTGCCGGTGCTGCTGCGCGCGGGCGCGCTCACCGCGGACGAGCTGCGCAAGGTGGTACCCGACCTCGAGGTGGCGAATTGACAGCCCCTGAGACGGGGCGTGGCATAGCGGGCTTCCCGGGCTCCGCGGACGCCTTCCGCATCCTCCACGTCAGCACCGGCAACGTGTGCCGCTCACCCATCACCGAGCGGCTGACCAGGCATGCCCTCGCCGACCGCCTCGGCGACCCGCTCACCGGCGGCCTCATCGTGGAGAGCGCGGGCACCTGGGGCCACGAGGGCGCCCCCATGGAGACCAACGCCGAGACGGTCCTCGCCGACTTCGGCGCGGACGCCAGCGGCTTCATGGGGCGCGAGCTCCTCGACGACCACGTCATCCGCGCCGACCTGGTCCTGACCGCCACGCGCGACCACCGGGCGCAGGTCATCTCCATGGGCCACTCGGCGGGCCTGCGCACCTTCACGCTCAAGGAGTTCACCCGGCTGGTGCGGGCCATAGACCCGACGACCCTGCCCGAGCCCGACGGCAACGGCGTGGTCGAGCGGGCGCGGGCCCTGGTCCGGGCCGCCGCCGCGCTGCGTGGCTGGCTCCTCGCGCCGAGCGTGGAGGCCGACGAGGTGTACGACCCGTACGGGGCGCCCCTGCCGTTCTTCCGCTCCGTGGGCGACGAGATCAACCAGGCCCTCGACCCGGTGGTGACGGCGCTGACCGGGGTGCCCGCGCACATGTAGCGGCCTACATTGGATCTGAGGTCACCCCCCGCACGGCCCCGGAGCCCACGATGCCGCTCAGCACGGTCAGCACCGCACCCACCGCCTCCACCGCGTACACGGATCTCGACGGGCTGCGCAGGCAGGACCCCGAGCTCGCCGACGTCCTCATCGGCGAGGCCGCCCGGCAGTCCGACGCGCTCCAGCTGATCGCCGCCGAGAACTTCACGTCGCCCGCCGTCCTCACCGCCCTCGGCTCGCCGCTCGCCAACAAGTACGCCGAGGGCTACCCCGGCGCCCGCCACCACGGCGGCTGCGAACTGGTCGACGTCGCCGAGCGGATCGCCGTCGACCGCGCCAAGGCCCTGTTCGGCGCCGCGCACGCCAACGTCCAGGCGCACTCCGGTTCCTCCGCCGTCCTCGCCGCCTACGCCGCGCTGCTGCGCCCCGGCGACACGGTCCTGGCCCTCGGGCTGCCGCACGGCGGACACCTCACGCACGGCTCGCCCACCAACTTCTCCGGCCGGTGGTTCGACTTCGTCGGCTACGGCGTGGACCCCGAGAGCGGCCTGCTCGACTACGACCAGGTGCACGCCCTCGCCCGCTCGCGCCGTCCCAAGGCCATCGTGTGCGGCTCCATCGCCTACCCCCGGCACATCGACTACGCGGCCTTCCGCGAGATCGCCGACGACGTGGGCGCCTACCTCATCGCCGACGCCGCGCACCCCATGGGCCTGATCGCCGGGGGAGCGGCGCCCAGCCCGGTGCCGTACGCGGACGTCGTCTGCGCCACCACCCACAAGGTCCTGCGCGGCCCGCGGGGCGGCCTCCTGCTGTGCGGGGCGGAGCTCGCGGAACGGATCGACCGGGCCGTCTTCCCGTTCACCCAGGGCGGCGCCCAGATGCACACGATCGCCGCCAAGGCCGTCGCGTTCGGAGAGGCGGCGACGCCGGCCTTCACGGCCTACGCCCATCAGGTGGTCGAGCACGCGCGCACCCTGGCGGAGGCGCTGGCCACGGTCGGGTTCACGATCACCACCGGCGGCACGGACACCCACCTGGTGCTCGTCGACCCCGCGCCCCTGGGCGTGGACGCACGGACCGCCCGCGCCAGGCTCGCGGCGGCCGGCATCTACCTCGACACCTGCGCCCTCCCACACGGCGAGACACGCGGCCTGCGCCTCGGCACGGCCGCCGTCACCACCCAGGGCATGGGCGCACCGGAGATGGCACGCATCGCGGCACTGCTGGTCGAGGCGGTGCGCGAGGAGTCGAACGTACGAGAAGAGGTACGCGAACTGGTGGGAGGATTTCCGCCCTATCCGGCCCGGTGAGGGACGGCCGCCGCAGGGGTCTGACGGTGCTGGTGCGGTGCTCGTGCAACCATCGTCGCTACCCGCAAGTCCCCAACCGTATGCGCACAAAGCTAGGGTGTGGGGCTGTGACGGCCAGCGAGACCTGTGGGGAAGCCCGTGCGTGAATACCTGCTGACGCTCTGCATCACGGCTGCGGTGACCTACCTGCTGACCGGCCCGGTGCGGAAGTTCGCGATCGTGGCCGGTGCCATGCCGGAGATCCGCGCTCGTGACGTGCACCGGGAGCCGACGCCCCGGCTCGGCGGGATCGCGATGTTCTTCGGGCTCTGCGCGGGTCTCCTCGTCGCCGACCACCTGCCGAACCTGAACACGGTCTTCGAGAACTCCAACGAGCCGCGCGCGCTGCTCTCCGGGGCGGCGCTGATCTGGCTGATCGGCGTCCTGGACGACAAGTTCGAGATCGACGCGCTGATCAAGCTCGGCGGCCAGATGATCGCCGCAGGCGTCATGGTCATGCAGGGCCTCACGATCCTGTGGATCCCGGTCCCCGGCGTCGGCACGGTCTCGCTCACCTCGGGCCAGGGCACCCTGCTGACGGTCGCGCTCGTCGTCATCACCATCAACGCCGTCAACTTCGTGGACGGTCTCGACGGCCTCGCGGCGGGCATGGTGTGCATCGCCTCGGCGGCGTCCTTCATGTACGCCTACCGCATCTGGTACGGCTACGGCATCGAGGCAGCGGCCCCCGCCACGCTCTTCGCCGCCATCCTCATGGGCATGTGCCTGGGCTTCCTGCCGCACAACATGCACCCGGCCAGGATCTTCATGGGCGACTCGGGCTCGATGCTCATCGGGCTGGTCCTCGCCGCGGGCGCGATCTCCGTCACCGGCCAGGTCGACCCGGCCGCGATGAAGCTGAACTTCGGCGGCGGCCGCGATGCCACGCACGCGATGCTGCCGGTCTTCATCCCGCTCCTGATGCCGCTGACGATCATCGCGATCCCCTTCGCGGACCTGGTCCTCGCCATCGTCCGGCGCACCTGGAACGGCAAGTCGCCGTTTGCCGCGGACCGCGGCCACCTGCACCACCGGCTCCTGGAGATCGGTCACTCGCACAGCCGCGCGGTGCTCATCATGTACTTCTGGTCGGCGCTCATCGCCTTCGGTACCGTCGCGTACTCCGTGCACTCCACGAGCATGTGGATCCTGCTGATGATCGTCGCGCTCAGCGCGCTCGGCCTCGTGCTGCTCCTGCTTCCGCGCTTCACCCCGCGCACGCCGCGGTGGGCGGAGTCCTTCGTGCCGCCGCGCTACCGGCGTCGTGCCGCTGCCGCTGCCGAATCGGCCGCCCACGGGGCGATGCCGGCGGAGGAGGAGACTCCGGTCCCCGTGGGCGTCAACGGAGCGACCGCGATCGGCGCCCGCTCGCGGTTCGAGGAGCGGCGGGAAGCAGAGACGTCGCGTTGACGCCCGGTACGAAATCGCCCCATTACCAGACAAGTTGACCCGCCGAGTGCACATGCGCGCGGATTACTTCTCATGTGTGACAGTTGGCACACCGGGCAGGTAAAGACCTCATCAAATAGTTTGTGATACGGTTCACGAGATCCCGGGATAGAGCCGAAGGACCGTAGTGCGACGGTCCAGCGGCCCGAGGGCCCCTCTCGATCCGGGTCTACGCTCGTCCATGACGACACCCTGCCCCCATCAGTAAGCGGAGCTGCCGCCATGCCGTCCCAAGACACCCGAAATCTCCTTCAGTCCGCTGTGCCCACAGCTGCCGTCGGCGCGATCGTCGCCGTGGTCAGTGCCGTGGTGGCCGGCGGAAAGGGGGCCATCGGGGCTGTCGTCGGCACCCTGGTCGTCATCGCCTTCATGGGGCTCGGTCTCTTCGTCCTGCAGCGGACGGCAAAATCGCTTCCGCAGCTGTTCCAGGCGATGGGCATGATGCTTTATGTCGCCCAACTCCTGCTGCTGCTCGTCTTCATGGGCCTGTTCAAGGACACGGATCTCTTCAATCCGAAGGCCTTCGCGGCCGCGCTTGTGGCGGCGACCATCGTGTGGATGGCCGCACAGGCCCGCGCGCACATGAAGGCCAAGATCCTTTATGTCGAGCCCGACTCGGATAAGAGCGAGAAGCAGGAGAAGTCGGGGTCCTCGCAGTGAAGGGTAGGGGCGGGATAAATGCCCGTTCGAGATGCTGCTATCGTCCGGTGCCAACTGCGGCACTGCTGGCGCGGGCATCTGAGCTGACGCCTGCACGATCGCGAGGCTCGATGCCTGAACGCCGCTCACACTTCCGAAACACCAGTCCGGTGCCGAACCGCGGCCGTGTGCCGCGCCGACACGACAACGAGGTTGCCGTACCTATGCGTCACGCCGAAGGAGCCCGCGGTGAGTGCTGACCAAACTGAGCTCGCCTTTGACTGGAGCTGTCGGATCATGTCCGACAACGGCTGTGGCTTCCCGGCTCCGGGCCTGCACTCGTTCCTCTTCAAGCCGATGTTCACCGTCGGCGGGTTCGAGTTCAACAAGGTGATGATGCTCGCCCTGTTGACCACCCTCGTCGTCGTCACCTTCTTCTACGTGGCGTTCGGCAAGGCCAAGCTGGTCCCGGGCAAGCTGCAGATGATGGGCGAGGCGGGATACGACTTCGTACGCCGCGGCATCGTCTACGAGACGATGGGCAAGAAGGACGGCGAGAAGTACGTCCCGCTCATGGTCTCGCTGTTCTTCTTCATCTGGATCATGAACATCTGGTCCGTGATCCCGCTGACCCAGTTCCCGGTCTCGTCGATCATCGCCTACCCGGCGGTGCTGGCGGCCGTCGTCTACCTGGTGTGGGTGCCCCTCACTTTCAAGAAGCACGGCTTCGTGGGCGGCTGGAAGAACATCACCGGATACGACAACTCGCTCGGTCCGATCAAGTGGCTCGTGTCGTTCATCGAGTTCTTCTCGAACCTGCTCGTGCGCCCCTTCACGCACGCGGTGCGACTGTTCGCCAACATGTTCGCCGGTCACCTGATGCTGGTGATGTTCACCGTCGCCTCCTGGTACCTGCTGAACAGCTGGATGATCCCGGCCGCCGGTGTCTCCTTCGTGATGACCATCGGCATGATCCTCTTCGAGCTTTTCGTGCAGGCCGTCCAGGCGTACGTCTTCGTGCTCCTCGCCTGCTCGTACATCCAGGGCGCTCTCGCCGAGCACCACTGACCGCCCTCCCGCAACCCCCTAAGCGCCCGGTGGCCAACCCCCACCGGTCCATGAAAGAGAAGGAAGTAACGGCATGTCCGCGACTCTCGAGCTCGCCGCCCTCCAGGGTGACATCAAGGCCCTCGGCTCCATCGGCTACGGCCTCGCGGCCATCGGCCCCGGCATCGGTGTTGGCATCGTCTTCGGTAAGGGCACCGAGGCCCTGGCTCGTCAGCCCGAAGCTGCCGGTCTGATCCGTGCCAACCAGATCCTCGGCTTCGCCTTCTGTGAGGCGCTCGCCCTCATCGGCATCGTCATGCCGTTCGTCTACGGCTCCTGATCGCCCGAGACGATTAGTCCCGTTCGACGAAAGGCAATGATGTGATCGCCAACCTGGTACAGCTGGCGGCCGAGCATGGCGAGGAGCAGAACCCTCTCATGCCGCCCGGCCCTGAGCTGCTCGTCGGCGCCATCGCCTTCGCCATCGTCTTCTTCTTCTTCTGGAAGAAGCTCCTCCCGAACATCAACAAGGTTCTGGAAGAGCGCCGGGAGGCGATCGAAGGCGGTATCGAGAAGGCCGAGGCCGCTCAGACCGAGGCCCAGAGCGTTCTTGAGCAGTACAAGGCTCAGCTCGCCGAGGCCCGGCACGAGGCCGCGCGTCTGCGCCAGGAGGCGCAGGAGCAGGGCGCCACGCTCATCGCCGAGATGCGGGCCGAGGGCCAGCGTCAGCGCGAGGAGATCGTCGCCGCCGGTCACGCCCAGATCGAGGCCGACCGCAAGGCCGCCGCGCAGTCGCTGCGTCAGGACGTGGGCCAGCTGGCCACCGCCCTGGCCGGCAAGCTCGTCGGTGAGTCCCTCGAGGACTCCGCCCGCCAGAGCCGCACCATCGACCGCTTCCTCGACGAGCTCGAGGAGAAGGCCGAGGCAGCTCGATGACAGCGCACGGAGCGAGCCGCGAGGCCCTGGCCGCCGCGCGCGAGCGTCTCGACGCGCTGACGGACAGCACCTCGGTCGACGCCAAGCAGCTCGCGGACGAGCTGGCCGCCGTCACGGCGCTGTTCGCCCGCGAGGTCTCGCTGCGCCGGGTCCTCACCGACCCGTCGCAGTCCGGTGAGGCCAAGGCCGAGCTTGCGGGACGCCTGCTGTCCGGCCAGGTGGGCGGCGAGACCGCCGACCTGGTGGCCGGCATGGTCCGCGCGCGCTGGTCGCAGTCGCGCGACCTGGTGGACGCCCTGGAGGAGCTCGCCAACCTCGCCGACCTGACCGGTGCGCAGAAGGCCGGCGCCCTGGACAACGTCGAGGACGAGCTCTTCCGGTTCGGCCGGATCGTCTCCTCCAGCACCGAGCTGCGGGCCGCGCTGACCGACCGCGCCGCGACGGGCACGGCCAAGAGCGAGCTGCTGCGCAGCCTGCTCGGCGGTCGCGCCGAGGACGTCACGGAGCGTCTCGTCGAGCGCCTCGTCACCGCGCCGCGTGGACGTAGCCTGGAAGACGGCCTCGAGTCCCTCGCCAAGCTGGCCGCGGACCGCCGCAACCGCATGGTCGCCGTCGTCACTTCCGCCGTTCCGCTCTCGGACCGGCAGAAGGAGCGCCTCGGCGCCGTCCTGGCCAAGGTGTACGGACGCCAGATGCACCTCAACCTCGACGTGGACCCCACGGTTCTCGGCGGGATCACGGTGCAGGTGGGCGACGAGGTCATCAACGGCTCCATCGCGGACCGTATCGAGGAAGCCGGCCGCCGCGTGGCCGGTCAGTAAGACAAAGAAGCACGACCTACGGCCCTAGTTGGGCCGTGCAGAGGATTCCTGGGGGCTGACCCCAGACCCCCCAAGAAAACTTCGGGCCCAACAAGGAGAGCAGGGAACCCAGATGGCGGAGCTCACGATCCGGCCGGAGGAGATCCGGGACGCGCTGGAGAACTTTGTCCAGGCGTACAAGCCGGACGCGGCCTCGCGCGAGGAGGTCGGTACGGTCACCCTTGCCGGCGACGGCATCGCGAAGGTCGAGGGCCTGCCCTCGGCCATGGCCAACGAGCTGCTGAAGTTCGAGAACGGGACCCTCGGTCTCGCGCTGAACCTTGAAGAGCGCGAGATCGGTTCGATCGTCCTCGGCGAGTTCAGCGGTATCGAAGAGGGCCAGTCGGTCAGCCGTACCGGCGAGGTGCTGTCGGTCGCCGTCGGCGAGGGCTACCTCGGCCGCGTCGTCGACCCGCTCGGCAACCCGATCGACGGCCTCGGCGAGATCGAGACCAGCGGACGTCGCGCCCTTGAGTTGCAGGCCCCCACGGTCATGCAGCGCAAGTCGGTGCACGAGCCGATGGAGACCGGCTACAAGGCCGTCGACGCGATGACCCCGATCGGCCGTGGCCAGCGTCAGCTGATCATCGGTGACCGCCAGACGGGCAAGACCGCCCTGGCCGTCGACACGATCATCAACCAGCGCGACAACTGGCGCACGGGCGACGTGAACAAGCAGGTGCGCTGCATCTACGTCGCCATCGGTCAGAAGGGCTCCACCATCGCCTCCGTGCGCGGTGCCCTCGAAGAGGCCGGCGCGCTGGAGTACACGACCATCGTCGCCGCCCCGGCGTCCGACCCGGCGGGCTTCAAGTACCTGGCGCCCTACACCGGTTCGGCCATCGGCCAGCAGTGGATGTACGAGGGCAAGCACGTCCTCATCATCTTCGACGACCTCTCGAAGCAGGCCGACGCCTACCGCGCCGTGTCCCTGCTGCTCCGCCGCCCGCCGGGGCGCGAGGCCTACCCGGGTGACGTCTTCTACCTGCACTCGCGTCTGCTCGAGCGCTGCGCGAAGCTCTCGGACGAGCTGGGCAAGGGCTCGATGACCGGTCTGCCGATCGTCGAGACCAAGGCGAACGACGTGTCGGCGTTCATCCCGACCAACGTCATCTCCATCACCGACGGCCAGTGCTTCCTGGAGTCGGACCTCTTCAACGCCGGTCAGCGCCCCGCGCTGAACGTCGGTATCTCCGTCTCCCGAGTCGGTGGTTCCGCGCAGCACAAGGCGATGAAGCAGGTCTCCGGCCGCCTGCGCGTGGACCTCGCCCAGTTCCGTGAGCTGGAGGCGTTCGCCGCCTTCGGTTCCGACCTGGACGCCGCGTCGAAGGCGCAGCTGGAGCGCGGTCAGCGCATGGTCGAGCTGCTCAAGCAGCCGCAGTACGAGCCGATGGCCACCGAGGACCAGGTCGTCTCCGTGTGGGCCGGTACCACCGGTCGCATGGACGACGTGCCGGTCAACGACATCCGTCGCTTCGAGCGTGAGCTCCTCGCCTACCTGCACCGGCAGGAGCAGGGCCTCATGACCTCCATCAAGGAGGGCGGCAAGATGTCGGACGACACGCTCACCGCCGTCAGCGACGCGATCGCGGCGTTCAAGAAGCAGTTCGAGACCTCGGACGGGAAGCTTCTCGGCGAGGACGCTCCGGCCGCCGCCGGCAAGTGACGACGGAAGGGACCTGACTCATGGGAGCCCAGCTCCGGGTCTATAAGCGTCGCATCAAATCCGTCACCGCGACCAAGAAGATCACCAAGGCGATGGAGATGATCGCCGCCTCGCGCGTGGTCAAGGCCCAGCGCAAGGTGGCGGCGTCCACGCCGTACGCGACCGAGCTCACCCGCGCGGTCACGGCGGTCGGCACCGGCTCGAACACGAAGCACCCGCTGACGACCGAGCCGGAGACGGCGACCCGCTCCGCGGTGCTGCTCCTCACGAGCGACCGCGGACTGGCCGGCGCCTTCAACTCCAACGCCATCAAGGCCGCGGAGCAGCTCACCGCGCGCCTGGAGGCCGAGGGCAAGGAGGTCGACACGTACGTCGTCGGCCGCCGTGGTCTGGCCCACTACAACTTCCGCGAGCGCAAGGTCGTGGAGTCGTGGTCGGGCTTCACCGACGAGCCCACGTACGCGGACGCCAAGAAGGTCGCGGTGCCGCTGATCGAGGCGATCGAGAAGGAGACGGCGGAGGGCGGCGTGGACGAGCTCCACATCGTCTACACCGAGTTCATCTCGATGATGACGCAGACGGCCATCGACGGCCGCCTGCTGCCGCTCAGCCTCGAAGAGGTGGCGGAGGAGTCGAAGTCCGGCAAGGACGAGATCCTTCCGCTGTACGACTTCGAGCCGTCGGCGGAGGACGTCCTCGACGCCCTGCTGCCGCGGTACGTCGAGAGCCGTATCTACAACGCGATGCTCCAGTCGGCTGCCTCCAAGCACGCCGCCACGCGCCGCGCGATGAAGTCGGCGACCGACAACGCCGGGGATCTGATCAACAGCCTCTCCCGGCTTGCCAACGCGGCCCGCCAGGCCGAAATCACCCAGGAAATCAGCGAGATCGTCGGCGGCACAGCAGCGCTGGCCGACGCGACCGCGGGGAGTGACAAGTAATGACGACCACTGTTGAGACGGCCGTTGCCACGGGCCGCGTCGCCCGGGTGATCGGCCCGGTCGTCGACGTGGAGTTCCCCGTCGACGCGATGCCGGAGATCTACAACGCCCTGCACGTCCAGGTCGACGACCCGTCGACCGCGGGCGCGAAGAAGACGCTGACCCTCGAGGTCGCCCAGCACCTGGGTGACGGCGTGGTCCGCGCGATCTCGATGCAGCCCACCGACGGCCTGGTCCGCCAGGCGCCCGTCACCGACACCGGCAAGGGCATCTCGGTGCCGGTCGGCGACGTGACCAAGGGCCGCGTGTTCAACACGCTCGGCGAGGTCCTGAACGACGACCCGTCCACGGTCGCCGACGCCGAGCGCTGGACGATCCACCGCAAGGCCCCGGCCTTCGACCAGCTCGAGTCCAAGACCGAGATGTTCGAGACCGGCCTGAAGGTCGTCGACCTCCTCACCCCGTACGTCAAGGGTGGAAAGATCGGTCTGTTCGGTGGTGCCGGTGTCGGCAAGACCGTTCTGATCCAGGAAATGATCGTCCGTGTGGCCAAGCTGCACGACGGTGTCTCCGTCTTCGCCGGTGTCGGCGAGCGCACCCGTGAGGGCAACGACCTCATGGTCGAGATGGAGGAGGCCGGCGTTCTCGACAAGACCGCGCTGGTCTTCGGCCAGATGGACGAGCCGCCGGGCACGCGTCTGCGCGTCGCCCTGGCCGGTCTGACCATGGCGGAGTACTTCCGCGATGTCCAGAAGCAGGACGTGCTGTTCTTCATCGACAACATCTTCCGCTTCACCCAGGCCGGTTCCGAGGTCTCGACCCTGCTCGGCCGCATGCCGTCCGCGGTGGGTTACCAGCCGAACCTGGCCGACGAGATGGGTCTCCTCCAGGAGCGCATCACGTCGACCCGCGGTCACTCGATCACCTCGATGCAGGCGATCTACGTCCCCGCGGACGACCTGACCGACCCGGCCCCGGCCACCACGTTCGCCCACCTCGACGCGACGACGGTGCTCTCCCGTCCGATCTCCGAGAAGGGCATCTACCCGGCCGTGGACCCGCTGGACTCCACGTCCCGCATCCTGGACCCGCGCTACATCGCGCAGGACCACTACGACTGCGCCATGCGCGTCAAGGGGATCCTCCAGAAGTACAAGGACCTCCAGGACATCATCGCGATCCTCGGCATCGACGAGCTCAGCGAAGAGGACAAGCTCGTCGTGGCCCGTGCCCGTCGTGTGGAGCGCTTCCTGTCGCAGAACACCCACGCCGCCAAGCAGTTCACCGGCGTGGACGGTTCGGACGTGTCGCTCGAGGAGTCGATCGCGGCGTTCAACGCGATCTGCGACGGTGAGTACGACCACTTCCCCGAGCAGGCCTTCTTCATGTGCGGTGGCCTCGAGGACCTCAAGAAGAACGCCAAGGAGCTCGGCGTCTCCTGAGCTCGGTAGCTCATGACGGTGAGGGACGGGTCACCCCCGCGGGGGCCGTGTCCCGTCCCTCCCCGTACGCCCACTAGAATTTGACCCAACACCCGGCTGAACCGCCGGGTGGTGACCCGAGGAGCCACTCTTGGCTGCTGAGCTGCATGTCGAGCTGGTCGCGGCGGACCGCAGTGTCTGGTCCGGCGAGGCCACCCTGGTCGTCGCGCGCACCACGTCCGGCGACATCGGCGTCATGCCCGGTCACCAGCCGCTGCTCGGTGTGCTGGAGTCGGGCCCGGTGACCATTCGTACGAGCGACGGCGGCACGGTCGTGGCCGCCGTCCACGGAGGATTCATCTCCTTCGCGGACGACAAGCTGTCGCTGCTCGCCGAGATCGCGGAGCTGTCCGACGAGATCGACGTCAAGCGTGCGGAGCGGGCGCTGGAGCGCGCGAAGTCGGAGGCCGACGCCTCCGCCGAGCGGCGCGCCGACGTCCGACTGCGTGCGGTGGCGACGCGCTGACCCCAGCGCGCGGCGTAACGTGACTCAGCCGCGGCCAGGTCCGGGAAGGTTCCGGACCGGGTCGCGGCTGAGGCAATGCGGGTGCAATGTATTGGTCCGTTGTCGGCCCGTCGGCCGACGGTAGAGGCGAGGAGGTCGGTGCCGATGATCCTCACTCTGCTCGTGTGCGGACTTGCTTTGATCGTGCTGGTTCTGATGGGGCTCTTCGTCTTCGGACTGCGGCGCCGGCTGATCCAGCGCTCCGGCGGCACCTTCGACTGCTCCCTGCGCTGGGACGCCCCGGAGAAGGGCGACACCTCCGGCAAGGGCTGGGGGTACGGGGTGGCCCGTTACAACGGCGACCGCGTCGAATGGTTCCGCGTCTTCTCCTACGCTCCCCGGCCACGCCGGGTCCTTGAGCGCTCCGCCATCGAGGTCGTGGACCGCCGCGCCCCGGACGGCGAGGAGGAGCTGGCCCTGCT
Organism: Streptomyces sp. NPDC030245; assembly: GCF_055572995.1. Taxonomy (NCBI): domain Bacteria; kingdom Bacillati; phylum Actinomycetota; class Actinomycetes; order Kitasatosporales; family Streptomycetaceae; genus Streptomyces; species Streptomyces sp. NPDC030245. The sequence continues at coordinate 96,104 of NZ_JBVICF010000008.1, read as the reverse complement.
CTCCGACGCGATCGTTCTTGGCTGCCTGCACCGTGGCGTCCGCCTGGAACTGGCGATGAGCGAGGACGCGCTGACGGGTTTCCTGGCCTGGCTGGAGGCGGCCCCTCCGGGCCAGCGCGTGAACGTGGCGTAGTACATCCCGTACGGCATGAAGAAGCCGGGAAGACAGGGGGCGATCCTGTCTTCCCGGCTTCGTTTCAGGGACGGCTACTTCAGGCCGTCATTGATGGCGGTCACCAGCTCACCGTTGCTGGTGTCGCCACTGAACTCCCAGAAGAACGCCCCACCAAGCCCCTGCTCCTTGGCCCAGGCCATCTTGGAGCGGACGGTGGACGGCGTGTCGTAGGACCACCAGTTGCTGCCGCAGTGGGCATAGGCGGTCCCGGCGACCGTGCCGTTGGACGGGCAGGAGTTCTTGAGGACCTTGTAGTCCTCGATGCCCTGCTCATAGGCGCCGGGGGCCGGCCCCGTGGCGGTGCCGCCCGGCTCCTTCTGGGTGACGCCGGTCCAGCCACGCCCGTAGAAGCCGATGCCGAGCAGCAGCTTGGCGGCGGGCACGCCCTTGGCCTTCAGCTTGGCGATGGCGTCCGCGGAGTTGAAGCCCTCCTGCGGGATGCCCGGGTAGGACGTGAGCGGGGAGTGCGGGGCCGTCGGGCCCTTGGCCGCCCACGCGCCGAAGAAGTCGTACGTCATCACGTTGTACCAGTCGGAGTACTGCGCCGCGCCGCCGTAGTCGGCGGAGTCGATCTTGCCGCCGCTGGAGGCGTCCGCGGTGATGGCGGCCGTGACGAGGTTCTTGGAGCCGAACTCGTTGCGGAACGCCTGCATCATGTTCTTGAAGACGGCGGGCCCCGACGTGTCGCACGACAGCCCGCAGGCGTTCGGGTACTCCCAGTCCAGGTCGATGCCGTCGAAGACGTCGGCCCAGCGCGGGTCCTCGACCAGGTCGTGGCAGGACTTGGCGAAGGCCGCCGGGTTCTTCATGGCGTCGGTGAAGCCGCCGGACCAGGTCCAGCCGCCGAAGGACCAGAGGATCTTGATGTTCGGGTACTTGGCCTTCAGCTTGCGCAGCTGGTTGAAGTTGCCGCGCAGCGGCTGGTCCCAGGTGTCGGCGACGCCGTCGACGGACTGGTCGGCGGTGTAGGCCTTGTCGATGGCGGCGTAGGAGTCACCCATGGTGCACTTGCCGCCCTGGACGTTGCCGAAGCTGTAGTTGATGTGGGTGATCTTCTCGGCCGAGCCGGAGGTCGCGATGTTCTTCGCGTGGTAGTTGCGCTGGTAGACGCCCCACTCGGTGAAGTAGCCGAGCTTGACCTTGTCGCCGGGGCCGGGGCCCGGGTCGCCGCCGCCGGTGGTGCGGACCTTGACGGCGCCGCTCGCGGGACCCGTCTGGCCGGCGGTGTCGCGGGCCTGGACGGTGTACGAGTAGTCGGTGCCCTTGGTCAGGCCGGTGTCGGAGTACGAGGTCTCCGTGACCGTCGCGACCTTGGCGCCGTCGCGCAGGACGTCGTAGTTCTTGACGCCCTTGTCGTCGGTGGCGGCCTTCCAGTCGAGCTTGACCGAGGTGTCGGTGATGCCGGACGCGGTCGGGGTGCCGGGGGCGCTCGGCGGGTTGTCGCCGGGGACGCCGCCGCCGTCGCAGCCGGCGCCGTTCAGCTCACAGTTGGCGGGGGAGCCGGAGCCGGTGCCGTTGAAGCCGAAGGAGACCGAGGCGCCGGGGGCGAGCGTCCCGTTCCACCCGAGGTTCTTCGCGGTCCAGCGGTTGCCGGAGTTGGTGACGGTGGCGTCCCAGGCCGACGTCACCCTGGTGCCGGTGGGGAAGTCCCAGCCGACGTTCCAGGAGCTGATGCTGGTGGTGCCGGTGTTCTTGATCGTCCACTTGCCCTCGAAGCCGCTGCCCCAGTCCTGGGTCTTGGTGTACGTGGCGGTGGCCTCGGGGGCGGCGTCGGGTGCCGCCTCGGCGGAGGAGCCGAGGGCGACGAGGGTGGCGAGCGGGAGCAGCAGCGTGGTGACTCCCGCTACGGCTTTGTGTCTGAATTTCAGTCTCGAGCGGTTGGTGCTCTTCTTGAAGCGCACGAGGTGCTCCTCGGGTGAGATCCGGGGGTCTTAGGGGTTGGGACCCTGCGCCGCCCGTGAGCACGTGGACACGTGGGGGAGTGCTCACCGCAGTGCGGTGAGAATAGAAAGGTCTGGACCAACGGTCAAGAGGTCTGAACCATTGGCCAGACCGTGACGGCCCGTCATCGGGGCGGGTCGGTCAGACGCCCAACTCCTGTGCCAGCACGGCCGCTTGCACCCGGCTGCGCAGCTCCAGCTTGCCCAGCATCCGGCTGACGTGCGTCTTCACCGTCGCCTCCGCCATGGAGAGTCGGGCCGCGATCTCCGCGTTGGACAGGCCCTCACCGATGCAGGACAGGACCTCGCGCTCGCGGCGCGTGAGGCCGTCCAGGACGGCGGGGTCCGGCGCGTTCTCCCCGCGTACCGCCTTCGAAGGGGCGGCGAACTCGGCGATCAGACGGCGGGTGACGGCCGGTGCGATGAGGCCCTCGCCGCGCGCGACCGTACGGACCCCTTCGAGGAGGTCCCTCGCCTCGGTGTTCTTCAGCATGAACCCGGAGGCGCCCGCGCGCAGCGCCCCGAAGACGTACTCGTCGAGGTCGAAGGTGGTCAGGACCAGGACGTCCGCGAGGTGCTCGGCGACGACCTGCCGGGTCGCCGCCACCCCGTCGAGACGTGGCATCTGTATGTCCATCAGGACCAGGTCGGGACGGAGTTCGCGGGCGAGCGCGACGGCCTCCTCGCCGTCCGCCGCCTCGCCGACGACCTCGATGTCGGACGCGCTGCGCAGGATCAGGACGAGTCCCGCGCGCACGGCTGACTGGTCCTCGGCGACCAGCACCCGGATCATTCCTTGGCTCCTTCGTCGGCGGGGTCGACGGGCAGGGTCGCGAAGACGTTCCAGACCTTGCCCGTGGGGTTGCTCTCGGGGCCCGACTCGAAGGTGCCGCCGAGCAGTTCGGTGCGCTCGCGCATGCCGACGAGGCCGGCGCCCGAGCCCGGGGCGCGGGGCCCCGAAGGATCTCCGTAGGGGCTGGTCACCCGGACCGTGAGGGCGCGCGGTTCCTGCACCAGGGAGACGGTGACGCGGCCGGGGGACGCGTGCTTCAGCGCGTTCGTCAGGGACTCCTGCACGATCCGGTACGCCGCGAGCTCCACCGGCGTGGGGAGCTTCGGGCCCTCCGGGATGCGCGCGTCGACGAGGGTGACGTCGAGGCCGTTCGTACGGGCGTTGGCGACGAGGGTGCCGAGCCCTTCCAGCGTGGGCGCGGCCGCCGGCTCCAGGTCGCCGCTGTGGTCGCGCAGGATGCCGATGAGGCGGCGCATCTCGGCCAGCCCCTCGACGCTGTTCTCACGGATGACGGCGAGGGCGTCCCTGCTCGTCGCCGGGTCGTCGAGGGAGAGCGCGGCCGTGGAGTGGATGGCGATCGCCGAGAGGTGGTTGGCGACCATGTCGTGCAGTTCGCGGGCCATCCTGGCGCGCTCGGCGCCGACGGCCTGGGCCCGGTCCATCTCCGCGAGGAGCGCGGTCTGCTCGGCCCGCAGCTTCGCCGCCTCGGCGGCCTCGCGGTGGTTGCGCACGAGGACGCCGGTGGTGGCGGGCGCGAAGGAGACCACGCCGGTGACGAAGCCGATGAGGATGGCCTCCGCCTCCTGGAACCAGGCGAGGAAGCCGATGGTGACCGCCACCGTCACCAGGCCCGTGGTGACGGGGATGCGCCGGGCGGCGGCCGGGGTGCCGTACACCACGGCCGCGTACACGATGTCCGTGAACATCAGGATCGACGCGAGGTTGCCCGACGTGAACTGGTCGGCCACCAGCGTGACCGTGCCGAGGGCCAGGGCGGTCTGCGGCCGGCTGCTGCGCAGCAGTTCGAGCCCGGCCAGGACGAAGAGCGGCACCAGCGACCAGTGGCCGCCGAGCAGCCGGCCGCCCTGGGAGTGCAGCCCGAGCGCCTCCAGGGCCAGCCCGGAGAGCAGGCTGGCGGCGGCGATCTGTACGTCGACGCGCTGCGGGCGGGGGAGGGGCGGGGCCATGGGTCCATCCAACACGGCGCGGCGGCCCCCTGCCTGATCCTGAGGGAGGAACCGCCCGCTACATCGAAGGATGCAGTCCCACTTCGTCACTGACGACGACGATCAGCGGCCTTTGGAACGCGAGGCTTGAGGGGTGACCGGGGAAGCGAACACGAGGAGAGCGCCGTGATCGTCACGCTGATCGTGATCTGCGAGGTCGGCTTCTGGGTGCTGCTGGCCGGCGGGCTCGCCCTGCGTTACTGGGCGAGGATGCCGCGGGCGGGCGTCGCCGTCCTGCTGTGCGAGCCGCTGCTCGAAGTCCTGCTGTTCGTCGTCACCGCGATCGACCTGAAGAACGGCGCCGAGCCGGACTGGAAGCACGGTCTCGCCGCCGTCTACATCGGCTACTCGATCGCGCTCGGCCACTACACGATCAAGTGGGTGGACGTCCGTGTCGCCCACCGCTTCGCGGGCGGCCCGGCCCCTTCGACGCCGAAGTACGGCACCGCCCGCGCCGTCCACGAGTGGAAGCTCGCCGCCCGCTGGATCCTCGCCGCGCTGATCGCCATGGCCCTGCTCCAGGGCGCGGTCTGGTACGTGGGCGGCGACGGCGAGATCTCCTCGCTGCGGATGTGGCAGCAGAAGATGCTGTGGGTGATCGGGATCAACGTCATCGTCGCCGGGACGTACACGCTCTTCCCGAAGAAGGAACCCGCCGTCGCCCCCGGGCGGCGCCAGGACATCGCCGGCAAGCTCTAGCGCTCGCCCCCCGGCACCCACAGCACGTCCCCGACCTCCTTGTTGGCCGCGCGGGCCAGGATGAACAGGAGGTCGGAGAGGCGGTTGAGGTACGTGGCGGTCAGAGGGTTCATGACATCCCCGTGCACCTCGAACGCCGCCCAGGTCGACCGCTCGGCCCGCCGCACCACCGTGCACGCCTGGTGCAGCAGCGCCGCGCCCGGCGTGCCGCCCGGCAAAATGAAGCTGCGGAGCTTCTCCAGCTCCTCCAGGAAGCGGTCGCAGTCCGCCTCCAGCTTGTCGATGTAGGACTGCTCGACGCGCAGCGGCGGGTACTTCGGGTCCTCGACGACGGGGGTGGAGAGGTCGGCGCCCACGTCGAAGAGGTCGTTCTGGACCCGGACGAGGACCTTCACGACCTCCTCGTCGAGGCTGCCGAGCGCGATCGCCGTGCCGATGGCCGCGTTGGCCTCGTTGGCGTCGGCGTACGCCGCGATCCGCAGATCGGTCTTGGCGGTGCGGCTCATGTCCCCGAGGGCCGTCGTGCCCTGGTCGCCGGTCCTGGTGTAGATGCGCGTCAGATTGACCATGCGGTCAGCGTAGTTACGCTCCGGCCTTCTTGAAGACGCGTGTGCCCACCGTCACGGACAGCAGGACGAAGGCGAGGGCCATCAGGACGCCGTAGAGCATAGTGGTGGTCGCGTACTCCCCGACGTATCCCGCCCGCACCGCGTCGACGAGGTAGCGGAACGGCATGAAGTGGGAGAGCACGTCCAGCCAGGTGGGGGCGAGGGCCATCGGCAGCATGAGGCCCGAGAGCAGCATCGAGGGCATGCTCACGGCGTTCACGGCGGGCCCGAACTCGTGCGCCTTGGAGATCTTCATGGCCAGCGCGTACGACAGGGAGGCGAGCCCCGCGGTCAGCAGCGCCACGAACGCGAAGCCGATGAGGATGCCGCCGAGCGGCGCCCTGAGCCCCATCGCGAGCGCGGCGAGGACGAGCAGCACGGCCTGGAAGACGAAGAGCGCGGCGTCGCGCACAATCCGGCCGAGGAGCAGCGCGAGACGGCTGACGGGCGTCACCCGCATCCGCTCCACCACGCCGAACTGCTTCTCGATGATGAGGGCGAAACCGCTGAACGTGGCGCCGAACAGGCCGAGTTGCAGCAGTAGTCCGGGTACGAGCACCTGCCAGGAGTCGCCCCGTGAGCCGAGCGGCAGATCGGTGAGGAGCGGGCCGAAGAAGAGCAGGTAGAGCAGGGGTGTGAGGACACCGAAGAGGATCTGGAACTTGGAGCGGAGGGTCTGCCGGGCGTACCGCCCGAAGATCAGCGCGGTGTCGGAGAGCAATGCGGGCATGGTGGGGGTCCTGGGGGTGTCAGACGGCGACGGGAGCCGTGTCCTTGGGCGCGACGTCGCGTCCGGTGATGGCGAGGAAGGTGTCCTGGAGGGTGGCGTCGATCGAGCCGCCGTACCGGAGCTTGAGGGCGCTCGGCGTGCCGTCGGCGACGACGACGCCCCGGTCCACGACGACCAGCCGGTCGGAGAGCGCGTCGGCCTCGTCGAGGTAGTGCGTGGTGAGGAAGACCGTCGTGCCGTGCTCGTCGCGCAGCCGCCGCACCAGCTCCCACAGGTCGGCCCGGCTGCCCGGGTCGAGGCCGGTGGTGGGCTCGTCGAGGAAGAGCACCTCGGGCCGGTGGGTGAGGCCCATGGCGATGTCGAGCCGCCTGCGCTGGCCGCCGGAGAGCGCCGCGCAGGGCCGCTCCAGGAGGTCGGTGAGGCCGAGGTCGTGGGCCAGTTCCTCGGCCCGGGTCTCGGCGCGGGACTTCGGCAGGCGGTAGAGCCGGCCCTGGGTGACGAGCTCCTCGCGTACGGAGACGCTCAGGTCGACGCCGCCGGACTGGGCCACGTACCCGATTCTGCTCCGCACTCCGGCGGGGTCCCGAGCCAGGTCGCAGCCCGCGACGGTGGCGGCGCCGCCGGTGGGCGCGAGCAGCGTGGTCAGCATGCGCAGCGTGGTGGTCTTGCCCGCGCCGTTCGGCCCGAGGAAGCCGAGGATCTCGCCGGGCTGTACGCGCAGGTCGATGCCGCGCACGGCTTCGACGGGGCCGCCCTTGGTCCGGAAGGTCCGGGTGAGCCCGGAGGTGCTGATGATTGGCATGCCGACCACAAAAACAGAGTCCCTTAAATTTTGCAATCGCCCCAAGTTTTCATCGACCCCAGGATGGCGGGCTAGGATGCGGCCATGAGTGAGGGACTGAGGGAGCGCAAGAAGCGGCAGACGAAGCAGCGGATGTCGGACATCGCGACCGGGCTCTTCCTGGAGCGCGGCTTCGACGCGGTGACCATCGCGGAGATCGCGGAGGCCGCGGACGTCTCGGTCAACACCGTCTACAACTACTTCCCGGCCAAGGAGGACCTGTTCCTCGACCGGGGCGAGGCCGTCGTCGACCGGCTCTCCGGTTACGTGCGCGGCCGCCGGCCGGGGGAGTCCGCCGCCGCCGCCGTCCTGCGTGAACTGCGCGCGGACGTGGAGGGCGTCTCGCCCGCCGTCGGGCTCTTCCCCGGCTGGGCCGACTTCATGAAGGTCATCACCGAGGCACACGCCCTGCGCTCCCGGCTCTGGGCGATCCAGCAGGAAGCCCTCACGCACCTCACGAAGACCCTCGCCGGGGAGACCGGAGCCGCCGACGGCGACCCCCTGCCCGGACTGATCGCGGGTCAGCTCTCCTGGCTGCACAGCACACTCATGGCCTGGATCGGCGACGAGATGTCCAAGGGCCGCGAGCCCGCCGAGGTCTCCCGCGAAGCGCTGGTGCTGCTCGACGAGATGGAGGAGCTGCTCGGCGAGAAGGTCCTCAACTACGCGGTGCGCGCCGCCCGGTGAGGCGTACCAGTGTGATGTCCGTCATTTGAGACGTGACGCGCATCTCTTCACCGCCACAGGCGCGCCCACGACCGCTAACGTGCGCCGGAGAGGCATACGTGAACAGCGTGCAAGCCAAGCGTGACAAGCGGTAGGGGAGTCGGAACAGTGGCACGGAAGCTCGCCGTCATCGGCGCCGGACTCATGGGGTCCGGCATCGCTCAGGTCTCCGCCCAGGCGGGCTGGGACGTCGTCCTGCGCGACGTCACCGACGAGGCTCTGACCCGGGGCACCGACGGGATCAAGGCGTCCTACGACAAGTTCGTGAGCAAGGGCAAGCTCGCCGCCGAGGACGCGGAGGCCGCGCTCGCGCGCATCACGACCACCACCGACCTGGACGCCGTCGCCGACGCCGACATCGTCGTCGAGGCCGTCTTCGAGAAGCTGGAGGTCAAGCACGAGATCTTCCGCACGCTCGACAAGCTCGTGCGGGACGACGCCGTGCTCGCCTCCAACACCTCCGCCATCCCGATCACGAAGATCGCGGCCGTCACGGAGCGCCCGGAGCGCGTCGTCGGCGCCCACTTCTTCTCGCCGGTCCCGATGATGCAGCTCTGCGAGCTGGTGCGCGGCTACAAGACCAGCGACGAAACCCTCGCCCGCACCCGCGAGTTCGCCGAGTCCGTCGGCAAGACCTGCATCGTCGTCAACCGCGACGTCGCCGGCTTCGTGACGACCCGGCTGATCTCCGCGCTCGTCGTCGAGGCCGCCAAGCTCTACGAGTCGGGCGTCGCCACCGCCGAGGACATCGACATCGCCTGCAAGCTCGGCTTCGGCCACGCCATGGGGCCGCTCGCCACGGCCGACCTCACCGGCGTCGACATCCTGCTGCACGCCACGAGCAACATCTACACGGAGTCCCAGGACGAGAAGTTCGCGCCGCCGGAGTTGATGCGCCGGATGGTTGACGCCGGTGACATCGGGCGCAAGAGCGGGCAAGGGTTCTACAAGCACTGAACCAGCACTGACGTACGCCGTCTGACGCCCCGTCGGGTGCCTTGGCATCCGGCGGGTCACCCCTCGGAGTGAATTCGGTATCGGTTCGCTTACAGACGGCAACTTCCTCGCCCACGCGGCAGTCAGTTGCAGTGACATACGCAGACGCCCTACGTATCGGGCGTCACAGCAGACACAGCACTCTCGGGGAGCGCATATGCACATCAGGGGCGACCAGGCCCAGCTGGTCGTCGGGGGACGCCTCGACGTACGCAGCGCGGCGGACGCCCGCACGGTCCTGCACTCGGCCGTCGACGACGGCGCCGGCGACCTGGTGCTCGACCTGTCCGAACTCGACTCGTGGGACGCCACGGGACTCGGCGTCATCATGGGCGCGCACCGCCGCGCCGGGCGGTGCGGACGCAGGCTCGTCCTGCGCCACGTGCCACCACAGATGCAGCGCCTCCTCGTCGCGACCCGGCTGCACCGGATCCTCGCCATCGAAGGCGGCATCGGTGTCGAATCGCTCCCCAGAGCCTGAACGATCCTGAACCGCACCTCACGCACAATCCTCACGAGACTGTGACGTCTCGGACGGGGCGGTACCCCGCCCACTCGTAGATACTGAGCGAAGGTCTAGGGTTCGGTCGCCCACCGATAGACGGACCCGCACGGGGGCACCGGACCAGAAGCGACAGCGCAGTGTGCACGAAGGCCGGAGGGGGCTGTGCACACCACGCATCTGGGGGGCTGAGACCATGGACCCGATGAACCGGGGACCCGAAGAGTACGGCCGCGACGGCACCGACGACGACAGCATCCGCGACGGCGTGCACGACACCACAGACGACGCGTCCACCCGCGCCGGGCGCCCGCCGCGCGATCCCCTGACCCCTGACTTCGGTCAGCCCGCGCCCGCCCTCGCCCGCACCGTCCAGCTCGTCTCCGGCGACTTCCTGCTCACCGTCAACCCCGTCGACGGCAGCGAGATCGAACCCTGCCCGCCCGGGGAGCAGCCGACACGGCCCGCCAAGCGCACCGCCGCCGAGCGCGCCGAGCTGCGCCGGGCCTCGATGCCGCCCGTGCCGCCGGGCCCCGCGCTGCCCAGGCTGCCGCTCCTGGAGCGCCAGGAGGAGCGCGAGCGCCTCGCACGGCTCCTCGCCCGCGGCCGTTCCGTACGGCTGACCGGCCCCGCCGGCTCGGGCCGCACCGCACTCCTCGACGCCGTCGCCGACGACTGCGCGGACCTCGCCCCCGACGGCGTCGTCCGCCTCTCCGGGTACCGCAGAACACCGGGAGAGCTGCTCCACGACCTCTTCGCCGCCGTCCACGACGCGCCCCTGTACCGCCCCGACCGCGCCCGGCTCCTCGAACTGGTCCGCGACATCGGCGCCGTCGTCGTCCTCGACGACCTGGAGTTCGGCGGCGCGGGCCTCGACGAACTGCTCGACGCGACCCCCGAGTGCGCCTTCCTCATCGCCACCACACCCGACGTGGCGGCCCCCTCCGCCGACTGCCACCTCGAAGAGGTCTTCCTCGGCGGACTCGGCCGGGGCGGCGGCCTCGAACTCCTGGAGCGCGCCGTCGGCCGCGTCCTCGACGACGAGGAGGCCAACTGGGCGGGCGACCTGTGGTTCGAGTCCGAAGGCCTGCCGCTGCGCTTCGTCCAGGCGGGCGCCCTGCTCCGCCAGCGCGACCAGCTGCGCGCCGACCCGCACTGCTTCGAGGAGTACGGCTACTTCGCACCGGCCCCCGTCGACGCGGGCGCCGACGAGCACGACGTGCCGCTGCCCTCGCTCGCCGACGGCGCCGCACCCGCGGCCCTGCTCGCCGCCCGGCTCAGCCCGTCCGCCCGCGCCACCCTGAAGTTCGCCGTCGCCCTCGGCGGCGAGCTGCCGCACCAGGCCCACCTGCCCGCCCTCGTCGGCGACACCCACGCCGACGCGGCCCTCGCCGAACTGGTGGGCTGCGCCCTCGTCACCCCGGTCGGCGCCCACTACCGCCTCGCCGCGGGCGTGCGCACCCAGCTGGAGGCCGCCGGATACGCCGACGACGCGGCCGAGCACGCCCTGGCCGCCGCCCAGCACTACGCCTGGTGGGCCGGACACCCCTCCGTCACCCCGGAGCGCGTCGCCGCCGAGGCCGACGCCGTGCAGGCGGCGCTCGGCGCCCTGGTCGCCACGGAGGCCGGCGCGGCCGTGCTGCTGGCCCGCACCGCGGCGCCCGCCTTCGCCGGCGGACTCGACTGGGGCGCCTGGGAGCGCGCCCTGCGCGCCGGCCAGGAAGCCGCGCGGAACGCGGGCGAGGTCGCCGAAGAGGCGTACTTCCACCACGAGTTGGGCATCCTCGCGCTCTGCGGCGGACAGCTCGACCGGGCCCGCGCCGAGCTGGAGGCCTCCATCGGGCTGCGCGGCGCGCTCGCCGACAAGCGCGGCATGATCTCCGGGCGCAGGGCCCTCGCCCTGGTCGCCGACCGCTCGGGCGGCGCGCTGCCCGGCGGACGCACGGCCGCGGGCGAAGAGGTGCCCGACGCCCGCTCCGAGGAGTCGGCGTCGCCCCCCGGCGGCATACCCGCCACCTTCGCGCCGCCCCGGCCGCCCGCGGAGCCGGACACGCTCGTCACCAGCAAGATGCCCTCCACCGTCGGATCCGGGCCCGCACCGAGCCGCCGCTCCATCATCAGCGGCACCCGGCGCAACCTCGTCGCCGCCGGCGCCGGAGCCCTCCTCGCCGCCGTCCTCGGCACCGTCGTCACCCTCGGCGCGACGTCCGACAGCAACGACCCGCCCGGCGACAAGGTCACGACGGAGCAGTCGGCGAAGGAGGACCGCGACGGCGACGGCCTGACCGCCGACAAGCCGCGGCAGGACGCCACGAGCCGCGGCGACACCCCGGGCGACGGCGCCACCGGCGCCGCATCGGACGACGCGAAGCCGAGCGGCAGCGGCAAGCCGTCGACCACGCCGAGCGGCAGCGGCAAGCCGTCCGACGACCCCTCCGGCAAGCCGACCGAGCCGTCCGACAAGCCGACGGACAAGCCCACCAAGCCCACGGGCAAGCCGACCGAGCCGTCCGACAAGCCGACGGACCCGCCGACCACTCCGCCCACGACCCCGCCGAGCACGCCCCCCACGACCCCGCCGACGACACCGCCCACGACCGACGACCCGCCCACCTCGCCCGACCAGTCGAACTCGGCGAGCGGCTCCGGCGGGACGACGCCCGGCGCCTGAGACGGCCGCGCGGTCAGAACAGCCGCAGCTTGTCGTCCTCGATGCCGCGCAGCGCGTTGTAGTCGAGGACGGTGCAGCCGATGCCGCGGTCCGTGGCGAGGACGCGGGCCTGCGGCTTGATCTCCTGGGCGGCGAAGATGCCCCTGACGGGCGCCAGGTGCGGGTCGCGGTTCAACAGCTCCAGATAGCGGGTGAGTTGCTCCACGCCGTCGATCTCGCCGCGCCGCTTGATCTCGACGGCGACGGTCTGCCCGTCGGCGTCGCGGCAGAGGATGTCCACCGGGCCGATCGCCGTCATGTACTCGCGACGAATGAGTGAATACCCCTCGCCGAGTGTCTCGATCCGGTCGGCGAGCAGCTCCTGAAGGTGCGCTTCCACGCCGTCCTTGATGAGGCCGGGGTCCACGCCCAGCTCGTGCGAGGAGTCGTGCAGCACTTCTTCCATCGTGATGATGAGCTTCTCGCCCGCCTTGTTCACGACCGTCCACACGCCGGCGTCGTCCCCCGTCCCCTCCTTCAATGTGCACGGCGGGGACATCCAGTTGAGCGGTTTGTAAGCCCTGTCGTCCGCGTGGATCGAGACGCTGCCGTCCGCCTTCACGAGGATCAGGCGGGGGGCCGAGGGGAGATGGGCGGTGAGCCGGCCCGCGTAGTCCACGGAGCATCGGGCAATGACGAGACGCATGGGGCGCAACGCTACTCGACCGGGGCGGGTGCGCGCGATTCGCCCACCCCACACCCGTCGCGGGAGCGACTTGTCCGTCGATGAACCTGTTCGATCCTGGCCGGTTATGCGCCCAATCTTCTGGTGTAGGCCCCGCCCGGTGCCTACCGTAGAAGCAAGAGGTCGTCGTCCGTGCACGCTGCGTAGGCGGACTCCATCCCTGTCCGTAAACCCCCGCTCCCCGGGGGTGCGAGAGGAGAACCCATGTCGCTCGACGTCTCACCGGCACTGTTGGAACAGGCCGAGCGAGGCGAGGTCGATGAAGCAGAATTCGTCGACTGCGTCCGGACCTCCCTGCCTTACGCATGGGAGATGATCAGCTCCCTGGTGGCCCAGCTCAAGGTCGACGGTGGCGAGTTCGCCGACAACCAGACTCCGCCGCCGGACGAGCAGGCACGCGGTCAGCTGCTGCGCGCGCTCGCGAGTGACGCGATTCGCGGTGCCCTTCAGCGGCACTTCGGAGTGCGTCTGGCATTCCAGAACTGCCACCGCGTAGCGGTGTTCCCGCTTGACTCTTCGGTGGACGACCGGCTCGCCCGCTTCACGTCGATCCGGGGGCAGCTGCTCAACCAGTCGCCCGAACTGCGGGACTGCTGACGTCTGTTGCTGCCGCTCCGTACGCGGGAGGTGTTTCAGTCCGGAGCGGCAGCTCCTCCGTCGGACGGCGGATCTCAGCCGAGCTGGGGCAGGACTTCGGCGCCCAGCCTCCGCACGTTCTCCTCCGTGGCCGCGAGGTCGCCCGAGCCCTCCACGAGCAGCGCGAAGCGCGTGATGCCGGTGCGCTCGGACGTGGCGGCGAGCCGGTCGGCGCACACCTGCGGGGTGCCCACGGGATGCAGCCCGCAGAGCAGCTCGGTGTAGGCCGCCGGGTCCCGCATGGCCCGGTGCCTGCCGTCGACGGTCACATGGGCCTCCAGGCCCTGCTTCAGCCAGCCGGGCATCGCCTTCTGTAAGGTCTCGGCCGCCTCCACGCGCCGGTCCGCGATCTGTGCGACCCCGGCGGAGACGTGCGAGGCGGCGGCGACCTGCTCGGGGGTGTGCCCGGCGGCACGGGCGTGCCGATTCCACAAGGCCACCATTTCGGCCTTCTCGTCGTCGCCCACGTGCATGCCGAGCAGCATGGGCAGGCAGCGCTGGGCCGCGAGCCGCACGCTGGACGGCGAGGTGCAGGCGACGATCACCTCGGGCCCCGCGCTGTCGCCCTGGCCGGGCAGCGCCTCCCGCGGGCGCGGCACGACGGCCACCTCGCGGAAGGAGTACCGGCCGCCGTCGGCCTCGACCCGGGGCTCCTTCAGCCACCGGAGCAGCAGGTCGAGCGATTCCGGGAAACCCTTCTCGTACGCCTCCAGGCCGGCCCCGAAGACCTCCAGGTCCACCCAGGGGCCGCCGCGTCCGACGCCGAGCGAGAACCGGCCGCCGGACGTCATGTGCAGCAGCGCCGCCTGCTCGCCGAGCGCCACGGGGTGCACGGTCGGGAGCACGCTGACGGCCGTGCCGACGCGGATCCGCCGGGTCCGCCCGAGCAGCAGGGCCGCGAGGGTCACCGCGGACGGGCACGTGCCGTACGGCACGAAGTGGTGCTCGGCGAGCCAGACCGCATCGAGCCCCGCCTCCTCGGCCACCTCGGCGGACCGCACCGCTCGGTGCAGTGCCTCCCCCTGCCCCTGTCCGGGGAACTGGGCGGCCAGAACAAAACTACCTACACGCATCGAACTCCTGCCTCCTTGACGCCGACGCAGGCACTCCCCCTACGGGCAACAACGCGTGACACGTGCCAAAGGCACGGCCTGGCATGAAGATTGTTGGATTTTCCGTGCAGCGAAGGGGTCGGCGGCCCTCCATGCGGCACGGGTACCCCGGGGCGTGGCGCGTAGGCTGGTCACACCCCTGACCGCCGTACAGCCCGTGAGGTGTTTCCGTGTCCCCGCGTCGCAACCGCCCCAAGGGCGCCGGAGAGCCGAAGGCGTTTACGGGCGAGGAACCGCCGGGCCGCTACGGCGGCTTCCAGTCCACCGAGAGCTGGCAGGGCGAGGAGTGGAGCGTGCGCCACGTCGCGGGCGCGAGCTCGGCGGGCAAGCGGTACCGCTGCCCGGGCTGCGACCAGGAGATCCCCTCGGCCCTCGCGCACGTGGTGGCCTGGCCCGAGCACTCCGGCGTGGACGAGCGCAGGCACTGGCACAAGGCGTGCTGGAACGCGAAGGACCGCCGCACCACGCGGGTGCAGCGGTCCCGTAACGCGCCGAGGTACTGAGGCTCCCCGTACGTTCGTGCCGTACGGCTATACGTCGCGCTTCTCCAGGAGCGCGAACGCGCCGGCGAGAGCGGCCACCGTGACGACGACGAGCAGCGCCAGCTGCGAGCCGCCGCCGGGGCCGTCCGCGGTGTCCGCGCCGAAGATCTTGGCGAGCGCCGTGATGGCGTTGTAGTCGTTCATCTTCTCGCCGAGCGGCTGCGTGCTCTCCCAGATCATCAGGAACGCGGGCATGATCGCCGGGACCAGGACCACGCCGAGCATGGCGGTGATGGCGCCCGCGGAGTGGCGCAGCATCGAGCCGACGGCGAGCGCCAGCACGCCGAGCAGCGAGACGTACAGACCGCCCTTGAAGACCGTGCCCGCCCAGGGCAGGTCGCCCGCCTCGGGGCCGCTGTGGGCGGCCGAGGCCGCCAGGCCCACGAGGAGGATGGAGCCGGCGGAGACGACGAAGGCGACCACGAAGTAGATGATGACCTTCGCGGCGAGGACGCGGTGGCGCTGCGGGGACGCCGTGAACGTCGTACGGATCATGCCCGTGCCGTACTCGGACGAGGTGACGAGCACGCCGAGCGTGATCAGGCAGATCTGACCGAGCATCAGGCCGAAGAAGGCCGGGACGGTGAACGGCACGTCCGCGTAGTCGAGCGGATCGGTGTTCGCCACGGCGAGCAGGCCGATGCCGACGACCAGGAGCAGGAAGACGCCCAGGGTCCACATGGTGGAGCGGACCGACTTGATCTTCGTCCACTCGGAGGCCAGGGCGTTGCCGAGGTGGGTCTTCTTGACCGGGATCGGCGAGGTGTAGGCATTGGCCATCGCCTGCTGCCAGGCGGAGGGCGGCGCGGGGGCCGCGGGCGGCGGAGCCAGCGGGGCGCCCTGCGGCGCCGGGGCGCCGGCCGGTGCGTACATCTGCTGAGGCTGCTGCGCCTGCGGCTGCTGCTGCGGAGTCGGAGGCGTGGTCATCGTGCGGCGTCCTCGTTGTCGGTGGCGGTGGCGCGCTTGGTCATGTCGGGGGCGGGGGCCGCGGCCGGCGGCTGCTGCGGGGGTGCCGCGGCGTAGGGGTTCTGCCCGTCCTGCGGCTGCGGCATCGCGAAGGGCTGACCGCCCTGCTGGGGCGGCGGGGGCGCGTACCAGCCCGGCTGACCCTGGCCGGGCAGCGGCATGGGCGGCTGGCCCTGCGGGACGGCGCCGGGCGGCATCTCCTGCTGGAGGCCCGCGCGCTGGTCGACCGTGGAGCGGTAGTCGACGGCGCCCTGCGTCATCCGCATGTACGCCTCTTCCAGCGACGCCTGGTGCGGGGAGAGCTCCCACAGGCGGACGTCCGCGCCGTGCGCGAGGTCGCTGATGCGGGGGAGCGGCAGGCCGGTGACGCGCAGCGCCCCGTCCTGCTCGGGCAGCACCTGGCCGCCCGCCTCGGTGAGGGCCGCCGTCAGCTTCTCGCGGCCCGCGCTCTCGCCGTCCGGCGTGCGCACCCGCGCGAAGTCCGCGGAGTTGTGCGAGATGAAGTCCTTGACGCTCATGTCGGCGAGCAGCTGGCCGCGGCCGATCACGATCAGGTGCTCGGCGGTGAGCGCCATCTCGCTCATGAGGTGGGACGAGACGAAGACCGTGCGCCCCTCGGCGGCGAGCGCCTTCATCAGGTTGCGGACCCAGAGGATGCCCTCGGGGTCGAGGCCGTTGACCGGCTCGTCGAAGAGCAGCACCTGCGGGTCGCCGAGGAGCGCCGCCGCGATGCCGAGCCGCTGGCCCATGCCGAGCGAGAAGCCCTTGGAGCGCTTCTTGGCCACGTCCTGGAGGCCCACGACGCCGAGCACCTCGTCGACCCTGCGGGCCGGGATGCCGGAGAGCTGCGCGAGGCAGAGCAGGTGGTTGCGGGCGTGCCGGCCGCCGTGCACGGCCTTGGCATCGAGCAGCGCACCGACCTGGCGGGGGGCGTTCGGCAGCTTGCGGTAGGGGTAGCCGCCGATCGTCACCTGCCCGGTGGTGGGCGCGTCGAGCCCGAGGATCATGCGCATCGTCGTCGACTTGCCGGAGCCGTTGGGCCCGAGGAAGCCGGTGACGGTTCCGGGCCGCACCTGGAAGGAAAGGTTGTACACGGCTGTCTTGGCGCCGTAGCGCTTCGTCAGGCCGACTGCCTCGATCATTCTCCGCACCCATCGAATGGTTCAGGACGTCGGGGCACACGCCCCCGTAAGGGTTAGGAGGATAACGGGGAGCTGACGGTTCCAGCCAAGAGCGAGTAAAAGCGGCTACGGCGGCGGGAGCTCCGTCCACGGCAGCACCCAGCCCTCCTCGCGGAAGAGGAGCGTGCCCCGCGCGCGGAGCTCGGGGTCGGCGGCCGCCCGCCGTACCCAGGACGCCGCGTCGGGCCCGAACAGTTCCCGCAGGCGCGGCGACGCGTCGAGGAGCGCGTCCAGCAGCGCGGCCTGGTCGCCGCCGCCGGGCCGCGGCAGCCCGGTCACCGGGTCGGCGAGGACGCCACGCACGTTGACGTAGACGTACGCCCCATCCAGCCGCTCGCCGGACGGCAGGGTCATGTCGTACGCGTCGCCCGGCAGCAGGACCCGCCGGTAGTTGGGGAGCTCGGTGGCGTCGACGGCGGGCAGCTGCGCCGCGTCCAGCCAGGAGACGACGAGGGTGGTCCGCGCGGTGGGGGCGCCGTAGGGTGCGGCCGCCACGTACCCGGCGCGGCCGATGTGGGCGGAGCAGCCGATCCCGAGGCCGCGCAGCCGCACGGGCACCATCGGCACGGCGCCGGGGATGCCGCGCCGGGCGAGCTTGTGGGCGAGCTGGCCGGGGGAGGCGTTCGAGCCGACCGCGATGACGGGGTGGCGGCCCGCGACGGGTGTCCGGCCGAGGACGGTGAGGACGTCGTCCAGTGAGCGGTGCGTGCAGTGGCCGGTGCCGTCGACGGTCCAGGCGCCGAGCCCGCCGGGACGCGGGTGCAGCCCCAGGAGTTCGGCGCCGGTGAGCAGGGCGGGGACCGTGACCGGCAGGCCCGGGTAGGTGAGGGGTTGCAGCGCGGGCACGCCGTCGAGGCCGAGCGCGGCGAGTCCGCGGTCCTGCGTCGTCACATGTCCCCCCGGGGCACGGTGGTCGTACGTCCCGTGGACGCCGAGATCACGCGTCCCGTCTTTTCAGCAGTACGTACCCACCCAGCAGCGCCAGCACCACCCACGCCACCATGATCGCGAGACCGCCCCACGGCCCGTACGGGGTGTCGTCGTCGAACGGCGACTTGACCTGCATGATCCTGCTGCCGGCCTGGTCGGGCAGGAAGCGGCCGATCTTCTTCGTCGCCGACACGTTGCCGAGGATGCTGGAGATGAGGAAGAAGAACGGCATCAGGATGCCGAGGGAGAGCATCGGGCTGCGCAGCATCGCCGCGACACCCATGGAGAACATCGCGATGAGCGTCATGTAGAGCGCGCCGCCGATGACGGCGCGCAGCACCCCGGGGTCGCCGATCTGCGCCTTGTACGGGCCGAGCATCGCCTGCCCGACGAAGAACGTGAGGAAGCTGGTGGCCAGGCCCACCACGAAGGCGAGCAGCGTGGCGACGGCGATCTTGCCGAACAGGAACGCGGCGCGCTGCGGGACCGCCGCGAGCGAGGTGCGGATCATGCCGGTGCTGTACTCGTTCGAGACGACGAGCACCCCGAAGACGATCATCGCGAGCTGGCCGAGGGACATCCCGGCGAAGCTGATGAACGTCGGGTCGAAGGTCAGCTTGTCCCTGGCGTCCAGGCCGTCGTAGTCGTTCTTGGACAGGACGCTGATCAACGCGCCGAGGGCGACGGTGACGACGAGGGCGAGCCCGAGCGTCCAGACGGTCGACGACACCGAGCGGATCTTGGTCCACTCCGATTGCAGCACCTGCGTCGCGGCCATCGCTCAGGCTCCCTTCCGCGGCTGCCAGCCCTGGCCGGGGCCGGTGGGTCCGGTATGCGCGTGGTACTCCACCGACTCCGCGGTGAGCCGCATGAACGCCTCCTCCAGGGAGGCCTGTTGGGGGCTCAGCTCATGGAGGACGAGCTGGTGCCGCGCGGCGAGCTCACCGAGCTCCTCCGCGAGGGCGTCGTCCACTTCGAGGGCGCCGTCACCCGCGTCGACGGCGGTGACGCCCGCCCGGTGCAGGACGTCGAGGAGGCGTTCGTGCTGCGGGGAGCGGAGTCTGACGTACGACCGGGAGTTGCGCCGGATGAAGTCGGACATCGCCAGGTCGGCAAGGAGGCGGCCCTGGCCGATGACGACGAGGTGGTCGGCGGTGAGCGCCATCTCGCTCATCAGGTGCGAGGAGACGAAGACCGTACGCCCTTGCGCGGCAAGGGACTTCATCAGCGTACGGATCCAGTGGATGCCCTCGGGGTCGAGGCCGTTGACCGGCTCGTCGAACATCAGGATCTCCGGGTCGCCGAGGAGTGCCCCGGCGATGCCGAGCCGCTGGCCCATGCCGAGCGAGAAGCCCTTGGCCTTCTTCTTGGCGACGGCGGTCAGCCCGACGGTGTCGAGGACCTCGCTGACGCGGGCGCGCGGGATGCCGTTGCTCTGTGCGAGGCAGAGCAGGTGGTGGTAGGCGCTGCGGCCGCCGTGCATCGCCTTGGCGTCGAGGAGCGCGCCGATGCACTTGAGGGGGTCCTTCAGCTCGGTGTAGTGCCGGCCGTCGATGCGGACGGCACCGGCCGAGGGATGGTCGAGCCCCAGCAGCATGCGCATGGTGGTGGACTTGCCCGCGCCGTTCGGCCCGAGGAAGCCGGTGACCAGGCCGGGGCGGACGGCGAAGGTCAGATTGTTGACGGCCACCTTCTCGCCGTACCGCTTGGTCAGCCCCTCGAGCTCGATCATGCGGCAACGCTAAAACGGCACAAAGCCCCCTGCCACTCGGGCTGGCAGAGGGCTTCGCGGAGGCCCCGTCAGGGGCGCGGGGAACTGCGCGCCCAGCCACAACCGGGCCCGCAGGTCCGATACAGCCTCAGCGGGTCTGCTGCGCGGGCACCCCGCGAGAGACGGGCTCGTCGTCCGCGGGCGTACCCGCGGCAGCGACCGCCGCCCCCGTGAGCGTCGCCAACATCTCCCGCACATTGGTGAGCTGCGCGTTGATGCTGTCGCGACGGTTCGTGAGCGCGGCGAGCTCGCGCTCGGACTCCGAACGGATCCGGTCCGCCTTCGCGTTCGCGTCGGCCACGATGTCCTCGGCCTGGCGCTGAGCGGTCTCGACGGTCTGCCGGGCGCGGCGCTCCGCGTCGGTCCGCAGCTTCTCCGCCTCCAGGCGCAGCTGCTCCGCACGGTGCTCGATCTCCGCGAGGCGCTTCTCCGCCTTGGCCTGACGCGAGGCCAGGTCACGCTCGGACTGCTCACGGCGCTTGGCGAGGTTCGTCTCGAAGTCCGCGGCGGCCTGGGCGGCCTTGGCGCGGGTCTCCTCGAAGAGGGCGTCCGCCTCCTCGCGCTTGGACTGCGCGTCCTTCTGGGCCTCGGCGCGCAGCGCGCTCGCCTCGCCCTTGGCCTTCTCGACGATCCGGACGCCCTCGTCCTCGGCCTTGGCCTTGCGCTCGGCGGCGAACGACTCGGCGTCGTTGCGCACCTGCTGGGCGGCGGACTCGGCGAGCTCGCGGTGCTGCTCGGCCGCGCGACGGGCCTCCTCGCGCAGGTCCTTCGCCTCCTCCTCGGCGAGGCGGAGGATCTTCTCGACGCGGGCACCGAGACCGGCGTACGACGGCTCGGCGTCGGCGACCTGGGCCTGGGCGTTCTGCGTCTCGAGGTGCAGCTCCTCGATGCGCTTTTCCAGAGCAGTGATACGGGCCAGAGCACTGTCACGGTCGGAGACGAGCTTGGAGATACGTTCGTCCACCTGAGCGCGGTCGTACCCACGCCGCACAAGCTCGAAGCCGTAGGGGGAAGTGTCGCTCATGGGGTTCCTGTCGAATGAGACCGGTGAGGTGATAGAGGGAATCCTAGGGGTCCAAGCGGCGTGTCATCGAGCAGATGCCTGTTTGATCTGGAGAATGAGACCCCTTTTGAGTGGCTGACCGTCAGAGCGCTTGCCAGAACAGGGCCAAAGGTCCTTTCGGAGCACGGCGGATTCCCTTTGACTACCCCTCCGACTGCTTCCCACTCGAACGTGTCGATCCGGCCGCGGCGCCCGCCTTGACACCGCCCGAACCGGAGCCGCTGCCCGACCCGGACTTCGCACCGCTCGACGGGGCCTCGAAAGACTCCAACGCCTCCAGCACGTCCTGGACACGGGAGATCTCCGCGTTGATGTCCGCGCGCCGCCGCACCAGAACCTCCAGCTCCTGCTTGCCCTCCTCGACGACGCGCGCCGCCTCCGCCTCGGCCTCGGCCTTGATCTGCTCGGCCTCGGCGATCAGCGCGGCCTTCTTCGTCTCGGCCTCCTTCAGCAGACCCTCGGCCTTCTTCACGGCGGCGATGCGGACCTTGCTCGCCTCCGAACCGGCGTCCGCGACCAGCTCCTTCGCCTTCGCCTCGGCCTCGGCCAGCTGCTCCTCCGCGGCCTTGACCAGCGCGTCGCACCGCTCGCCCGCGGACTTCATCGCCTCGGCGGACTCGCGGCGGGCGCGGTCGTGCAACTCCTCGATCTCGGCGCTGAGACGGTCGCGCTGCTCCTCCGAGCGCTCCCTTATGGCGGTCGCGTCGCGGCGGGCGCCGACCAGCAGCTCGTCCGCGTCCGTACGGGCCTTCTCCACCAGCGAGTTGCCCTCGACCGTCGCCGCGGCGACCAGACGCTCGGCCTCCTTGCGGGCCGCGCCGACCATCGTGTCGGCCTGCGCCTCGGCGTCCGTGGTCGCCTTCAGCGCCTTCTCCTGGGCGTCCGAGGTCAGCTTCTCGGCCTCCGCCGCGGCCTCCGTGATGAGCGTGTCGACCTGCTCGGCGGCCTCCTGACGGCGCTTGTTGGCCTCCTTGCGGGCCTCGTCGAGCGTGCGCTCGGCCTCCTCGCGCGCCTGGGCCGTGAGCTGCTCGGCCTCGCGCGCGGCCGCCGCCTTGACGCGCTCGGACTCGCTGCGGATCCGCTCGGCGTGCTGCTGCGCGGAGTTGACCGTCTCGGCGGCCTCGGCGCGCAGCCGCTCCGCGTCGCCGGAGGCGTCCGAGATGAGCTTCTCGGCCTTCGCCACGGACTCCGCGCGCACCCGCTCCGCCTCGGCGGTGGACTCGGCACGCAGCCGCTCGGCCTGCTCGACGGCCTCCGTGCGGACCCGCTCGGCCTCGGCGGCCGTCTCGGCCGTGAGCCGCTCCGCCTGCTCGACGGCCTCCGTGCGGACCCGCTCGGCCTCCGCGGCCGTCTCGTTCTGAAGCAGCTCCGCCTCGCTGCGGGCCTCGCCGATCAGCGTGTCGGCCTGGCCCGCCGCGTCGTTGCGGATGCGGTTGGCGTCCTCGCGGGCGTCGGCACGCGTGCGCGCGGCGTCCTGCTCCGCCTGCGCGATGGTGTCCGACGCCTCCGTGCGCACCCGCTGGGCGTGCTCCGAGGCGTCCGAACGCATCCGCTCGGCCTCCGCGATGGCGTCCGCGACCGTGCGCTCCGCGAGCTCCTTGGCGGCCTCCGAGGCCTCCGTCGCCTCGCGCCGGGTGCGGTTGGCGTCCTCGGTGGCGCGCTCCCGCTCGGCGTAGGCGTCGGCGCGGACGCGGTCGGCCTCCTCCTGCGCCTCCGTCCGCGTGCGCTCGGCGGCGTGCTCGGCGGCCGAGCGCAGGCCCGCCACCTCCTCCTGCGCCGCCTCGTGCAGGCCGGCCACGGAGTCGCGTACGGACTGGGCGTGCTGCTCGGCGGCCGAGACCAGCTCGGTCGCGCGGCGGTCGGCCTCCTCGACGAGCCGGATCGCCTCGGCCTGCGCCTCCTCGACGCGCTTGCGGGCGGACGCGAGCAGCTCCTCGCTCTGCTCGCGGGCCCGCTCACGCTCCTGGTCGGCCTCCGCACGCGCGGAGTCGAGCGTCTCCTCGGCCTCGCGGCGGCGCCGGACCGCCTCCTCCTGGGCGGCGGCGAGCGCCTCGGCGGCCTCCGTGCCGACGCGCTCGGCGGCGGCCGCGGCCTCCGCGCGGACCCGGTCGGCCGACTCCTGCGCCTCCGTCTTGAGCCGCTCCGCCTCGGCGGCGGCCTCCGAACGCAGCCGTACGGCGATGTTCTCGCCCTCGGCGCGGGCCTGCGAGGCGTCGGCTGCGGCTTCGTCACGCAGCCGCTCCGCCTCGGTCTCGGCCTGCGCCTGGAGCGTGCGGATCCGCTCGGCGGACTCCGCGCGCAGCCGGTCCGTCTCGTCCGTGGCCTCCTTGCGCATGCGCGCGGCCTCGGCGCGGGCGTCGGCCAGCGCCTGCTCGGCGGCCGACAGGCGCTCCTCGGCCTCCGTGCGCAGCCGCGTCAGCTCATCGGCGGCCTCGGCCTGCCGTGCCGCTATGGCCTGCTCGGTCTCCTCGCGCAGCGCCCGCGCGGCCGCCTCGGCCTCCGACTTCGTGGCCTCGGCCTGCTCGGCGGCCTCCTCGCGGTGCCGCTCGGCCTCCTCGCGGGTGCGCTCCAGGGTCTCCTCGGCCTGTGCGCGCAGCGTCGTGGCGCGCTCGACCGCCTCGGTGCGGACCCGGTCGCTCTCGGCGGCCGCGGCGGTGCGCAGCTCCTCGGCGTCGGCCTTCGCCTTGGCGAGGAGCTCCTCGGCGGACTTGGCCGCCTCCTCGATCTCCTTGACCGCCTCGCGCCGCGCCTCGCCCCGGATGCGCTCGCCCTCGGAGACCGCGTCGGCCCGCAGCTGCTCGGCCTCGCCGCGCAGCCGGCGCGCCTCCTCCTGGAGCTCGACGGTCTTGGCGCGGTACTCCTTGGTGTCGTCCTTCGCCGCGCCCTTGAGCTCCTCGGCGATGTCGTGCGCCTCGGCGCGCAGCCGGTCCGCCTCGGCCTCCGCCTCGGACCGGATCCGCTCGGCCTCGTCGGTGGCGGCCTTCGTGGTCTCCTTGGCGTTCTTCGAGGCCTTGTCGAGGACCTCCTCGGCGGTCCGCGCGGCCTTCGCGAGCTGGCTCGCGGTCTCCTCGGCGGTGATCGTGCGCGCCTTCTCGGCGGCGTCCGCGATCAGCTTCTCGGCCTCCGCGCGGGCGTCGGCGACCAGCTGCTCGGCCTCGGACCTGGTGGCTTCGGCCTCCTTGGTGGCCTCGCCGACAAGGCGGGCGACCTGCTCCTTGGCGGTCCGGGTGCGCTGCTCGTTGGCGGCCTCGGCGGCCGACAGCTGCTTGGCCGCACTCTCCTTGGCCTCGGCGAGCACCTTCTCGGCCTCGCCGCGCGCCGCGCGCAGCGCCGTCTCGGCCTCGGCCATGCGCTGCTCGGCGGCCCGGCTCGCCTCGGCGGCCTGGCGGCGCGCCTGCTCGGACTCGGTCGCCGTGGTGGTACGCAGCTGCTCGGCGTGGTCGGTGGCCTCCTGGGCCTGCGTGGACGCGGCGTTCAGGAGGCGCTCGGCGTCGGTGCGGGCGCGGCGCAGGATCGCCTCGGCCTCGGCGCGGGCGGCCTCGGCGTCGCCCGCCAGGCGTTGGCGGGCCTCCTCGGCGATCCGGGCGGCCTCCGCGCGGGCGGCGGCCAGGGCCTGGTCGGCCTCGGCGCGCGACTCGTCGAGGAGGCGGCGGGCCTGCTGCTCCGTGCGGGCCCTGAGCTGCTCGGCCCAGGCCACGTTCTCGTTGACGTGGGACTCGACGGTGCGGCGGCGCTCGGCCAGCTCCTGGTCGAGCTGCTGGCGGCGCGAGACGGCCTCGGCGTGCAGCTCGGACTGGAGGCGGGCCTGTTGCTCGGCGTGCTCCTGGAGGATGCGCTGGGTCTGCGCG
Source organism: Streptomyces sp. NPDC030245 (assembly GCF_055572995.1). Classification (NCBI taxonomy): domain Bacteria; kingdom Bacillati; phylum Actinomycetota; class Actinomycetes; order Kitasatosporales; family Streptomycetaceae; genus Streptomyces; species Streptomyces sp. NPDC030245. The sequence goes on along the minus strand of NZ_JBVICF010000008.1, from coordinate 71,424 downwards.
CGGGCGTCGCGGAGCTCGCGCTCGGCGTCGGCGCGCAGCTGCTCGGCCTGGATCTGGGCGTTGCGGAGCAACTGCTCGGCCTGATACCCGATGTCCGCGCTGTCGTAGGCAGGGCGGGACGCGAGGTTGCGGCGCGCCTCGTGCAGCTTGGCGCGCAACACCTCGACCTGGTAGCCGAGGTCCTCGGCGTGCTGGACGGCTTTCTCCCGCTCGGTCTTCAGCCGGTCCATCTCGGCCTCGAACCGCGACAGACTGTCCGTCTCAGCCCGCGAGTTCTCCTGGCGTTCGTAGCCCCGCACTGCGCGGTCCCATCCTTCCCCGAGCTCTCGGCTGCGCTCGAGCAGGGGAGGCCCCACTCCTGGTCGCAATTCTCTCCAACGAGCCCCGTCCATCCGCCGAACGGGGCCCCCGGGGGAATGGTGTCAGATCAACAGCGGAGCATGAGCTGCTGCCCCGACGCACGTCCCCCGAAACCCGGACCCCGGTAGGTGGCCGCCCAAAGTTCGGACGGCCGCCACTAACCCTACCGGCCCAGATATACGGAGGTCAGTGCTCCGGTGCCTCGGAGGGTGCCGAAGTGACAAGTTCCGTAAGGACACCGTGGCAGTCCTTCGGGTGCAGGAACGTGATGCGTGACCCCATGGAGCCGATCCGGGGCTCTTCGTAGAGGACGCGTACGCCCTTGTCTTTGATGGCCGCGGCGTCGCCGTCGACGTCCGCGGTGCCGAAGGCGATGTGGTGCACGCCCTCGCCGTTCTTGGCCAGCCACTTGCCGACCGCGGAGTCGTCGCGGGTCGGTTCGAGGAGCTGGAGGTAGGAGGCGCCCCCGTCACTCGTCTCGTTGATTTTGAGCATGGCCTCGCGCACGCCCTGCTCTTCGTTGACCTCGGTGTGGAACACCTCGAATCCGTACGTCGCGCGGTAGAACTCGACGGTCTTGTCGAGGTCGAAACAGGCGATCCCGATGTGATCGATTCGCGTCAGCATGGTTCAAGTGCAGCGCTTGACGCAGTGATTACGCAACGTGCGCGCGATCACAGTCGTCGCCCGATGACGGCAGGGGTACTGCTCAGTACATTCAGATAAACCCTCGTTAACTCCTCTCCTCCCAAGGGGTCGTCGCACATGGCAGGAACGACCGGCACCACCTCAGTGATCGTCGCGGGCGCACGCACGCCCATGGGCCGTCTCCTCGGCTCGCTGAAGTCCTTCTCGGGTGCGGATCTGGGGGGCTTCGCGATCAAGGCCGCGCTGGAGCGCGCGGGAATCGGCGGCGACCAGGTCCAGTACGTGATCATGGGCCAGGTGCTCCAGGCCGGGGCAGGGCAGATCCCGGCGCGCCAGGCCGCCGTCAAGGCGGGCATCCCCATGAACGTCCCCGCACTGACCGTGAACAAGGTCTGTCTCTCGGGCCTCGACGCCATCGCGCTCGCCGACCAGCTGATCCGCGCGGGCGAGTTCGACATCGTGGTGGCCGGCGGTCAGGAGTCCATGACCAACGCCCCGCACCTGCTGCCCAAGTCCCGCGAGGGATACAAGTACGGCGCGATCGAGATGCTCGACTCCATGGCGCACGACGGCTTGACCGACTCCTTCGACGGCGTCGCGATGGGCGAGTCCACGGAGAAGCACAACACCCGGCTCGGCATCCGCCGCGCTGAGCAGGACGAGGTGGCAGCCCTCTCCCACCGGCGCGCCGCCGCAGCCGAGAAGAACGGCCTGTTCGAGGCCGAGATCACCCCGGTCGAGATCCCGCAGCGCAAGGGCGACCCGGTGCTCTTCGCCAAGGACGAGGGCATCCGCCCGGAGACCACCGCCGAGTCCCTCGGCAAGCTGCGCCCGGCCTTCGCCAAGGACGGCACGATCACCGCGGGCTCCGCCTCGCAGATCTCCGACGGTGCCGCAGCGGTCGTCGTCATGTCCAAGGCCAAGGCCGAGGAGCTGGGCCTCGACTGGCTCGCCGAGATCGGGGCGCACGGCAATGTGGCGGGACCGGACAACTCTCTCCAGTCCCAGCCGTCCAACGCCATACAGCACGCGCTGAAGAAGGAGGGCCTGGCGGTTTCCGACCTCGACCTGATCGAGATCAACGAAGCCTTCGCCGCCGTCGCGGTGCAGTCAATGAACGACCTCGGAGTTTCATCGGAAAAGGTGAACGTCAACGGCGGAGCCATCGCGCTGGGCCACCCGATCGGTATGTCGGGCGCACGCATCGTCCTGCACCTCGCCCTGGAGCTGAAGCGGCGGGGCGGCGGTGTGGGCGCGGCCGCGCTGTGCGGTGGCGGCGGGCAGGGCGACGCCCTGATCGTGAAGGTTGCCAAGGCCTGACCCGCACGTCGGCCCTCTCCCGTACAGAGCGAACGGAGCTGTGATGCAGGACGTCCCCTCCCTGGTGGCGCAGGCCCGCGAGGGCAGGCCGCGGGCCGTGGCCCGGCTGATCTCACTGGTCGAGGGGGCGTCTCCGCAGCTGCGTGAAGTGATGGCGGCGCTGGCCCCGCTCGCCGGCCACGCGTACGTGGTCGGGCTCACCGGATCGCCCGGTGTCGGCAAGTCGACATCGACGTCCGCGCTCGTGAGCTCCTACCGGCGGGCCGGAAAGCGGGTCGGCGTCCTCGCCGTGGACCCGTCGTCCCCCTTCTCCGGCGGCGCGCTCCTCGGCGACCGGGTCCGGATGTCGGACCACGCGTCCGACCCCGGTGTCTACATCCGCTCCATGGCCACGCGCGGGCACCTCGGCGGGCTCGCGTGGGCCGCGCCGCAGGCCATCCGTGTCCTGGACGCGGCGGGCTGCGACGTGATCCTCGTCGAGACCGTCGGCGTCGGGCAGTCCGAGGTGGAGATCGCCTCCCAGGCCGACACGTCGGTGGTGCTCCTCGCACCCGGCATGGGCGACGGCATCCAGGCGGCCAAGGCCGGAATCCTGGAGATCGGCGACGTGTACGTCGTCAACAAGGCGGACCGCGACGGCGCCGACGCGACCGCGCGCGAGCTCAACCACATGCTGGGCCTCGGCGAGTCCCGCGGCCCGGGCGACTGGCGGCCGCCCATCGTGAAGACGGTCGCGGCGCGCGGCGAAGGCGTCGACGAGGTCGTGGAGGCGCTGGAGAAGCACCGGGCCTGGATGGAGGAGCGCGGTGTCCTCGCCGAGCGGCGGGTCGCCCGCGCCTCCCGGGAGGTCGAGACGATCGCCGTGACGGCGCTGCGGGAGCGGATCGGGTCCCTGCACGGTGACCTCCGGCTGTCCGCGCTCGCGGAGCGCGTCGTGGCGGGGGAGCTGGACCCGTACACGGCCGCCGACGAGCTGGTCGAAGGGCTCACGGACAGCTAGGGCGTACACCTGCGGCCCGGACCGCGAGGTCCGGGCCGTGGGGGTGGGTGCGGGGTGCGGTGCTGTGCGGGCGGTGACCTGTGATCAGTCGTCGGAGCCGTCGTCGTCGTGGTCCTGGCCGTCGTGGTCGTCGTCGTGGTCGTCGTCGTCCGAGTGGTCCGCGGTGACCTTGCCGGTCTTCAGGTCGACGTCGTACTCGGACTCGGCGCCCTTCGCGCCCGTCGTCTCCACCTTCCAGGCGGTCGCCGTGCCGTCGTCGTCCAGGTCCACGGAGGTCACGGTGCCCTTGTCGGCACCGGCCCGCGCGGCGTCCGCGGCGCTCACGGAGGCGCCCTTCAGCGCGGAGTTCAGCCGGGCCGCGTCGGCGGCGTCCTCACGGGCGTCGTCCGCGTCGTTCTTCTCCGTCCAGGAGCCCAGGACCTTGCCGGTGCCCGGGTCGACCTCGACGCTGTGCCACGTCTTGCCGTTCAGGATGTCGACGTCCCAGACCAGGCCGCCGTCCTCGTCGTCGAGCTCGGCGGAGACCGCGGTGCCCTTGGTGTCGGCCAGGGCGGCCTTGATGGCGTCGGCGGCGGTCACCTTGGCGGCCTTCGCCTCGGCGGTGTTCTCCGCGGCGTCGTCGCGGTCGTCGTCCTTGCCGTCGTCGTCCCCGCGCTCGTCGCCGCGGTCGTGGTCCTTCAGCTGGACGCTCGACCGGTCGGCGGCGCTCGACTCGTCGTCGCCGGTGACCGCGAGGGCGGTGGCGGTGCCACCTCCGACGAGCGTGAGTGCGGCGACGGTGGCGATGACGATGTTGCGCTTCATGAGGTCCCTCCCGAGACGGTCTGTTGCTGCGAGCTGTCGTCGCGAGCCGTTGCTGTGAGCTGTTGCTGCGACGAGGACCAATCTGGCGGAGCGATCCTGAACCCACGCTGAAGCCGCCTGAAGAACTCTTCAGCTTCGCTCTGCCACCCTGAGCGCATGCGTTTGTTGATCGTGGAGGACGAGAAGCGGCTGGCCCTGTCGCTCGCCAAGGGCCTGACCGCCGAGGGCTACGCCGTCGACGTCGTCCACGACGGCGTCGACGGACTGCACCGGGCGAGCGAGGGCTCGTACGACCTGGTGATCCTCGACATCATGCTGCCCGGCATGAACGGCTACCGCGTCTGCTCCACGCTGCGCGCGGCGGGCAACGAGGTGCCGATCCTGATGCTCACCGCCAAGGACGGCGAGTACGACGAGGCGGAAGGCCTCGACACGGGCGCGGACGACTACCTCACCAAGCCCTTCTCGTACGTCGTGCTCGTCGCCCGCGTGAAGGCGCTGCTGCGCCGCCGCGGCGCCGCGGGCCCGTCACCGGTCCACGTCCTGGGCGACCTCAAGGTCGACACGGCCGCACGCCGCGTCTTCCGCGGCGATGACGAGATCACCCTCACCGCCAAGGAGTTCGCGGTCCTGGAGCAGCTGGTCCTGCGGGCCGGCGAGGTCGTGTCCAAGGGCGACATCCTGGAGCACGTCTGGGACTTCGCGTACGAGGGCGACCCCAACATCGTCGAGGTGTACGTGAGCACGCTGCGGCGCAAGCTCGGCGCGGCCCTCATCAAGACCGTGCGCGGCGCCGGATACCGCCTGGAGGCCCCGCGATGAGCCGGCTGTTCGGATCGGTGCGGGCCAGGGCCACGCTCGGCGCGAGCCTGGTCGTCGCCCTCGCCCTGCTCGCCGCGGGCACCGCCGTGCTGCTCGCCCTGCGGGCCAACCTCACCGGCCAGGCGGACGGCCGCGCCGACTCCGCGGCCCGCGATGTCGCCTCGCAGCTGGTGGCGGGCCGGCCGTTCGACGACCTCGACCTGCCGGACGAGGACGACAGCCCGGTGCAGGTCGTCGACGAACAGGGCAGGCTGGTCGCCGCCAGCGACGACCTGGAGCGGATCAGCGGCACCGGGACCGGCGCGGTCGCGCCCGTCAAAGCCGCCGCGCGCTCCGGCGGCGAGAGCGCGGGTGACGACGCCGACGACAAGGGTGAGGCGCCCGAGCCCGGTGAGATCGACGAGGACGCCGAGTACAGCTCCGGGTCCGCCACCGTCGACGGCGACAGCGCCGACTACCGGTTCGCCGCCGTCGAGGTGAGCACGGAGCAGCGGGGCGACTTCACGGTCTACGCGGGCGGTTCGCTCGCCGACGAACAGAGCGCCACGTCGACGGCGCTGACGTCCATGCTGATCGGCTTCCCACTGCTCCTCGCGGTCGTCGCCTCGGTCACCTGGCTGGTCACGCGGCGCGCCCTGCGCCCGGTGGCGGCGATCACCGCGGAGATGTCCGCGATCACCGCGTCGGAGGACCTCGCGCGCCGCGTGCCCGAGCCGGACACGCACGACGAGATCGCCCGGCTCGCCCGCACCACGAACGAGACGCTCACCGCCCTGCAAACCTCGGTGGAGCGCCAGCGCCGGTTCGTGGCGGACGCCTCGCACGAGCTGCGCAGCCCCATCGCGTCGCTGCGCACCCAGCTCGAAGTGGGCGCGGCCCACCCGGAGTTGCTGGACGTCGACGGCGCGGTCGAGGACACCGTGCGGCTTCAGGAGCTCGCCGCGGATCTGCTGCTGTTGGCCCGGCTTGACGCGGGGGAGAAGCCGGGCGGGGGCCGGGTCGACCTGGCGGCGTTCGTCCGCGAGGAGCTGTCGCAGCGCACCCGGGACCGCGTCGAGGTGCACGCGGAGCTGAAGAGCGTGGAAGTGGCGGGCTCCCGCGGCCAGTTGGCGCGGGTGCTCGGCAACCTCCTGAACAACGCCCAGCGGCACGCGCGCTCCCGTGTCACGGTCACCACCCGGAGCGAGGGCGCCTGGGCGGTGCTTGAGGTGTCCGATGACGGGAGCGGCGTGCCGGAGGGCGAACGGGAGCGCATCTTCGAGCGGTTCGTACGGCTCGACGACGCGCGGACCCGCGACGAGGGCGGGGCCGGTCTGGGCCTCGCCATCGCGCGGGACGTGGCGGTGCGGCACGGCGGCACGCTCGTGGTGTGCGAGGCGCCGTCCGGTGGTGCGCTGTTCGAGCTCCGGCTGCCCTGCCCTCAGTCGTCGGCGGAGTGAGGGTCGGTGCGGCCGGCCGGGGCGGAGCGGGTCAGGGCTTTCCGCGCTGGGAGCGCAGGTGCTCCGCGATCGGGGTCAGGGCCTTGCGCAGCTCGTCGAGGGAGTCGGCGGAGATGAGGTCGACGAAGTGCCGCCGCACGGAGGCGACGTGGTGCGGAGCCACCTTCTGCATGGTCTCCATGCCTTCCTCGGTGAGGACGGTGTAGAGCCCTCGCCGGTCGGATTCGCAGTTCTCGCGGCGCACCAGGCCCGCGTTCTCCATGCGGGTGATCTGGTGGGACAGGCGACTCTTGGACTGAAGGGTGGCGGCGGCAAGATCACTCATGCGCATCCGCAGCTCTTCCGATTCGGAGAGGTAAACGAGAATGTCGTAGTCGTTCATGGTCAGGTTGAACGGCTGAAGGTCCTTTTCGAGCTGATATGTCAGCATCCTGTTGACCTCCACGTGGGTACGCCAGGCGCACTGTTCCTCGTCGGTCAGCCACTGCGGGGCCGTCTCGGTCTCCATGGAATCGATTCTACCTAAGAAGTTGAAAGGTGAACGAATGGTGGGATGTGACGCGCCTCGCACCACCAGCCTCCCGGAGGGGCACAGGCGTTCGCCGTCACACTCCGCAGACTACCGCTCACAGCCCGAAGCGACGCTGGAGGTCCCCCAGTTGTCCGGGAAGGCGCGGTGCCCCCGGCTGCTGACCCGGTTGCCCCGGAGTGCCCCGTCCGCCTGGTACGCCCCCCTGGTGCGGCACCTCGCCCGTGGCCTGCTCGGGCAGCAGGGCCTCGGTGGACTGGAGCAGCACCGTGCCGGCCCCCACGAACTCGAACTGGTGCTCCTCGCCGGATGTTCCGCCGATGCCGGTCAGCGCCCGCACGCCTCCGATCACGCCCGTGAGGTAGCCGTGGTCGTAGTGATGGCAGGGTGAGGGGCAGTCCGCCCAGCCCACGAGCGCCTGTGGATCGACGCGGATCGGGGGCTCCATGAAGACCACCGGGCCGTTCGACGCGGCGACGAACTTGCCCGTGCCGATGAGCGTCAGAAAACCCGGAACGATCGACTGCTTGAGCGCGAGAGTTGGCTGAAAAGCGAGGAGGTTGCCGGAGCGAATGGTCAGGTTGCCCTCGTCCAAGTCATACGAATTCACGTCGAAGGCCCGGTCGGCGAGGAGCATCTTGCCCTGGCCGTCCGCCACGACCCAGTCGCTCGCGTGCAGCGGCGAATGGAAACTGGTCCGGACCAGGCGGTCGAGACGGCCGTGCCCGATGCCGTTGAAGTCGATGCGGCCGTAGTACGCGATCATCTTGCCCTTCTGGAGGAACCACTGGGTTCCCTGGAGCTCCACGCAGAAGGTGTGCGCGTTGACGTTGTCGTCGCTGGGGAGGGTCAGGGGGTCGAAGACGGCGGGCGCCCCCGCGGCGGTCGACACGTTCGGAATCACAGCTTTTCCTCCGATGCCTGGACGAAGACCGCACCGGTCCCCGACAGCTCCAGCTGGAAGGCCTCGCCGGAGCCGCGGCCCACCATGTCCCGCCAGCCGAGCGCGGTGGAGAGCTTGTTGCGCACGTCGCCGTGGTGTGCGACGTACGCCTGGGGGTCGACGTGGACGGGGCGTTGAGGGGTGATCGGGACCTCGATGACGCCGCCGTGCGCCATGACGGCCACCGAGCCGTGGCCCTTCAGGGTCGTGGTGAACAGGCCCTGACCGCTGACCTGGCCGCGCACCATCCCCATGACGCCGCCCTGTGAGCCCATGAACATGGTGCCCTGCTGGAGCGTGCCGTCGAAGGCGAGGAGGCGGTCCGCCTCCACGTACAGCGTGTCTCCGGAGAGGGTGATCACCTGGATGTGGTGGCCGCCGTGCCCGAAGAGGACCGTGCCGCTGCCGTCGACGGTCATCAGGGGCGTCGCCTCGCCCGCGACCCGGCGGCCGATCATGGACGCCAGACCGCCCTGTCCGCCCTGGAGGTTCGGGGTGAAGGAGACGTCTCCCTTGTAGGCGAGCATGGCGCCGCGCTGGCTGAAGATCTTGGCGCCCGGCCGCACGGTCGCCTCGACCATCTTCGAATTGATCTCACGGAAGGGCATGTCACACATCCCCGGCGATCGTGGTGCGCTCACTCGGCTGGACATAGACCAGGCCGTCGCCCTCGAAGCGGATCTGGAAGGCCTCACCGCCGCCCTCGCCCATGAAGGTGCGGAAGGTGACACCGGACTGGAAGCTCTGCCGGACGTCCCCTTGATGTGCGATGTACGCCCCTGGGTCCACCGTCAGCGGATACTGCCGGGAGACGCGCAGGGCCACCGCCGGGCCGTCGGAGACGATCGCGGCCTGGCCGGTGCCCTCGACGGTCGTCGTGAACAGGCCGTTCCCCTGGGTGGCGCCGCGCAGGCCCGTGAAGCTGGTGCCGGTGCGCAGGCCGGCGTCCGTGCAGAGCAAGTTGCCCGCCTCGACGTACAGCTTCTCGCCCCGCAGCCGCACCAGGTTGATCTCCGTGGCGCGGTCGGCGAACCAGCAGGTGCCGTGCCCCTTCACCTCCATCACCGTCATCTGCTCACCGGTGACGCGGCGGGTCACCATGCCCCGGATGCCCTCACCGCCGCCGGTCATCTTCTTGAAGGCCATCTGGCCGTCGTACGCCACCATCGAGCCGTTCTTCGCCTTGACGGCGTCGCCGGTCATGTCGACGGCGAGCACTCTGCTCCCCTGGAGCCGGAATGTAGCCACGAATCGACGGTAGCCGCCGCGTACCCACCCAGAACAGGGTGAAGGGCCCTGAGCGAACCCGGAGAACACCCCGATGTCACAATGGGGGTCGCTTGTGCGTCCGTTCACAAGATCGACGCCGACGAGCCCCCGCCCCTGCCTGCCGTCCGTCCCACCGAAGGTGACCCGTGGACATCAAAACCGCTTCCGCACTCCGCCGCCTCCGCCTGGTCTCCGTGCCCGAGGGCATCTCCTGGATCGTGCTGTTGGTCTGCACGATCATCAAGTACACGGTCTCCGAGGACTTCAACGTGGCGCCGGTGCTCGGCCCGATCCACGGCGTGCTCTTCGTCCTGTACGTGGTCTTCTGGCTCGACGCCTGGAACCGCGCCAAGTGGGACCTCGGGACCGGCGCGCTGTACTTCGCGTTCTCGTTCATCCCCGGCGGCGGCTTCATGGCCGAGCGCAAGCTCAAGCGTGAGGCGGAGGCCGCGGTCATCGCCTCGCGCGGCCGCAAGGAAGGCGTCGTCAACGCATGATCGTCGCCTTCTCCGTGACCCCGCTCGGGGTCGGCGAGGACGTCGGTGAGTACGTCGCCGACGCGGTCCGCGTGGTCCGCGAGTCGGGGCTGCCGAACCGGACCGACGCCATGTTCACGTCCGTCGAGGGCGAGTGGGACGAGGTGATGGACGTCGTGAAGCGCGCCGTCGCCGCGGTCGAGGCGCGCGCGCCGCGCGTCTCCGTCGTCATGAAGGCGGACATCCGCCCCGGCGTGACGGACGGTCTCACGTCCAAGGTGGAGACGGTGGAGCGCCACCTGTCCGCGTAACCCTGCCGCATTCCGAGAAGCCCCCGCCCTTTGGGTGGGGGCTTTTCTGTGCCCGGCTCCCGCTTGAGCTACTTGAGCGACTGCTCAAATACCTGTACTTTCAGTTTGAGCGGTCGCTCAAAAACGCGCTGACGTGGGGGTTTGTCGTGGGTCTGTACATCGAGGCACGGATACGCGCCGATCTGGACGACCTCTGGGCCCGCACCCAGGAGCCCGGCTCGCACCAGCGGTGGGACCTCCGCTTCACCGAGATCGACTACCTGCCGTGCGCGGAGGGCGAGCCGCAGCACTTCCGGTACGCCACGCGCGTGCTGCCCTTCCTGGCCATCGCGGGCACCGGAGTCTCCGCGGGGGAGAAGCGGCGCCCCGACGGTACCAGGACCTCCGCCCTGCGCTTCGCCTGCCTGCACCCGCTCTCCCTCCTCGAAGAGGGCAGCGGCTACTGGCGTTACGTACCGACGCCGGACGGCGACATCCGCTTCCTCACCGGATACGACTACCGCCCGCGCTGGGGCCGCGTCGGGAAGATCGCCGACCGCGCCGTCCTGCGCCCCCTGATGGGCTGGGCGACGGCCTGGTCCTTCGACCGCCTCAGGCTCTGGCTGGAGCGGGACATCACCCCAGAACGCGCCCTCCTGCACGCGGTCGCGGAGTTCACCGCCCGCGTCCTGCTCGTCGTGGCCGCGATCGTCCTCGCCCCCATGACGGCCCTGGCGACGGCGGCCCTGATGCTGATGCTGCCGCCGCTGCCCACGACGCCGGCGGCCCGCCGCTGCCTGCGCACCCCGCCGGCACGCGCGCGCGACCCGCGGCTCCTCACCACCCTCGCCCCGCTCGCCGCGCCCAAGGAGCAGCACTCGTGAAGCAGCCCGCATCGATCTTCCGCACCGCGATGGGCGCCGACTTCGACCGGCTGCACCCGCAGCTCCGGCGCCGCTTCTCCGTCGGCCTGGCGAGCGGCGAGGCCTGCACGGGCCGGGGCGTGATGGACCGCATCTGGCACGGCCGGGGCTTCGTGAAACCCTTCCTCGCACTCGGCGGCACGCGCCACATCCTCGTCCCGCGCCAGGGCAGGAACGTGCCCTTCGTCATCGAGAACGTGCCGTACACCGACACGTACGGCCGTGAGACGGTGACCTTCGTGCGCACCTTCGACCTGCCCGGCGGCCCCCGCCGCTTCGACGCCCAGATGGTCCTCGGCCCCGGGGGCGACCACGTGCTCGACTACCTCGGCACGCATCAGCACCTCGCCAGCGACCTGCACCTGCGGGCCGAGCCCGACGGCTCGCTCCTGATCCGCTCCGGCGCACACCGGTTCCGGGAGGGCCCGGTGGACTGCCGCGTCCCGTCGCTGATCGGCGGCGACGCGGAGGTGCGGGAGTCCTTCGACGAGGCGTCCGGACGCTTCCGCATCCGGGTCCGGGTCACCAACCGGCACTTCGGGCCGCTCTTCGGATACGAGGGGTCCTTCGCGGCGACGTACACCGACGTCCGTACGTGCGGGGTCAGGCCCGGGCTGCGCCCGGTCCGTGAGGAGGCGCGCGCGTGAGTGCCGCGAAGGATCCCTCCAAGGCCCAGGAGACCCGGGTCAAGCTCCTCGACGGGGCCCTGCGGACCCTCACGGAGCAGGGCATCGCCAAGACGTCCGCGCGGAGCATCGCGGCGGCGGCCGGCGTCAACCAGGCGCTCGTCTTCTACCACTTCGGCTCCGTCGACGACCTGCTCGCGGAGGCCTGCCGGTACGGCACGGAGCAGCGGGTGTCCCGCTACCGCGAACGCCTCGCCGGGATCGGCTCCCTCTCCGGACTGCTCGCCTTCGGGCGGGAGATGCACGAGGAGGAGCGCGAGGCGGGGCACGTCGCCGTCCTCGGGCAGCTGCTCGCCGGAGCGCAGACCCAGCCGCGGCTCGCGGCCGCCACGGGGGCGGGGCTCGCCCTCTGGATCGCGGAGATCGAGAAGGTCCTGACGCGGGTCCTCGCCGCCTCCCCGCTCGGCGAGTTCGTCGATCCCGTGGGGCTCGCGCGGGCGGTGGCGGCGTCGTTCGTCGGCATGGAGCTGTACGAGGGGGTGGACGCGGTGGGGGCCGAGCGGGCGCTCGACTCCCTGGAGCACCTCTCCGTCCTCGTCACGGCGGTCGAGGACCTCGGGCCCCTCGCGCAGCGGGCGGTCCGTCACCGGTTGCGCCGGGCTCGCCCGTAAGCTCGGGGCACCCCTCCACGCCCACACATCAACCCCCTCCGCAACCCCCCACTCCAAAACCCCTCGCACGGGCGAACCCCGTTCGACACGCCGAGGAAAGTCCACTTTTGTGTGGGTATCGGCTCGTTTGGATTACCAGAACCTGGAGGGCGCTGTGCGGCAGCCGGAGGGCTACGACTACGAGACCCACAGCACGCTCGCCGGACCGCTCACGGAGCCGGACGGCGCAGGCGGCGAAGGCGAGGGAGAAGGAGAGGGAAGGGGCCGAGGCGGGCAGGGCAGCGGGGCGTACCGGGTCCGGTACCGGAAGCTGCTCGCCAGTGAACCGCACCGAATACGCGCCGTGCTCCTCATGACCCTCGCCCCCCTCCTCACCGGCCTCCTCCTGGTCTACCTCGTCTGGCCCACCCACTGGACCGAACGCGAGGGCGCGGACAGCTGGCTGATCGGTCTGGACATCACGATGCTCGTGGCGATCGGGCTGATCGAGCTCTTCATGCTCGTGAACGTCGTCTCGATCGCGCACGCCACGATGGTGGCGAGGGACCCGATACCCGTCTATCCCGAGGCCGGCACCCGCGTCGCGTTCCTCACCACGTACGTGCCGGGCAAGGAGCCCCTGTCGATGGTCCGGGCGACGCTCGAAGGCGCCGTCCGGATTCACCACCCGGGCCCCTTCGACGTATGGCTCCTGGACGAGGGGGACACCCCGGAGGCCAAGGCCCTCTGCGAAGAGCTCGGGGTGCGTCACTTCACCCGGCACGGCGTGCCGGAGTGGAACCGCGAGAAGGGGCCCCACAAGGCCCGCACCAAGCACGGCAACTACAACGCCTGGCTGGCGATGCACCAGGCCGAGTACGACTTCTTCGCCTCCGTCGACACGGACCATGTCCCGCTCCCCAACTTCCTGGAGCGGATGATGGGCTACTTCCGCGACCCGGACGTCGCCTTCGTCGTGGGGCCGCAGGTCTACGGGAACTACGAGACGCCCGTCACCAAGGCCGCGGAGTCCCAGCAGTTCCTCTTCCACGCGCTCATCCAGCGCGCGGGCAACCGCTACCGCGCCCCGATGTTCGTCGGCACGAACAACGTCGTCCGCATCAGCGCGCTCACCCAGATCGGCGGCCTGCACGACTCGATCACCGAGGACATGGCGACCGGCTTCGAGCTGCACCGCCACCGCAACCCGGCCACCAAGAAGCACTGGCGCTCGGTCTACACCCCGGACGTGCTGGCCGTCGGCGAGGGTCCGGCCTCCTGGACGGACTTCTTCACGCAGCAGATGCGCTGGTCGCGCGGCACGTACGAGACGCTGTTCAAGCAGTACTGGAAGGCACCGTTCACGATGCCGCCCGGACGCCTCTTCTCGTACTCCCTGATGCTCGTGTACTACCCGATGACGGCCGTCAACTGGCTGCTCGGTGTGCTGAGTTGCGTGCTGTTCCTGTGGTTCGGGGCCAGCGGCACCCAGGTCGCCGCGTCCGTCTGGCTGATGCTCTACAGCGACGCGGCCGCCCTCCAGGTCGGCCTCTACCTCTGGAACCGCAGGCACAACGTGTCCCCGCACGAGCCCGAGGGCTCCGGAGGCCTCGCGGGCATGGCGATGTCGGCGCTCTCCGCACCCATCTACGCCAAGTCGCTCGGCGCGGCCGTCCTGCGCCGCCCCAGCCGCTTCGTCGTCACACCCAAGGGCGACGGCACGAGCCCGGACCGGCTGCTCACCTTCCGGATCCACCTCTTCTGGGCGGTGGTGCTCGGCGCGTCGCTCGCCGCCTCGTTCGTGCTCGGCCACACACATGTGGCGATGCGCACCTGGTCGGTCCTCGCGATGGGCGTCTCGCTGGCCCCGGTCGGCGTCTGGGCCTTCGGTCTCGCCAAGGAGCGCAGAGCGGCCCGGCGGCAGCGGGAGCGGCGGCGGGAGCCGGAGACGCAGAGCCTGCGCGCAGGGAGCGAGCCGGGGCGGCGGGCCGAGGGCCCGGAGGGCGAGCCGGAGCCGGCGTTCGCCACCGGCACGACGACAGGAGGGAACTGACCCATGGCCTACCGGCCCTCGAAGCGTACGAGAAAGACCGCCATCGGAGTCGGCGCGGGCGCGCTGCTCGTCGGACTGAACGCTCCCGCCGCGCTCTCCTTCGCCGAGGAGCGGTACTACGAGTACAAGATCTCCCAGCCCGGCTACAAGAAGAAGTACGGCTCCTGGAAGCAGGTCGCCATCCCCAAGGAGTACCGCACCAACGCCATCCACGCCGCGCTGCTGCACACCGGCAAGGTGCTGATCGTCGCGGGCTCCGGCAACGAGCAGAAGAAGTTCGACTCGGGGTCGTTCGACACCGTCCTGTGGGACCCGAAGAACGACACGTTCAAGAAGATCCCCACACCCGAGGACTTCTTCTGCGCCGGGCACGCCCAACTGCCGGACGGGCGGCTCCTGGTGGCGGGCGGGACCGCGCGCTACGAGCTGCTCGACGGCGAGGTGGAGCGGGCCGGCGGCGGCATGCGCGTGAAGAACGAGAACCCGGACAAGGCGGTGGTCCTGAAGAAGGGCACCAAGTTCCGCTCACCGTCCGGCATCGAGTACGTCAGCAAGTTCGACGTCGAGGTGCCGAAGGCGAAGCGGGACTACGAGATCACGTACTCCAAGTCCGGTGTGATGCAGCCCTGGAAGACGAAGGTCAAGGCGAGCGAGGCACGGGTCTTCGTCGAGGCGGTCGAGGAGGGCGAGCAGTCGGTCAACGAGAAGTCCGCGCAGTACGAGATCGAGGGACTGACCGGCAAGGAGGCCGACAACACCTACGGCATCGCCGACAAGCTCGACATGGAGAAGCAGGACTTCCAGGGGATCAAGGCGGCGTACGAGTTCGACCCCAGGGCCGAGCGGTACGTCCCGGTGGAACCCATGGACAAGGCCCGCTGGTACCCGACGCTCGTCGGCCTGGAGAACGGCAAGGTGCTCGCGGTCTCCGGACTCGACGACGTGGGCGTCGTCGACCCCGGCGACAACGAGATCTACGACCCGAAGACGAAGAAGTGGTCGGACGGCCCGAAGCGGTACTTCCCGACCTACCCGGCGCTCTTCCTCACCAAGGGCGGCAAGCTCTTCTACCCGGCGTCCAACGCGGGGTACGGGCCCGCGGACAAGGGCCGTGAGCCGGGCCTGTGGGACCTGGAGACGAACAAGTTCGAGAAGGTCCCCGGCCTGGAGGACCTCGACCAGACCGAGACGTCGGCGTCCGTGCTGCTGCCGCCCGCCCAGGACCAGAAGGTGATGATCATGGGCGGCGGGGGCGTGGGCGAGTCGGAGAAGGCGACGCGGCGCACGGCGGTGATCGACCTCAAGGAGGACAACCCGTCCTTCAGGACCGGCCCGCAACTGCCGCAGGGCACCCGCTATCTGAACAGCGTGCTCATGCCGAACGACTCGGTGTTCACGACGAACGGCTCCAGGGACTACCGCGGACGCAGCGGCAGCAACATCCACAAGGCGCAGTTCTACGACCCCAAGGCGAACGAGTTCCGCGAGGCCGCGGCGCCCAAGGTGGGCCGCAACTACCACTCGGAGGCGCTGCTGCTGCCCGACGGCCGGGTCGCCACGTTCGGCTCCGACCCGCTCTACGACAACGAGCAGAACACCAAGCTCGGCCACTTCGAGCAGCGCATGGAGATCTTCACGCCGCCCTCGCTGCACCGGGGCGGCGCCAACCGCCCGGTGCTCGGTGAGGGCCCGCAGGAGCTGGCCGCGGACGGCCGCGCCACCTTCCGCACCGACCACCCCGAGAACATCGCGTCGGCCCGCCTGATGCGCCCGAGCGCGGTGACGCACACGACGGACGTCGAGCAGCGCTCGATCGCGCTCGGCCTCAGCAAGGGCAAGGGCGCCATCACCGTGGACGTGCCGCGGGAGGATGCGGCGCTCGTCCCGCCGGGCTGGTACATGCTGTTCGTGACCGACAAGGACGGCACGTCGTCCGAGGCGAAGTGGATCCACGTCGGCACGGACGACTGACCGCCGGGCCCGCCGTGCTCAGGCCGCCTTGGCGTTCCGCGCGAGGCCCAGGGCGTAGTCCGGCCACCACTGCCCGGCCGCCGGGCCGCCGCGGCACGGCCCGTCCGAGTCGCCCGGCCGCTTGATCCACAGGACGGCGTCGAGCAGCGGGTCGCCCGTGCGGTCGGTCGGCGGGGTGCCGAGGCCGCGGCCCGGCGGGTTGCACCAGGCGTCCTCGCGGTCGCCCGCCAGCGGGCCCTTGCCGTTGCGGCTGGTGTCCATGACGAAGTGCTTGCCGCCGACGGTCGCCGAGAGGGTGCGGCCGTACGACTTGATGGTCTCGTCGCTCTGGAAGTTGGAGACGTTCAGCGAGAAGCCGTCGGCCCGGGCGACGCCCGCCTTCTGGAGCGGCTCGGTCAGCTTGTCCGGCTCGGTGATCCAGCCGGGGTTCCCCGCGTCGAGGTAGACCTTCACCTTTGGCTGCCGCTTCAGGCGCTGGATCGCCTCGGAGAGCAGCTGGTAGCGCTCCGCGTGGTACTCGGCGGGGGTGCAGCCGTCCACGATGTGCGGGATCGCGTCGGGCTCCAGGACGACCAGGGCGGGCGCGTCGCCGATCGCGTCGGCGAAGGTGTCCACCCAGCTCCGGTAGGCGTCGGAGCCGGCCGCGCCGCCCGCGGAGTGCTGACCGCAGTCGCGGTGCGGGATGTTGTACGCGACGAGCACGGCGGTGCGGTCGTCCTCGACCGCGCCCCGCGTCGCCTTCCGGACGTCGGGTGCCGGGTCGTCCCCGGCCGGCCACACGGCCATGGCCCGCTCGGAGATGCGCCTGAGCGTCTCGGCGTCCTCGGTGCGGCCCTGCTCCTCCCACTGCCTGACCTGGCGCGCGGCGGGGCTGTCGGGGTCGACCCAGAAGGTGCCCGCGGGCGGCCCGGCGCTCGCGGTGGCGGGCTTGCGCGCGGCCGCCTCCTTCGTCCCCTCGGGCCCCGGGTCCGAGGAGGAGCAGCCTGCCGGGAGCCCGAGGGCGGCGAGGGCCGCGAGTGCCGTGAACGTGCGGAGCAGCCGGTGCATCCAGCCCCCTTGGGCGGTGGTGACAGTGACGGTCAGTCAGCCCGGCAATCGTTACATAAAGGACTAACCAAGCTCTTGTGCCACACCGCCTCCGGTGCTGAGGGCGGTGCCGAGCGGCGTGCACTCGTAGAACACCTGGTGTCCGTACCGCCGGGACACCAGGAGCCCGGCGCCCCGCAGCGCCGACAGGTGCGCCGACACGGACGACGGCGCGAGTCCGAGGCGGTGCGCGAGCCCCGTCGTGGTGGCGGGCGCGTCGAGCGCGGCGAGCACCGTGGCCCGGCCGCGGCCGAGGAGCCGGACGAGCGACTCGGGGGTGCGCTCGGCCGGCTCGGCCCACAGCCCGGCGATGCCCCGCACCGGATAGGCCAGCGTCGGCTGCCACGGAGGGTCGAAACCGCTGATCACGTCCGGCCAGGAGAAGACGCTGGGGATCAGGACGAGACCCTGCCCGGCCAGCTGCCGCACGTGCTCGTCCCGCCACTCGACGGTGAGCGTCCCCGCGTCCCACGACAGCCGCCGGTCCAGCTCCGGCAGCAGCCCGCCGAGGCCGACCTCCGCGAGCCGCCGCGAGTGGAACGCGACATCGGCCTCCAGGAACGCCCGCAGGCGCGGCCACTCCGGTTCGATCAGCGCGTGCCACGCCGCCTCCAGGGCGTCGGCCAGCTCCCGCACCGCGCCCGCCGGATCGGCGAGCAGCGCCCGCCCCCGCGGCGACTCGGCGGCGCCCGGCGTGCAGGCCAGCGCCCGCGCCATGTCGTCCCGCGCCGCCCCGGGATCGGACGCGCGCACCCCCGCGATCTCCTCGTCGAAGCGGGCCGCGGGCCCGATCGGGGGCGGCCCGAGGAAGTCGGGGGAGTGCCCGCGCTGCGGCATCAGGAGCCACAGCGAGGTGAGGTCGAGCCCCCGGCTCGCCTCCCGGATGCGGCGCAGCCACCGCGGGTGGTAGGCGTGCCGGTCGGGGCGCTTGAGGGTGCGTACCGCCTCCTGCGTCTCCCACAGCGGCGACACCGCGAACCGGCAGCGCAGCAGGTCCTCCTGCCCGAAACGGATGTGGAACGGCACGGGATCCCTTCCTTCGAGGGCCGGGCTGAAGATTCGCCCGAGGCCGAAACTTTAGGCCGAGGCCGCTGTCCGCGTGAGGCTGCCGCCATGTCCCGTGCCGCCTCCCTGTCCACCGAACCCACCGGCTACAGGCGTGTCTTCGCCGTCCGCGAGTTCCGTGCCGTCTTCGCCGCGCACGCGCTCTCCCTGCTCGGCGTCGTCGTCAGCGAGATCGCCCTCACCGTGCTCGTCTACGGGCTCACCGGATCCCCGCTGCTCGGCGCGCTCACCTTCGCCCTCGGCATGCTGCCGTACATCGTGGGCGGCACGCTGCTCGCGGGCATCGCCGACCGGTACCCGCCGCGGCGCGTGCTCGTCGTGTGCGACGCGGTGTGCGCCGGGTGCGCGGCCCTCATGGTGCTGCCCGCGACACCCGTCGCCGCGCTCCTCGCCCTGCGCTGCGCCATCGCCCTGATCGCGCCCGTCTTCACCGGCACCCGGACCGCGACCCTCACCGACATCCTCGGCGACGGCGACCTGTTCGTCCTCGGCCGCTCCCTGCTGCGGATCGTCTCGCAGAGCTCCGTCCTCGCCGGGTTCGGGCTCGGCGGCGTCCTGCTCACCGTCGTCACGCCGCGCGGGGCGCTCGCCATCACCGTCTGCACGTTCGCGGCGTCGGCGCTGCTGCTGCGGTGCGGGACGCGGCGGCGGCCCGCGCGCGGCAGCGGCGGCGGCGCGCTCGTGCGCTACTCGCTGGGCGGCGCCCGGCAGGTGCTCGCCGACCGCAGGGCACGGGCCCTGCTGCTGCTCTTCTGGGTGCCGCCCATGTTCCTGGTCGCCCCCGAGGCGCTCGCCGCCCCCTACGCGGACCAGATCGGCGTCGGCGTCGCGGGTGTCGGGCTGCTCATGTGCGCGCTGCCGGTGGGCACGATCGCGGGCGAGCTGTACGCCGGGTCCGCGCTGTCCGCGTCCGTGCGCGCCCGCGTCGTGCTGCCGCTCGCGTCGCTCACCCTGGTGCCCCTGACCGTGTACGCGGTCACTCCCGGCCTCGTCCCAGCGCTGGCCGCCCTCGCGCTCGCGGGCGCCGGGTCCGCGTACACGTTGGGCCTGGACCGCTGGTTCGTGGACGCCGTGCCGGAGGGGCTGCGGGGGCGCGCGATGACGGTGCACACGGCGGGGCTCATGACGTTCCAGGGCGTCGGCATGGCGCTCGCCGGGCTCGCCGCCGAGTTCTGGGCGGTGAGCACGGTGGTCGCCGCCGCGGGGGCCCTCGGCACGGTCTGCTGTCTGCTCCTGGTGGCGGAGGTGCGACGTACGACCGAATTGCGAGACGGGGCTGACCAGCATGTGACCGGCGGGTAAGGTCGATGCCGTGCCGAAGCCGCTCAGCCTCCCGTTCGATCCCATCGCCCGCGCCGACGAGCTCTGGAAGCAGCGCTGGGGATCGGTCCCGGCCATGGGTGCGATCACCTCGATCATGCGGGCGCACCAGATCCTGCTCGCCGAGGTCGACGCGGTCGTCAAGCCGTACGGACTGACCTTCGCGCGCTACGAGGCGCTGGTGCTCCTCACCTTCTCGCAGGCCGGCGAGTTGCCGATGTCGAAGATCGGCGAGCGGCTCATGGTCCACCCGACCTCGGTCACCAACACCGTGGACCGCCTGGTCAAATCCGGCCTGGTCGACAAGCGCCCGAACCCCAACGACGGGCGCGGCACGCTCGCCTCCATCACGGAGAAGGGCCGCGAGGTCGTCGAGGCGGCCACCCGCGAGCTGATGGCGATGGACTTCGGGCTCGGGGTGTACGACGCGGAGGAGTGCGGCGAGATCTTCGCGATGCTGCGGCCCCTGCGGGTGGCGGCGCGGGATTTCGAGGAGCAGTAGGCCCGGTCGCCGGGCGATGGGACCCGCTTGTTCCGGTCGGGGCGGGGGCGGCGAAGATCGCGTGAAAAGGGCCGTTACGCTCGTAGCCATGAAACGCAGCGTGCTGACCCGCTACCGGGTGATGGCCTACGTCACCGCCGTCATGCTCCTCATCCTGTGTGCCTGCATGGTGGCCAAGTACGGCTTCGACAAGGGCGAGGGTCTGACGCTCGTCGTGTCGCAGGTGCACGGCGTGCTCTACATCATCTACTTGATCTTCGCCTTCGACCTGGGCTCCAAGGCGAAGTGGCCGTTCGGCAAGCTGCTGTGGGTGCTGGTCTCGGGCACGATCCCGACCGCCGCCTTCTTCGTCGAGCGCAAGGTCGCCCGGGACGTCGAGCCGCTGATCGCCGACGGCTCGCCGGTCACCGCGAAGGCGTAACCCCCACCGCCACGGACAGGTCCGTGGCGGTTGACCATCGACTTTTACTAGGACGTCCTAGTAAATTCGAAGGCATGGACGCTGACGCGATCGAGGAAGGCCGCCGACGCTGGCAGGCCCGTTACGACAAGGCCCGCAAGCGCGACGCGGACTTCACCACGCTCTCCGGGGACCCCGTCGACCCCGTCTACGGCCCCCGGCCCGGGGACACGTACGACGGGTTCGAGCGGATCGGCTGGCCGGGGGAGTACCCCTTCACCCGCGGGCTCTACGCCACCGGGTACCGCGGCCGGACCTGGACCATCCGCCAGTTCGCCGGCTTCGGCAACGCCGAGCAGACGAACGAGCGCTACAAGATGATCCTGGCCAACGGCGGCGGCGGCCTCTCCGTCGCCTTCGACATGCCGACCCTCATGGGCCGCGACTCCGACGACCCGCGCTCGCTCGGTGAGGTCGGCCACTGCGGCGTCGCCATCGACTCCGCCGCCGACATGGAGGTCCTCTTCAAGGACATCCCGCTCGGCGACGTCACGACGTCCATGACGATCAGCGGCCCCGCCGTGCCCGTCTTCTGCATGTACCTCGTCGCGGCCGAGCGCCAGGGCGTCGACCCGGCCGTCCTCAACGGCACGCTCCAGACCGACATCTTCAAGGAGTACATCGCGCAGAAGGAGTGGCTCTTCCAGCCCGAGCCGCACCTGCGCCTCATCGGCGACCTGATGGAGCACTGCGCGCGCGACATCCCCGCGTACAAGCCGCTCTCCGTCTCCGGCTACCACATCCGGGAGGCCGGTGCGACGGCGGCGCAGGAGCTGGCGTACACGCTGGCGGACGGCTTCGGCTACGTGGAGCTGGGCCTGAGCCGGGGGCTCGACGTAGACGTCTTCGCGCCGGGCCTCAGCTTCTTCTTCGACGCTCATGTCGACTTCTTCGAGGAGATCGCGAAGTTCCGGGCGGCGCGGCGCATCTGGGCGCGGTGGCTGCGCGACGAGTACGGCGCGAAGACGGAGAAGGCGCAGTGGCTGCGCTTCCACACGCAGACGGCGGGGGTCTCGCTCACGGCCCAGCAGCCGTACAACAACGTGGTCCGCACGGCGGTCGAGGCCTTGGCCGCGGTGCTCGGCGGCACGAACTCCTTGCACACCAACGCGCTGGACGAGACGCTCGCCCTGCCGAGCGAGCAGGCGGCGGAGATCGCGCTCCGTACGCAGCAGGTGCTGATGGAGGAGACCGGGGTCGCGAACGTCGCCGACCCGCTGGGCGGCTCCTGGTACATCGAGCAGCTCACCGACCGCATCGAGGCCGACGCGGAGAAGATCTTCGAGCAGATCAAGGAGCGGGGGCGGCGGGCCTGCCCCGACGGGCAGCACCCGATCGGGCCGATCACGTCGGGCATCCTGCGGGGCATCGAGGACGGCTGGTTCACCGGCGAGATCGCCGAGTCCGCGTTCCAGTACCAGCGGTCCCTGGAGAAGGGCGACAAGCGGGTCGTCGGCGTCAACTGCCTCGAAGGGTCCGTCACGGGGGACCTGGAGATCCTGCGCGTCAGCCATGAGGTGGAGCGGGAGCAGGTGCGGGAGCTGGGCGGACGGAAGGCGCGGCGTGACGACGCGCGGGTCCGGGCCTCGCTCGACGCGATGCTCGCGGCGGCGCGGGACGGGTCCAACATGATTGCCCCCATGCTGGAGGCGGTGCGGGCCGAGGCGACCCTCGGCGAGATCTGCGGGGTGCTTCGCGACGAGTGGGGCGTTTACGTGGAGCCGCCGGGCTTTTAGCGGTTGGGGGTGGGTGCGGGCCGGTGGGGGTTGCTCGCGCAGTTCCCCGCGCCCCTTGGGGGTGGCGCTCTGCGTGGTCGTCTGCGGGTGGTTGGTGATCGCTCGCGCAGTTCCCCGCGCCCCTTGGGGGTGGTGTGCTCGCCTTGGTCGTGTGCGGGCCGGTGGGGGCTGATCGCGCAGTTCCCCGCGCCCCTAACGGAACCTGCGCCCCGCAACCCGCCCTGCCCCGCCACTCGTGCGCGCCTCCCCCCGCTCCGCTCCTGCGGGGAGCGTCGGGGGCTTTCGGGGCCCTCCTGCGGTGGCGGCCGGGGGAGCGCCGGGGTCTTTTAGGGGCGCGGGGAACTGCGCGACCAGCCCCCACTCGCCTGTAGGCGGGAGTGAACCAGGCGTCTCCCCGACCCCGCCCGGCGGCACGGAGGCAGGACAGGGACGTGCCGGGGTCTTTCAAGGGGCGCGGGGAACTGCGCGAGCAACCCCCACCGGCCCGCAGGCAGGGGTGAGACAGGCAGCGCGCCTCGGCTTCGCGGTGGCGGTCGCGGACGGGCCGGGGGCTTTTCAGGGGCGCGGGGAACTGCGCGGTCAGCCCCCACCCGCCCGCAGACCGGGGCGAAACAGGGCAATGTCCCCCGCCCACCCCCGCGGCGCGAATTCGTAGGTTTGAGGGGGAAGAGGCGGGGCAGGCGCCCGCGCGGTCAAGTGCCCCCCCGCACCCCCCGCCCCAGGAGACCCCGTGACCCCGACCGGCCACGCCGGCCCCGCCCGCACCGCCGCCATCGCCATCGGAGCCGCCACCGCCACCGTCCTCGGCGCGCTGCTGGTCGGCGGCTCCGGCGAGGTGAGTGCGAGTCCGCCGCCCGAGCCCAAGGTCCAGGACGACTTCGACTCCCTCGGCCCCGAGGTGCGCGCCGCCAAGCTGTCCGACGGGCGGACGGCACACTATTCGGACACCGGAAACAAGGACGGCACGCCCGTTCTTTTCATCGGAGGCACCGGCACCAGCGCCCGCGCCTCCCACATGACCGACTTCTTCCGCACCACTCGCGAAGACCTGAACCTGCGCCTCATCTCCGTGGAGCGCAACGGCTTCGGCGACACCGCTTACGACGAGAAGCTCGGCACCACCGACTTCGCCGAGGACGCCCTGCAAGTCCTCGACAAGCTCGGCGTCGCCCACGTGTCCGTCGTCGCGATATCCGGCGGCGGCCCCTACGCCGCCGAGCTCGCCGCCCGCGCCCCCGAGCGGATCTCGCAGCTGCACCTCGCGGCCGCACTGCCGCCGTTCGGCGCGAAGCCCGCCTACTGCTCCCTCTCCGACGACCGGCTCGCCGCCGCCGTGAAGGACCAGATCAAGGACCCGCGCAAGTGGTGGGCGTTCCCCGACGACAGCCCCGTGAAGTCGATACCGGGCTTCGCCGACACGGCGTACGAAGAAGGCGCGCGCACCTACAACCAGCGCGGCCAGCAGGCCGACCCGGCGCCCCAGGTGCACGAGCAGAAGCTGTACTGCGAGCGCCCGGGCCCCGACCTGTCGAAGCTGGACGCCCCCGTCTACCTCTACGGCGGCAAGAAGGACACCACCGTGCCGCCGGCGACGCTCAAGACGTGGCGGGAGGAGCTGCCGGGCACGGTGAAGGTGCGTTCGTACGCGGACTCCGGGCACGACGTGCAGTACCGGCACTGGGACCAGATCCTCGTCGACCTCGCCGGGCACGGTGACCGCACCGTGGTCTGCAAGGGCGACCACACCCGCGTACTGATGGCCCGCGACGCCGACCGGCTCGTCGGCAAGGGCAAGGCCACGCTGGGCAGCTGCGCCTGGAAGAAGAAGTAGGTGCTCAGGGCGCGGGCAGCGTGAGGCGGAACAGCGCGCCGCCACCCGGCGCCCGTTCCGCCGTCAGCTCCGCCCCGTGCGCGTGCGCGATCTGGCGCGCCATCGCGAGGCCGAGGCCCGAGCCCGGCAGCGCGCGGGCCTTCTCCGCGCGGTAGAAGCGGTCGAAGACGTACGGCAGGTCCTCCTCCGCGATGCCGGGACCGTGGTCGCGCACGGTCAGCTCCGCGGCGGTCAGCGCGACCTCCACCGGTGCGCCCGGCGGGCTGAACTTCGCCGCGTTGTCGACCAGGTTCGTGAGCAGCCGGGACAGCCGCGCCGGTACGCCCGGCATGCTCCGGTCGGCCGCCTCCGGCGCCACGTGGAGCGCGAAGGGGACCGCCGGCCAGTGGCCGCGGGCCGCGTCCACCGCGTGGGCGGCGAGCGGGGCCAGTCTTACCTCTTCGAGGAGGGGCTGCGGCTCCTCCTCCCTCGCCAGCTCGATCAAGTCGTTGACCAGGCCGGTGACCTCGCGCAGCTGCCGACCGAGCGCAGCGGCCGCCCGGTCGCGCTGCGCGTCCGTCAACCGGTCCGCCCTGGCGAGGAGCTCCGCGTTCGTGCGCAGCGCCGTCAGCGGGGTGCGCAGCTCGTGCGAGGCGTCGGCGACCAGCCGGCGGCGCGCCGCCACGGACTCCTCCAGCTCGGCCAGCATGGTGTTGAAGGTGGTGGCCAGGCGGGTCACCTCGTCCTCGTGGCCCGCGCGGGCCGCCCGGCCCGGCGGGAGTTCGATGCGGTGGCGGGCGTCGCGTGTCGCGGCGATGCGCTCCGCGGTGGCCGTCAAGCGGGTGATCGGCGCCAGGCCGGTGCGGGAGACCCAGTAGCCGCCGGCCGCGGAGAGCAGCACGCCCGCGCCGCCCACCGCGGCCAGCAGCCCCGCGGCCTGCCGCACGCCGCGCTGCGCGATGTCCGCGCGCAGCGCGACCTGCACCGCCTCGCCCTCCTTGCCGAACGTGGTGGTGTACATGCGGCCCGGCTTGCCGCCGGGGAGTGTGATGTTCGCGTAGTGGGCGGGGCGGCGGCCGGCGGCGACCGCGCGCGTCCGGTCCGTCACCGGCAGGAGATACGGCATCGACGGATCGTCAGCCGCGTCCGCCGGGACGAGTTGCGAACAGGCGGGCGCGCCCAGGAACCGGCACTCGCCCGTGAGCACACCGGGCCCCTCGGTGCGGTGCTGCTGCGCGATGAGCGTCGCCGATTGCGCCAGGTTCTGGTCGAGCTGCTGGTACAGCTTGAAGCGGATCACGAAGAACGCGGCGGCGCACACCCCGATCGCCACCACCGCCACGGCCGCGGCCGCCACCACCGCGAGCCGGGTCCGCAGCGGCCTGCGGCGCCGCCAGGGCCCGCCGAGCCGGCGCCGCGCGCTCACGGGGAGCCCAGCCGGTAGCCGACCCCGTGCACGGTGTGGACCAGGCGCGGCTCGCCGCCCGACTCCAGCTTGCGGCGCAGATAACCCACGTACACGGCGAGGGAGTTGGAGTCGGGGCCGAAGTCCCGGCCCCACACGGCCTGCTGGATCAGGTCGCGCGGCAGCACCTGGCCCGCGTTGCGCAGCAGCAGCTCCAGCAGGACGGCCTCCGTGCGGCTGAACTCGACCCGGCGCCCGCCGCGGCTGCCGGTGCGCGTCGCGGGATCGAGGACGAGATCGCCGTACGAGAGGTCGTCGCCGTCGTCCGCGGCCCGCTCCGGCGTCGCACGCCGCAGCAGCGCCCGCACCCGGGCCACCAGCTCGTCCAGGGCGAACGGCTTGACCAGGTAGTCGTCGGCGCCCGCGTCCAGGCCGTCGACGCGCTCGCTCACCGAGTCCAGGGCCGTGAGCACCAGGACCGGCGTCCTGTCGCCCGCGGCGCGCAGCTGACGGCAGACCGCGAGGCCGTCCATGACCGGCATCAGCACGTCGAGGACCACCAGGTCCGGCTGCCAGCGGGCCACCGCCGTGAGCGCCCGGTGCCCGTCCGCCGCGCCCCGGACGTGGTGCCCCTCGACCGTCAGGGCGTCCTCGACGGCGGCCCGCACCTCGGGGTCGTCGTCGACCACGAGGATCCGGTGCGGTGCCGCCCCGCCCGCGCCCGGCGGGCCGCCCTTGCTGGTCACGCTCGCGAAACTCATGCACCAAAGGTGCCAAACACGCCTCTTAAAACCCTCTTAGACCCTCGCGTGAAGCTCCACTGCCATGCGAACCACTCTCTCCGTCGTCATCGGCGCGGGCGGCACCGGCGGGCACATCTACCCCGGTCTCGCCCTCGCCGACGCGCTGCGCCGGGCCGTGCCGAACGCGGTGATCTCCTTCGTCGGCACCGAACGCGGCCTGGAGACCCGGCTGATACCGGACGCCGGTTACCGCCTCCACACCGTCGACATGATCCCCTTCGACCCGTCGCTCGGCGCCCGCCGCTATCTGCTCCCCGCCGCCCTGTTGAAGTCCGGTGCCCAGTGCCGGGCCATCCTGCGCGAGCAGGGCGCGCAGGCCGCCGTCGGCATGGGCGGCTACCCCAGCGCCCCCGTCATCGTCGGCGCCCGCATGGCGGGTCTGCCCAGCCTCATCCACGAGTCCAACGCCGTACCGGGACGCGCCAACCGGTTCGCCGCCCGGCTCACCCCGAACATCGCCGTCGCCTTCGACCGCAGCCGCGCCCACCTGCCGGGCGGCGAGCGCGCGCACACCACCGGGATGCCCATCGCCGCGCCGCTCGCCGCGCTCGACCGGGCGGCGCTGCGCGAGCAGGCCCGGCACGAGCTCGGCGTGTCGCCCGGCGCCCGGCTCGTCCTCTTCAACGGCGGCAGCCTCGGCGCGGCCCGCCTCACGGAGGCCGCGGTCGGCCTCGCGGCACGGTGGCGGGAGCGGAGGGACGTACACCTCCTCATCAAGACCGGGCCCGCGGCCCTGGCGGAGACCCGCGCCCGGCTCGCCCTCGAAGGCGGGGACGCCGTCGCCCGCGCCGTGCCCTACCTCGACCGCATGGACCTCTCCTACGCCGCCGCCGACCTCGTCGTCTGCCGCGCGGGCTCCGCGACCGTCGCCGAACTCGCCGCCACCGGCGTCCCCGCCGTCCTCGTGCCCTACCCGCACGCGCCCGGCGACCACCAGACCCACAACGCCCGGGTCCTCTCCGACGCCGGCGCGGGCCTCCTGCTGCCCGACGCGGAGACCACCGCCGACCGCCTCGACCAGCTCGTCGGACCGCTGCTCGCGGACCCGGTGCGGCTCGCCGCGATGAGCGGCGCCGCCGACCCCGGACCGCACGCCCGCGCCGCCGACCTGCTCGCCGAGCGGGTCCTCGGCCTTGCCCGCCACACGTCCCACCTGGAGTACGCATGACCACCTTTTCCTGGCAGAACCGCACCGTCCTCGTCACCGGCGCCGAGGGCTTCATCGGCTCGACGCTCGTCGACCAGCTCCTCGAAGCGGGCGCGCGGGTCCGCGCGTTCGTGCACTACAAGCCGTACGCGGAGAAGGGACACCTGGCACATCTCCTGGGCGACCCGAGGGTCGAGATGATCGCCGGTGACGTACGGGACGCCGGGCGCGTGATGGACGCGGTCGCCGGCTGCGACACCGTCTTCCACCTCGCCGCGCTGATCGGCATCCCGTACTCGTACGACTCCCCGGGCGCGTACGTCCAGACGAACGTGGTCGGCACCGAGAACGTCGCGGAGGCCTGCCGACGGCACTCCGTGCGGCGCATGGTGCACACGTCCACGAGCGAGGTGTACGGGACCGCGCTGACGGCGCCGATCAGCGAATCCCACCCGCTCCAGCCGCAGTCGCCGTACTCCGCGTCGAAGATCGGCGCCGACATGATGGCGCTCTCGCACTGGCACGCGTTCGAGCTGCCGGTGACGGTGGTGCGGCCCTTCAACACGTACGGTCCGCGGCAGTCGGCCCGCGCCGTCATCCCGACCATCCTCGCCCAACTGCACGCGGGCGCCCGTGAGATCAAGCTGGGGTCGCTGACGCCCACGCGGGACTTCACCTACGTGACGGACACGGCGCGCGGCTTCATGGCGATGGCGGTCGCCGACCGGGCGCTCGGCCACGTGGTCAATCTCGGCGTGGGCCGGGAGATCTCCATCGGTGACCTCGCGGAGGCGCTGATCGCGGCGTCGGGGCGGGAGGCGGCCGTGGTCGTCGATCCGGCGCGGCTTCGCCCTTCGGGGAGCGAGGTGGAGCGGTTGCTGTCGGACAACTCCCGGGCTCGGGAGTGGGGCGGGTGGGAGCCTCGGGTCACTCTCGGGGAGGGGTTGAAGCGGACTTCGGCCTGGGTCGCCGAGAACCTTCGCCTGTTCGCACCTGAGCGGTATCAGGTCTGAGTTTCGGCTGCGGGTCGTGGGGGCTGGTCGCGCAGTTCCCCGCGCCCCTGGGTGGGCCGTGCCACTGCCAGCCGCTCAGGACTGTGTCGCTGCCGCCAAGCCGCCCAGGAGAAGAAGTGTGAAGCGGCGTGCCCACTCCTCGTCCACCGGTTCGCCGCTGACCAGGGCCCGGTGCACCACCGCGCCCGCGATCACGTCGAAGATGAGGTCGGCGGTGCGGGACGCGGCGCGGGGGTCGGGTTCGGGAGGGAGTTCGCCGCGCGTCTGCGCCCGCTCCCGGCCCGCGAGGACCAGCCGCTTCTGCCGGTCGACGATGGACGCGCGGATGCGGTCCCGCAGCGGCTCGTCCGTCGTCGACTCCGCGACCACCGCCATCAGCGCGGTCTTCGTCTCGGGACGCCCGAGCAGCGCCGCGAACTGGAGGACGACGCCCTCGATGTCGGCGGCCAGGCTGCCCCGGTCGGGGAGTTCCAGCTCGTCGAAGAGCTCCGCCACCGCGTCGACCACCAGCTCGCTCTTGCCCGCCCAGCGCCGGTACAGGGTCGTCTTCGCGACGCCCGCGCGCGTGGCGACGGCGCCGAGCGTCAGCTTGGACCAGCCCAGTTCGACGAGGCCCTGCCGCGTCGCCTCCAGGATCGCGGCGTCGGCGGTCGCGCTGCGCGGGCGGCCGCCGGTGCGGGCGGGTGGAGTGGTGGACGTACGGCTCTGCATGGCCGCGACCATACCGGCCGGTACGCGGACGACCGGGGTGTGGAGTGAGCGAGATCACCGAAGGGTGCTTCCCCAGGCCCCGACGGGACAGTTACGCTACGACCCGTAGCGAAAGCCACGAGAGACAACCACGCAGCACGATCACCGGCCCGGGGTGGGGACCCTGGGCCAAGCACCGGAACTCCGGTCTTCATAGGCACCTCGAACTGTGCCGCCCGTGCCCCCGCAATCCGGCGGGGGTGCACGGACGGGCACGGTTCCCGCACGGGTTGGGGGAGGATGTACTCATGCAGCCACGGAACATGTCCATGAGCGGAGTCGTCGACCTCGCCGCGGTGAAGGCGGCCCAGGAGGCCAAGGCGAAGGCGGAGCAGGCGCGCGCCGAAGCGGCGCGGCAGGGCGGGGGTGCGGCGGGCGCCGCGATCTCCCCGGCCTCCCTCGTCATCGATGTCGACGAGGCGGGCTTCGAGAGCCAGGTCCTCCAGCGCTCCACCGAGGTTCCGGTCGTCATCGACTTCTGGGCCGAGTGGTGCGAGCCGTGCAAGCAGCTGGGCCCCCTCCTGGAGCGCCTCGCGCAGGAGTACAACGGCCGTTTCCTCCTTGCCAAGATCGACGTCGACGCCAACCAGATGCTGATGCAGCAGTTCGGGGTCCAGGGGATCCCGGCTGTCTTCGCGGTGGTGGCCGGACAGGCCCTGCCCCTCTTCCAGGGCGCCGCCCCCGAGGCGCAGATCCGCCAGACCCTGGACCAGCTCATCCAGGTCGGCGAGGAGCGCTTCGGCCTGACGGGCCTCGTGGTCGACGCCGACGCGCAGGGGCAGCAGGCCACCGCGCCCGCCGAAGTGCCGGCCGGCCCTTACGACGCCCTGCTCGAAGCGGCCGTACAGGCACTGGACGCGGGCGATCTCGCCGGTGCCGTACAGGCGTACAAGAACGTGCTCAGCGACGACCCGGCCAACACCGAGGCCAAACTCGGACTCGCGCAGGCCGAGTTGCTCCAGCGTGTGCAGGGTCTCGACCCGCAGGTGGTCCGCAAGGACGCCGCCGACGACCCGGCGGACGTGCGGGCCCAGATCGCCGCGGCCGACCTGGACCTGGTGGGCGGTCACGTCGAGGACGCCTTCGGGCGGCTCATCGACACGGTGCGGCGCACCGCCGGCGACGACCGGGACGCCGCGCGGGTGCGGCTCCTCGAACTCTTCGAGGTCGTGGGCGGCGAGGACCCGCGGGTGACGGCGGCGCGCACGGCGTTGGCCCGCGTTCTCTTCTGAGGCCGGCCCGTCGGCTGACCAGTCCCTAAACGCGGGGCGCTGTGATGCCGGAGTGAAAAGTCTGTTCCCAAGGCACCACAGTGGCCGCGCTTTGCCAAAACTTGGCAAACGCGGCCACTGTTACTCGCAGTAAGACATCGGCGCCCCTCTGGGCTGTTACGCCCGCCGATGCCCCGTTCTGTGCCACCTCTTTGAGCCACCGTCCGTGCCCGACCGATACCGCGCGGTCGCGCTTCGGTTATCGGCCCGTTACTAGCCAGTAACGAACCCCCTTGTGCGGGGGCCGAGAATGCACCACGATCGGCCACGCTCGGTCCGATGACCCGCGACCCGAAAGCCAGTCGGGAGCGGGCCTCAAGGGTCCCCACCGAGCAGGCCGGTGACGCCGTCGCCGGTCTGGACAGGGGGGTCTCTGCCGTTCCCGGCAGGGCCTGTCCGTGAGGTTGTGCGTGATGCGTCAGGCGCGACCAGTGGTTGTCGCTCGGGGGTGATCGCCGGTGAACGTGGTGCAATTGCGCGCCTCCGATGCGGGCGCTCTCCTTCCCGAGGACGTAGCACTTCTCCCATCCCTGCCCGGCTGAGCCGCCCGAAAGGGAGCAGTCAGGGCCGGAGATGTACGTCCGAGAAGGAGGAAAGTCATGGAATCTGTGGCTCGTGGCGGAACCAGATGGAAGCGGTTCGCCGTGGTCATGGTGCCGAGCGTCGCGGCTACCGCCGCGATAGGTGTCGCCCTCTCGCAGGGCGCGCTCGCGGCATCGTTCAGCGTCTCCGGCCAGTCGTTCAAGGTGTCGGCCGACAAGCTCGACGGCCGCGGAATGGTCCAGTACGGCGGCGTTGACGTCGGTGTCGACATGGAGGGCGAGAAGGCCGCCCACCCGGTGTCGGTCTCGGCGTTCAAGAAGGCCAAGATCACCAACATGTGCCAGTCCGTCGTGACGCACATCCCGGTGCTCGGCGACGTCACGCTCCAGCTGCGGGCGGGCGGCGGCAAGACGCCCGTCGAGGCCAAGAACCTGTACATCGACGTGGCGCAGCTGAAGGCCGACGCCGAGTTCAGGAACATCAACATCGGTGTTTCGGCCGGGTCCTCCACCAAGGGCCCCGGCATGAAGGGCGGCAAGGAGCAGGCGAACCCGAACGGTTTCGCCCAGGAGGCCGACCGCGCCATCCTGCGGGACATCGAGCAGACGGCCTGGGCGACCAGCGCGGGCACCTTCAAGCTCAGCGGCCTCAACATGAAGCTGCACAAGGGCAAGAAGGAGTGCTTCTAGCACCCGCTTGAGCACTCGCCGCCGATTCCCCGGCCCGCCGGTCCGTCAGGGCCGGCCCGGGGGGCGGTGACTGGCCCGGCGGGCGCGGAGGACGACTCTCCCGCCCGCCACCACAGAGCTTCACCGAATTCACGTACCGCCGGTTCCAAGGAGCTGTTTTCCCATGAGCGCCAAGTCACCGGGGCCGAACGAGCACTTCCTCGCGGTCTACCGCAGGAAGTTCCGGGTCTGGCGGGGCTCCCGCCCGTTCTGGGCAGGCCTCCTCACCATCCTTGGCGGCGTGCCGATCGCCTACCTGCCCTACGGCAACATCAAGCTCGGCAACCTGACGCTGGCCCTGGCCACGACGGCGGGAGCGGGCTCGCTGATCATCGGCGTACTCCTGATGGTGCTCGGTCTGACCATGTGGTTCCAGGTGCACACGCGGGTCTTCGCGGGCGTCGCGGCGATCCTGCTCGCCCTGGTCTCCCTGGTCGTCTCCAACATCGGCGGCTTCCTCATCGGCTTCCTGCTCGCGCTCATCGGCGGCGCCCTCGGCATCGCCTGGGGCGAGCCCGGCAGCGTACCCGCGAAGGGGGCGAAGGGGCGGACGGACAAGGCGCCCGAGCCCGCGGTCGCGGGCGGCCCGAACGGTGCGGACGGTGCGAGCGCTGCCGACGATCTGTCAGGAACGAGCCCGGTGGACGGGACGAACGGGAGGCACCGTGCAGGCTGACGAGGTCCACCACGAGGACGCCGCGGGGGCGTCCCGTGCGAGATCCGGGCCGCGCCACGCGGCCCCCAGGAAGCCGCTGCTCACCCGTCTGCAAATGCCCGCGGGCAAGGCGATAGCCCTCGCGGCCATGCCGAGCGCGGTCCTCATGGGGATGGGCCTGACCCCGACGCTCGCACAGGCGAAGCCGGGTGTCCCCAAGAACCCCTTCCGGGACGGCCCGTGCGTCACGGCGCCGGACGACGCCTCCAAGTCCGTCGAGGAGGAGGCGAAGGACGCCAAGGACGCGAAGGACGTCGGGGACGCGAAGGACGCCGAGAAGAAGGCGGACGAGGACAAGGCGGGCGAGGACAAGGCGGGTGAGGGCTCCACCGAGCCGGACCCGTCCCGCTCGCCCTCCGGGGGAGCGCAGGCCGACTCGGGCGACAAGGCCGGGTCCGGCGAGAAGACCGGCTCCGGCGACACGTCCCGGGACGCCGAGGACAAGGACGCGGCGAAGGAGCCGGTGCCCGACCCCTCGCCCTCCGAGACCAAGAACCCCTGGGACCCGCTGGGTGTCGGGGACGCGCTCAAGGACGTCTTCACGCCCGACGACCCCGACGAGAAGGAGTCCCCGAGCCCGACGCCGACGCCCTCCGGCTCGGAGAAGACCTCGGAGAAGGCCGAGTCCCCCGAGGACAAGGCGAAGGACACGGCCAAGGACCCCGTCAAGGACACGACGGACAAGGTCACCAAGCCCGTCGAGGACAAGGCCGACGACCTCAAGGACAAGGTCGACGACCTGAAGGACAAGCCCGGCGACGCCGAGACCGACGAGGTCACCGACCCCATGGCCCCGGACGCGGACGGCAAGAAGCCGTTCCCGTGCGTGGTCGAGAAGAAGGTCGACGGCGAGAACGAGCAGACCCCCGTCCCGATCCCGGACGACCCGTGGGAGCTGGAGGCCAGCTCCCTGCTCCTCAAGGGCCTGGACTACAAGGGCGTCGTGAACCTGACGACGTCCGGCGGCAAGAAGAAGCAGGCGCTGAAGTTCACCGTCGACAACGGCACGGACATCGGCGACCTGCACCAGATCGCCCCGGGCCCCGACGGCTCGAAGTACCACATCAGGGCGGAGGAGGGCTCCACGTCCACGATCCGCGACGGGCAGACGATCATGTACACGGAACGGTTGCAGGGCAACCTCTTCGGTCTGATCCCGATCGTCTTCGACCCGGAGCACCCGCCGCCGCTGAACGTCCCCATCGCGTACTTCACCAAGGTGAAGGTGGTGCAGGCGGCCCAGTTCGGCGGCACCCTGAAGGTGCCGGGCCTGGAGCAGACGATCACCCGCTGACGCCGGCCGGAGCCGGTCATGGCTCATACGCCGAGGGCGCCCCCTGGATCAGGGGGCGCCCTCGGCGTATGAGTGCGGGCCGCCGACGGTCAGTCGCGCTCGCCGTTGCCCAGGTGGTGCACCCGGACCATGTTGGTGGTGCCGGGGACGCCGGGGGGCGAACCGGCGGTGATGACGACCGTGTCGCCGTCGTTGAAGCGGTTGAGCTTGATCAGCTCGGCGTCGACGAGCTCGACCATCGCGTCGGTGTTGTCGACGTGCGGCACCACGTAGGTGTCCACGCCCCAGCTCAGCGTCAGCTGGTTGCGGGTCGCCTCGTCCGTGGTGAAGGCCAGGATCGGCTGGGCCGCGCGATAGCGCGAGAGGCGGCGGGCCGTGTCGCCGGACTGGGTGAAGGCGACCAGGGCCTTGCCGCCCAGGAAGTCGGCGATCTCGGCGGCGGCACGGGCCACCGAACCGCCCTGCGTCCGCGGCTTCTTGCCCGGCACGAGCGGCTGGAGCCCCTTGGAGAGCAGCTCCTCCTCGGCCGCGGTGACGATCTTCGACATCGTCTTGACGGTCTCGATCGGGTACGCGCCGACGCTCGACTCGGCCGACAGCATGACCGCGTCGGCGCCGTCCAGGATCGCGTTGGCGACGTCGGACGCCTCGGCGCGCGTGGGCCGCGAGTTGGTGATCATCGACTCCATCATCTGGGTCGCGACGATCACCGGCTTGGCGTTGCGGCGGCACATCTCCACGAGGCGCTTCTGCACCATCGGGACCTTCTCGAGCGGGTACTCGACGGCCAGGTCGCCACGGGCCACCATCACGGCGTCGAACGCCGCGACGACGCCCTCCATGTTGGCGACGGCCTGCGGCTTCTCCACCTTGGCGATGACGGGGACCCGGCGGCCCTCCTCGTCCATCACCTTGTGGACGTCCTTGACGTCGTTGGCGTCGCGCACGAAGGAGAGGGCGACCATGTCGCAGCCCATCTTCAGGGCGAAGCGGAGGTCCTCGATGTCCTTCTCCGACAGGGCGGGCACGTTCACGGCCGCACCGGGCAGGTTGATGCCCTTGTGGTCGGAGATGACACCGCCCTCGACGACGATCGTCTTCACGCGCGGGCCGTCCACCTCGACGACGCGCAGCTCGACGTTGCCGTCGTTGATGAGGACCTGGTCGCCCTTGGAGACGTCGCCCGGCAGACCCTTGTAGGTCGTGCCGCAGATCGACTTGTCGCCCGGGACGTCCTCGGTGGTGATGGTGAACTCGTCACCGCGCACCAGCTCGACGGGTCCCTCGGCGAAGGTCTCCAGACGGATCTTCGGCCCCTGGAGGTCGGCGAGGACGCCGACGGCACGGCCGGTCTTCGCGGCGGCCGAGCGGACGCGGTCGTACCGCCCCTGGTGCTCGGCGTGCGTGCCGTGGCTGAAGTTGAAGCGGGCCACGTTCATGCCGGCCTCGATCAGCGAGACGAGCTGCTCTTCGGAGTCGACGGCGGGGCCCAGCGTGCAGACGATTTTGGAACGGCGCATGGGGCGATCCTATCGGTTTGTTTCGCTACGGAATATTCCGTCTGGTGGAATCTACAAATGGGCGGCTGTGCGCTCAGGCGTTGCGGTCACTGACCAATGCATACGTCTGATCGGCGATCTCCAGTTCTTCGTCGGTGGGCACCACGGCGACGGCCACGCGCGCGTACTCCGGCGAAATGAGACGGGCTTCGTCGGAACGTACGGAATTGAGTGCGCCGTCCACCGCGAGACCCAGCTCCTCCAGGCCCGCCACCGCAGCTTCCCGCACCGGAGCGGCGTTCTCGCCGACCCCGGCCGTGAACGCGATGGCGTCCACCCGGCCGAGCACCGCGTAATAAGCGCCGATGTACTTCTTCAAACGGTGGATGTAGATGTCGAAAGCGAGTGCCGCCTCTTCATCACCGGCATCGACACGGCGCCTGATCTCCCGCATGTCGTTGTCGCCGCAGAGGCCGATCAGACCGCTCTTCTTGTTGAGCAGAATGTCGATCTCGTCGATGGACATTCCACCGACCCGGGCGAGATGGAAGATCACCGCCGGGTCCATGTCACCGGACCGGGTACCCATCACGAGCCCCTCCAGTGGCGTGAGCCCCATCGACGTGTCGACGCAGCGACCGCCCCGCACCGCGCTCGCCGACGCGCCGTTGCCCAGGTGCAGCACGATGACGTTGACGTCCTCGGGCGCCTTGCCGAGCAGCTTCGCGGTCGCGCGTGAGACGTACGCGTGGGACGTGCCGTGGAAACCGTAGCGCCGCACGCGGTGCTCGTCGGCCGTCGCCACGTCGATCGCGTAGCGCGCCGCGGACTCCGGCATCGTCGTGTGGAACGCCGTGTCGAAGACGGCGACCTGCGGCAGGTCGGGGCGGAGCGCCTGGGCGGTGCGGATGCCGGTGATGTTCGCCGGGTTGTGCAGCGGCGCCACCGGGACGAGCCGCTCGATCTCCTTCAGCACCGCGTCGTCGATCACCGTCGGCTGGGTGAACCTCAGACCGCCGTGCACCACCCGGTGGCCGATCGCGGCCAGCTCGGGGGAGTCGAGGCCGAGTCCGTCGGCGGACAGCTCGTCGGCGACGGCCCGCAGCGCCGCCTCGTGGTCCGCTATCGGCTCCTCGCGCTCGCGGGCCTCGGCGCCGCCACCGGTCAGCGGGGTGTGCTTGAGCCGGGAGGTCTCCTCACCGATCCGCTCGACCAGGCCGACGGCGAGACGTGAGCTGTCACGCATGTCGAGGAGCTGGTACTTCACCGACGACGAGCCGGAGTTGAGGACGAGTACGCGCGTGGCGGTCACTGATCGAGACACCTTCTGTGGGGGTTACTGGTTCGGCGGCTGGGCCTGGGACTGGATCGCCGTGATGGCGACGGTGTTGATGATGTCCTGGACGAGCGCGCCCCGGGACAGGTCGTTCACCGGCTTGCGCAGGCCCTGGAGGACCGGGCCGACGGCGATCGCGCCGGCCGAGCGCTGCACGGCCTTGTAGGTGTTGTTGCCGGTGTTCAGGTCGGGGAAGATCAGCACGCTGGCCTGGCCCGCGACGTCCGAGTCGGGCAGCTTGGTGGCCGCGACCGACGGCTCCACGGCGGCGTCGTACTGGATCGGCCCCTCGATCTTCAGATCGGAGCGCTGGGCCCGCACCAGCTCGGTCGCCTCGCGCACCTTGTCGACGTCGGCGCCCGAACCGGACGTGCCCGTCGAGTACGACAGCATCGCGATCCGCGGCTCGACGCCGAACTGCTCGGCGGTGGTCGCCGACTGCACGGCGATGTCCGCGAGCTGCGGGGCGTTCGGGTCCGGGTTGACCGCGCAGTCGCCGTAGACGAGGACCTTGTCGGCGAGGCACATGAAGAAGACGGACGACACGATCGACGCGTCCGGCTTGGTCTTGATGATCTCGAAGGCCGGGCGGATGGTGGCCGCCGTCGAGTGCACGGAGCCCGACACCATGCCGTCGGCGAGGCCCTCCTGGACCATCAGCGTGCCGAAGTAGTTCACGTCCGCCACCACGTCGTACGCGAGCTCGACGGTGACGCCCTTGTGGGCGCGCAGCTCGGCGTACTTCGCGGCGAAACGGTCCCGCAGCTCGGAGGTCTGCGGGTCGATGAGCTCGGAGTCGGCGAGGTCCACGCCGAGGTCGGCGGCCTTCTTGCGGATCTG
Source organism: Streptomyces sp. NPDC030245 (assembly GCF_055572995.1). Taxonomy (NCBI): domain Bacteria; kingdom Bacillati; phylum Actinomycetota; class Actinomycetes; order Kitasatosporales; family Streptomycetaceae; genus Streptomyces; species Streptomyces sp. NPDC030245. Next base: position 33,978 of record NZ_JBVICF010000008.1, on the reverse strand, counting down.
CTCGACCGGGCCGAGCAGGGTCAGCTCGCAGACGCCGCGCCGCAGCAGCACGTCGGCGGCGCGCAGCACCCGCTCCTCGGTGCCCTCGGGCAGCACGACGCGCCGCAGGTCGGCGCGGGCCCGCTCCAGGAGCTTGTGCTCGAACATCATCGGCGTGACCCGGTCGCTGCTGGGCGCCGAGACGCGCTTGAGCAGATCCGCGGTGTCGACGTACCGCTCGAAGAGACCGAGCGCGGTCTCCGCCTTGCGGGGCGTCGCCGCGTTCAGCTTCCCCTCAAGCGCGAACAGCTCGGCCGCGGTGGGGAAGGAGCCGCCGGAGACCGCGACGACCGGGGTGCCGGGGGCGAGGCGGTCGGCGAGGGTGAGGATCTCCGGGCCCGGCTGTTCGTTCAGGGTCAGCAGGACGCCCGCTATGGGCGGCGTCCCCGCGCTGTGCGCGGCGAGCGAGCCCACCACGAGGTCGGCGCGGTCGCCGGGGGTGACCACCAGGCAGCCCGGCGTCAGAGCGTTCAGGAAGTTCGGCAGCATGGCGCCGCCGAAGACGAAGTCCAGGGCGTCGCGCGCGAGCCCCGAGTCGTCGCCGAGCAGCACGCGGCCGCCGAGGGCGTGGGTGATCTGCGCGACCGTCGGCGCGGAGAGCGCGGCCTCGTCCGGCAGGACGTAGCAGGGCACGGGGAGGCTGGTCTTCAGCCGCTCGTGGATCTCGTCGCGGTCGGCCGGGGCCACCCGGTTCGTGATCATCGCGAGGACGTCGCAGCCGAGCGAGTCGTACGCGCGATAGGCGTTCCGCGTCTCGGCGCGCACCGACTCGGCGGTCTGGTTCTTGCCGCCGACCACGGGCAGCACGGAGGCGCCGAACTCATTGGCGAGGCGGGCGTTGAGCGCGAGCTCGTCGGGCAGCTGGGTGGCGGCGAAGTCGGTGCCCAGGACGAGGACGACGTCGTACTGCGAGGCGACCCGGTGGAAGCGGTCGACAAGGCGCGAGACCAGTTCGTCGGTCCCCTGCTCGGCCTGGAGCGCGGACGCCTCGTGGTAGTCCATGCCGTACACGGTCGCGGCGTCCTGCGAGAGGCGGTAGCGGGCCCGCAGCAGGTCGAAGAGGCGGTCGGGGCCGTCGTGGACGAGCGGCCGGAAGACACCGACCCGGTCGACCTGGCGGGTGAGGAGCTCCATGACTCCCAGTTCGACGACCTGGCGACCGTCTCCCCGGTCGATCCCGGTCACGTACACGCTGCGCGTCACGCGTGCTCTTCCCTTCTTCCCTGCCGGCCGACGTCCGTGGGGTACCCCGGTCGAGCTGGACAAATTACCTGATATCGCGGCTGTGCCCTCTTGACAATACCTCTGCGGCTGGCTAGGCCGCCCGCCGGAGAAGCCTCGCCGCGACGGGCCACGGGAGCCTTGTGCTGCCTCTGTCCCACCCCTGCCCCTGGATCGGACAGACATCCGTCGGACAGGTGTGAGCGGCGACCCCCTTCCGGCCGTGGAACAATCAGACCGGCTCACAAGTACCAGTAGCGAGCAGGAGACACAGCGCGATGCGTATCGGAATTCTCACCGCGGGCGGCGACTGCCCCGGCCTCAACGCAGTGATCCGGTCGGTCGTACACCGCGCCGTGACCCACTACGGCGACGAGGTCATCGGCTTCGAGGACGGCTACGCGGGCCTGCTCGACGGGCGCTACCGCCAGCTCGACCTGGACGCGGTCAGCGGCATCCTGGCCCGCGGCGGCACGATCCTCGGCTCCTCGCGCCTGGAGCGCGCCCGGTTCCGCACCGCCTGCCACAACGCCAAGGAGCTCATCGAGAAGAGCGGCTTCGACGCGCTCATCCCGATCGGCGGCGAGGGCACGCTGACCGCGGCGGGCATGCTCGCCGAGGCGGGCGTCCCGGTCGTCGGCGTCCCGAAGACGATCGACAACGACATCTCCTCCACGGACCGCACCTTCGGCTTCGACACGGCGGTCGGCGTGGCCACCGAGGCGATGGACCGCCTCAAGACCACCGCGGAGTCCCACCAGCGCGTGATGGTGGTGGAGGTCATGGGCCGCCACGCGGGCTGGATCGCCCTGGAGTCCGGCATGGCGGGCGGCGCGCACGGCATCTGCCTGCCCGAGCGCCCCTTCGACCCCGCCGACCTGGTCGCCCTGGTCGAGGAGCGCTTCTCGCGCGGCAAGAAGTTCGCGGTGATCTGCGTCGCCGAGGGCGCGCACCCGCAGGACGGCACGATGAACTACGGCAAGGGCGCCATCGACCAGTTCGGCCACGAGCGCTTCCAGGGCATCGGCACGGCGCTCGCGTACGAGCTGGAGGCCCGCCTCGGCAAGGAGGCCAAGCCGGTCATCCTCGGCCACGTCCAGCGCGGCGGCACCCCCACCGCGTACGACCGCGTCCTCGCGACCCGCTTCGGCTGGCACGCGGTGGAGGCGGTGCACCGCGGCGAGTACGGCAAGATGACGGCGCTGCGCGGCACGGACATCACGATGGTGCCGCTGGCGGAGGCGGTCACGGAGCTGAAGACGGTCCCGAAGGACCGGATGGACGAGGCGGAGTCGGTCTTCTAGGGCATTCTTCGGCGGCGGGCCGGGCGGTGGCCCGGGTGTTGGTCAGGTCCGGCCGCCGGCTCCGCCCCGGGCCAGCGCCCAGAAGTGCTCCAGGATCCGGTCGAGGAAGTCCCGGCCGGCCTCCCCGGACGCGTCCGAACCGGCGCCGCCGCCCCAGCTCAGCGTCCGCGCCATCCGGGACTGGTAGTCCTCGTGCATCTGCCGCACCACGTCCTCGACGTGCCGCTTCTCCAGGGGCAGCAGCTTGCTGACGGGCCGCACATACCCCTGCCACCGGGTGGTGACGGCGCTGCGCAGCAGCTCGGCGAGGGGCTCGGCCCGGCCGGTGACGGTGACGAAGTCGGGCACGGAGAGCTGGAGGACCCGGGCGAGGGCCTCGGACTGCCGCTCGTTCCCGCGCCAGGTGTCGGTCTCCTCCATGCGCAGATACGCCTGGATCTCCACGCCGGCCTGGCGGGCGACGTCCTCCGGCGCGAGCCCGCGGGCGACGCGGTGCTCGCGCAGGGTCCGCGCGGCCCCCATGAGCTCCCCGGGGGAGCACCACAGGGTCGCGGCCAGCGCGGTGAGCTCGGCGGACGTGGGCGAGGCGAGCCCGCGCTCCCACGCGGCGACGGTGTCGGCGGTGACGTACGAGAGTCCATAACTGGCCCGCAGCCCGTAGGCGACATGCCCATGGGCCATCCCCAGCGCCTCCCGCAGGCGCCGGGCGGCGGGGAAGTTGAACGGGGGCGTGGGCTGCTGGGAATGGTGCGGCGGCTGACTGGATTGGCTCGATTGCACGGGCACACCGTAGGCGCCGGTGGGGGTGGTGACTACGGTGTGTTTCTACGAGGTTGCGGATTGGTGGGAAGGTACGTAGACCGTGATCTCGTCCTCCCCGCCGTACTCCGCCAAGTCCCGGAACGCAGGGACGGAGACTCCGTCGGAAACAGCGGCGCCGCAGAAGTACCTGCGGCCCGGGGCGGACGAGTACAGGTAGTCGATGTCCTGCAGCGCCTCAGCGGTTCGGCAGAGGATTCCGGGCTCACGCCAGGAGTACATGGCCGCTGGCCCCCATGCGACTTCCTCCGCCCCACCTGCACCGCTCGTTACCGTACGCACGAGCGAAGTTATCGAATGTGTCCGCGTACAGGAAGGCTGTTGATTACGGGGCCAAGTGCTCCTCCAGCACGTGCGCGTACTTCCTGAAGCGTTGTCGGGCCTCGGGGTGGGCCGGGGAGGTCGGCAGGAGCAGGTCGACGAGGCAGGCGGTGCGCCACGTTCTGAACGCGGTTCTGCTGCGGGCGGTGAGCGGGTCGGCGTCGTCCAGGGCCCCGGTGAGCAGCTGCACCGCGATCCGCACCGCCTCGGCGATGAGTTCCGCACCGCGTGCGGGTTCCGGCCCGCGCACGATCGCCGCCTCGGTCAGGGCTTGGATGAACCGGGCCGATTGCAGGTCCGCGCCCGTGCGGCTCATCCGCCGTACGGCGGCGGGTTCTTCGAGGTCGGACGATACGTCCTCGTACCCGGAGGACCAGAGGAGGAGAGAGGACGCGTGTACTGGGTGGTCGCTCAGGTAGCCGAGATCGTCGAAGATCTGCATGGTCTCGGGGCTGAAGTCGCCGATCTGGCGGACCAGTTCGAGTAGGCGGGACACCTCAGGGTTACTTCCGGGTCGGGGTGTATTTCCTGTTCACCTTGCCGATCTCCTTCCAGGTGTTTTCGGTGCGGCGGTCGAACCACACCGGCCATGCACGCGCGGAGCGTCTCTTCTCGAAGGAGACCTCGTGGAGCGTGCCGTTGACCGAGACGTTCTGGATCTCGCGGTCCAGGGTGTGGCGGAGTGATGTGGGTGAGGTGTCTGTGGTGTCTGAGGGCTCTATGGGCTCTGTGGGGAGCTTTTTTAGGGCTGTCGCCAGGGCCAAAGCGCCGTCGTACAGTTCCTGGTTGCCCCGGGCCGGGAGGTTGTCGTCCGGCTCGCCGGAGTAGTTGCGGACGCGTACGACGCCGTCGGGGAGGCCCTTGTCACGGGCCTCGCTCCCGGCGCGTTCCTGCGAGTCGGCGCACGCGCCTGCCGGGTCGGACTGCGTGACGATGGGCCCCTCGAAGCCGTCTGCCCTGAGCCTCTTCGACCACAGCTTCACCGACGCGCCGGTGGGCACCACGACGGCTTCCGCCCGTGCCTCCTCCACCAGTGACGGGATCTGCGCGCCCGTCACCTCGTGGGCGTCGACCTTCAGCGCCTCCACGGTGACGCCGCCCCTGCGCAGCGCTGTGCCGATGCCGTCCTCGCGGTTCACCCAGAGTTCGTCCTCGGCGACGAGGACCCGGCGAGCCTCCGTCTCGGAGCGGAGGTAGCGGGCCATTGCCTCGCCCTGGCGTGCGTCGTCGGCCGGGATCGCGAACGCCCCGTCCGCGTGCGCGTACTCCGTGCACGTCTTGATCTCGGGCAGGAACGCCTCGTCCGTGTCGTGCACCCAGGAGAAGTCCTCGCTGTCCCCGATGACGGCCAGCATGCGGGGGTGTCGCGCCAGCAGCTCGCGGGAGCTGACGTCCGGGTTCGCGGAGACGGGGACGAGACGGAAGCGGCTGCCGTGGCCGGCGCCCAGCGTCTCCGAGAACGCGGACTCGACCGTACGCCGCTGCTGCGCCGTGAACTGATCGAACTCCGACTTCTCGTACGTGTCCCGGGCGGGGTCCTTCTGCTTGGCGCTGCCGACGTGGCGGTAGCTGTGGGCCACGCCGATTTCGTACACGGGCTTCTGCTGTGATCCGGACGTCGTCCGGGTGTCGGGTGACGCGAGAGCACGTATGCCGAAACCCGCGGGGATGCCGAGGGCGAGGATCAGGGCGGCCGGGAGCAGTACGCGTCTGCCGGTGCGGCGGCGTGGGGCGGGCGCGCTCGGCGTGGTGGTGTCCTTCTGGACGGCCGGGGGGCTGACGGGCGCCGTCTCGGCCGCGTGCACGTCCGGCACCCGCTCGGTGGGTGTGGGGGCGAGGGGTGGCGGAACGCGGAGTGGGCGCTCGGGGGGTGGCTGCGGGAGCATGTGCGTCGCCGACAGGATTCGGGTGAGCGTTGTCGCCGCGTCCGCGGGGCGGTCCGCGGGATCCTTGGCCAAGAGGTCGAGTACGAGCCGGTCCACCTGCTCCGGAACCTCGGGGCGCTCCGCGCTCGGGCGCGGCGGGGCGTCGTTGACGTGCTTGTACATGACTCTGACGGCGGAACCCGTGAACGGCGGGCGCCCGACGAGGAGTTCGTACAGGACGCAACCGAGCGCGTACAGGTCGGTGCGGCCGTCGCCCGCCTCCTGGCGGAACCGTTCCGGCGCCAGGTACGGCACGCTGCCGAACGGCAGCTGTCCCGTCTGCGTGAGGCGCGAGTCACCCGCCGCGCGCTCGACGAACGTGGCGATGCCGAAGTCCACGACCTTGGCCGTGCCGTCCCGCGCCACCATCACGTTGCCGGGCTTGATGTCGCGGTGCACGATGCCGGCGGTGTGCGCCACGGTGAGGGCGCGGCAGATGTCCGCCGCCCAGTGCAGTGCGTCGGTCACCTGCACGCGCCCGCGACCTTGCTCTTGCTCGTGCTCGTGCAGGATTTGGGCCAGTGAGCGGCCCTGGACGAGGGCCATCACCAGATACGGGGTGCCCTCGTCCTCACCGTGGTCGTGGACCGCGACGATGTACGGGCTGTCCAGGGAAGCGGCGGCGCGGGCCTCCTGCCGGAAGCGGGCCAGGAGCTGGTCCTGCTCTCCCTTGTCCGCCATGGCCGACGGTACGAAGAGTTTGACCGCCACCTCGCGGCCCAGGCTCCGGTCCCTGGCCCGCCAGACCTGGCCCATGCCGCCTGCTCCGATCGGTGCGAGCAGCTCGTACCGACCGTTCAGCAACCGCCCTTGCACGGTGTTCCCCCTTCGACGCCGAAGATCCTAATCGCGGCGCCGGTGCTGGTTCCGCCTAGCGGTTGATGGACTGGACCTCCTCGACCACGACGTCCTGCTCCGCGCCGAACTCGCCGTCGGGCAGCCCCTGTTCGCCGTCCACGCCGGTGCCGGTCCAGTGGATCTTCCACGTGACCGTGGCCTTCAGGGGGTACGAGCCGTCGCCCGAGGAGCGCAGGTACTTCACGCCGCAGGGCGGGGTCTCCTTGGCCTTGCCCTTGGCGTAGGGCGCGCCGATCTTGCCGTCGACGATCTCGCAGACGCCGGACGCGGGGTAGGTCTCGGCGTCCGGGGTGCCTGGGTCGATCTTGAGGGCGACGGGTTCGGCGGTCGTCGTCGCCTCGATGCCGAGGACCGGGACCGAGGCCGTGACCGAGACCGGTTTGAACTCCGCGCCGTCCAGCCACGCCCAGGTGGGCAGGTTCACCTTCGTCGCGGCCTCGGGGGCCAGGGACACCTTCGTGCCGGGGACGCGGATCTCGGCGTACGCCAGTTTCGCCAGGATCTCCGGGTCGATCGCCTCGGGGATGTCGGCGGGGGGCGGGTCGCCCTTGTCGACCCAGAAGGTCTCCTTCGTGCACTTGTCCCAGCCGGGAGGGTAGGACTTGTTGGGGAACGACGTCCACCAGTAGCCCTTGTCCGCCTTGTCGAGGTTGAAGTTCTTGTACGGCTCGCCCTCGACGTAACGCTTGCGCTGCTCCAGGTCCCACTGGTGTCCCGTGGAGTCGACGGCCCAGACCGCCTCGCGCTCCTTCTTGAATTCGGCGGCTGTGTAGCGGGGGCCGTACCAGCAGGGAGGCGGGCTGTAGTCGCCGGTGGGCGCGATCGCGCCTGTCTTGGCTCCCGAGCCGTTCTTGGAACGGTCGTAGACGATGCCGCCGGCTTCCGCGAGCAGCGATCCGTTCTTCTCCCCGCCCGACACGTTCGGCGGCGCCGCCGGCGTACCGCCGCCGATGCCCTTCTCGGCTGTGGCCGGTGTGGCGGACAGGGCCACTCCGGCCATGGCCGCTGCGGCTATCAGCGCTACTGACCTGTGCCTCACGGCTGGCATTTGTCGCTCCCCCGAGTCGCGTTCAGTTCTGTTGTGACCCAGACGCCCGCCTGGTTCTTGTGCAGCTTGGCCGCGTAGAGCACATAGCTGTTCTTGGTGGCGGGCGACCTGTCGACCTTGTTCTTCTTGAGGTACTTGTCGTAGACCTTGCTCTGGTCCTCGCAGTACGTGAGGGCAGCGCTCGTACCGTCGGCCGTGACGGTCGCGTCGTAGTAGCGGTATGCGCCGGTGGTACGTGCCTGTGCCTTCACGTAGGCCTGGATGTACTTCTGGGCGTTGGCCGCGGCGTCGCCCTCGTGGTAGTAACGCATCGCCTTGTGGGCCGGGTTCTTCTCGGCGATGGCCATGTCGACCGTCTGGATGGCCTGTTCCCGGTCGGCGAGCACGGCGTCCTTGGCCTTGTCCCCGGTCTTCGCCCACTGGAAGTCGAACGTCACGTCCGACGGCAGCTCGATCTTCGGGCGGTCCGGAGCCGTCTTCGCGGGCTTGCTCGGCGGGGTCGACTTCTCCGCGTCCCCCTGCTCCGCTCCCGCGATCCTGTCATCGTTCCCGGAGGGCTTGTCGTCGCTGCCGCAGGCCGTCAAGAGCAGGGCTGCGGACGCGGTGAGCGCGGCCGTCGCGAGGCGGAGGGGGCGGGTCACTGTCGGCTCCTGGCTGGTGGGAGGGCATGCGCGGGCTCAGCACGCTAGTGCGGTCCCGGGGCCGATACCAGGGAGATGTGTGGGCATGAATGGGGCGGGCGGGACGTATCGACCCGAATTCATGTCACAGTTCTGTCTTCGCCCGCCCCGGGGATGGGTCCGCCTCGCCCCGGCAACGGCTCCGTACCGCTCAGCCCTTCACCGCCCCGCCCAGCGCGAAGCCCCCGCCCAGGCGGCGCGAGACGAGGACGTACAGCAGGATCACCGGCGTCGAGTAGATGATCGAGAACGCGGCCAGCTGGCCGTAGACCACCGTCCCCTTGTTGCCGAAGAAGTCGTTGATGCTGACCGACGCCGGCAACTGGTCCGGGGTGAGCAGGAGCATGAAGGGGACGAAGAAGTTGCCCCACATCATGACGAAGGAGAAGACCGTCACCACGGCCACGCCCGGGCCCATCAAGGGGAGGACGATCCGCAGCAGGGACTGGAAGGACGACGCGCCGTCCGTCCACGCCGCCTCCTCCAGCTCCTTCGGGACGCCGTCCATGAAGTTCTTCATCAGCCAGATGGCGAAGGGCAGTTGCGACGCGGCGAAGAAGAAGATCGTGCCGTGCATCGTGTCGATCAGGTCGACCTGCACGAACAGCGCGTACACCGGAACCATGATCGCCGTGATCGGCAGGCTCGTCGCGAAGAGGATCGTCAGCATGAAGGGGCGGTTGAGGCGCGACGTGTAGCGGGAGAGCGGATAGGCCGCCAGGGCCGCGCAGACCACCGTGAGCAGGGTGCCGCCGCCGCAGAGCAGCAGGCTGTTGAGGAGCGGGGTGAAGGTGATCTCGGGGGTGAGAACCTGGTCGTAGTTGTCGAGGGTGAGGCTGTCGGGGAGCCGCACCCTCAGGTCCGCCTTCGGGTCGAAGGAGGACAGGACCACCCACGCGAGGGGGAGCACGAACGCCGCCGCCACGACCAGCAGCCCCGCGTCGGCGGCGAGGCGGTGTTTCGTGTGGCGTGAACCAGGGGCCGCAGGACGGCTCTTGACGGTCACTCAGGCCTCCGTGCGCAGCAGGCGCATGTAGACGACGGAGAAGAGCGAGCCGACCAGGAGGAGCAGCAGGGCCACGGCCGTGCCGTAGCCGATCATGCTTTTCTGGAAGGCCTGCTCGTACATGAAGAGCGGCAGCGTCTGGCTGTCGTTTCCCGGGCCGCCGCGCGTCATCACCCAGATCAGGCCGAAGACGGAGAGCGTCTGGAGGGTGTTCAGCATGAGGTTCGTGCCGATCGAGCGGCGGATCATCGGCAGCGTGATGTGCCACATGCGGCGCCAGCCGCCCGCGCCGTCGACCTCGGCCGCCTCGGTGATCTCCTTGGGGATCTCGTTGAGGGCGGCGGAGTAGACGAGCATCGAGAAGGCCGTTCCCCGCCATACGTTCGCGAACGACACCGCCAGGATCGGCAGCGTGAACAGCCAGTTCTGGGAGGGGAGATGGAGGAGGTCGAGGACGGCGTTGAGGGTGCCCTCGCGGCGGAAGAAGGCGTAGAGGAGGAAGCCCGCGACGACCTCCGGAAGCACCCAGGCCGTGACGACGATCGCGCCCGTGAGGGTGCGGACCGGCTTGGATGCGCGCTGCATGAGGGTGGCGAGGGCCAGGCCGAGCGTGTTCTGGCCGATGATCGAGGACAGGAGCGTGAAGACGAGGGTGAGCCAGACCGCGTTCAGGAACCGCTCGTCGCCGAACGCCTCACGGAAGTTGTCCAGGCCCACGAAGCTCGACTCGGCCTGGCCGGTGAGCTGGAGGTCGGTGAAGGCGATGTACGCGCAGTAGCCGATCGGGCCCGCGAGGAAGAGCGCGAGGAGGACGACGGCGGGGGAGACGGGCAGGGCCCGGAGGAGGCCTCGGCGGACCCGGGCCCGGGGGCCCGGGGGTGCGGTGGCCGGGCCGCGGGGCGTCTTGGCGACGCCGCCGGGGCCCGAAGGGGACGCGGCGGATGCGGAGGATGCGGTGGTCACGTACGGGCACTCACTCTCTGGTACCGGGTGGCGCGTACAGGGGGCTGTGTGGCGTGCGGCGCGTACCGGACGGTCGCGCGCTACCTCTTCACGACCTCGCCGTCCGTCGCCGACTCGACCTCCTCGTCGTAGCCCTTCGCCGCCTCCTCCACCGACGCGTCGCCCGTCGTCACCGACTCCATCGCCTCCTGGATCGCCGTGGAGACCTTCGGGTACGCGGGGTACGCGGGCCGGTAGTGCGTCGCGGAGACCAGGTCCGTGAAGAACTTGAGGCCGGGCTGCGCCTTCACGTACGACGGGTCGGCGGCGACGTCCTCGCGGACCGCGATGCCCGAGTTGGCGATGTACCACTTCTTGGCGTTGGTCTTCGTCTGCATCGTCTCGATGAACTTGAAGGCCAGGTCGGGGTTGCTCGCCTTGGCCGGGATCGACCAGGTCCAGCCGCCGGACATGCTCACCTTGCCGGGTGCCTGGCCGTGCTGCGTCGGCATGGCGGCGAGGCCCAGCTCCCGCGACCACTCGGGCCACTCGTGCCCAGCGCCCTTGCCCCAGTCCTGCGGCAGCCACGAACCGTCGAGGTTGATCGCCAGCTTGCCCTCGGGCAGCAGCTCACCGCGTACGCGGGTGGGGAAGTTCGGGTCGAGCGCGTCGGAGACGTCGGGCCCGAGCTTCTCCTCGTACACGGTCTCCACGAACTTCAGGGAGTCCTTGAACCCCTTGCTGCCCGTGACCCACTTCTTCGACTCCGTGTCATAGAGAGGGTCCTTGCCCGTGCCGTACGCGAGCATCTGGAAGCCCTGCATGGACGACGCCTCGCCGGCGGGCTTGCCGGTGTAGACGTTGAGGGGGGTGACCCCGGGGACCTTCTTCTTGATGGTCCGGGCCGCGTCGAGGACGTCGTCCCAGGTCTTCGGCTGCCAGTCCGCGGGCAGGCCGGCCTTCTTGAAGATCGCCTTGCTGAACCAGAGGCCGCGGGTGTCCGTCCCGTCCGGCACGCCGTACGTCTTGCCGTCGGCCGCCTTCGCCGCCGTCTTGGCCGTGCCGATGAACTGGTCCCAGTCCTTCCACTTGTTCAGATAGGTGTCGAGCGGTTTCAGATAGCCGCTGGTGATGTCCGAGTTGATGAGGAACGTGTCCTCGTAGACCAGGTCGGGTGCGGTCTTCGGGGAGCGCATCATCTGCTGGAGCTTGGTGTAGTACTCGGAGTCCGGCGCCTTGATCGGCACCAGTTCGACCTTCTTGCCGGGGTTCGCCTTCTCGAACTGCTTCTTCACGCCCTCCAGATAGGTGTCCATGACCCTGATCTGATTGTCCGTGGACTGCTTGAAGGAGACTCTCACGGTGTCGGGATCGTCGCCCGAGCCGCCGCCGCACGCGGTGAGGGTGCCGGCGGTCAGCAGGGCGGTGGCGGTGAGGAGCAGCGGGGTGGTGGTGGGACGCACGGGCACGACCTCCTACAGCGCGGGGGTGCAGCGCGAGGCTGCCCGGTGAACGTAAGGGCGTGCTCGGAACAAGGTCAATGCCCGTGCCACGGATGGGCGTTGACGCTTGTCATCTACGTGACAACGTTGTTATAGGACGTACGGACGTACGGCGTGGTGCGTACGGCGTGGTGCGTCATTCCGGCGCGGTGAGCCAGCGGTAGACCAGCTCCGGGCGGCCGACGTGACCGTACTGGGGGCTGCGGGCGGCGCGTGCCGTGTCGACCAGGTGTTCCAGGTAGCGGCGCGCGGTGATGCGGGACAGGCCCGCCGACCGGGCGGCCGCGGTGGCGGTCAGGCCGTCGGGGGCGTCCCGCAGGGTGCGGATGACGCGTTCGAGGGTCGGGCCGCTGAGGCCCTTCGGCAGGGCGGCGGGGCCCGGCGCGCGCAGGGTGGCGAGCGCGCGGTCCACCTCGTCCTGACCGGTGGCCTCGCCCTCCGCGGCGGCGGTGCGGAACTCCGCGTACCGGGTGAGGCGGTCGCGGAGGGTGGCGAAGGTGAAGGGCTTCAGTACGTACTGGACCACGCCGAGGGAGACGCCCTCGCGCACGACCGCCAGGTCCCGGGCCGACGTCACCGCGATGACGTCCGTGGGGTGGCCGGCGGCGCGCAGCGAGCGGGCCAGCTGGAGGCCGTGGCCGTCGGGCAGGTGCAGGTCAAGGAGGATCAGGTCGACCTGGGTGCGGTCGAGCGTGCGGCGGGCCTCGGCGGCGGAGTGGGCGGGGCGGTCGATGGCCTCGAAGCCGGGGACGCGGTTGACGTAGAGGACGTGGGCGTCGGCGGCGACGGGGTCGTCTTCGACGACGAGTACGCGGATCACTGGGCGCCTCCCTTGGCGCTGCTGTCACCCGGGGTCGGGCCGAGCGCGTCCTCGTCCACGCCACGGTCATCGCCCCCCGGCACCGGGGGCTGTGCCCACCCGTTCCGCCATGCGGAACGTTTGCCCACAGCGGGGGCGCCTGCGGCACGCTCGCCTACAGCGGGAACACCTGCGGCACGTGTGCCCGCAGCGGGAGCACCTGCGGCACGTGCGCCCACAGCGGCGGTGGCCCTGGTGCCCGCGGCAGGGCCAGCAGGACTGGCAGGTCCAGCAGAGGCGGCCGGGGCGGTAGAGGTGGCCGGGTCGGTAGAGGTGGCGGGCGTCGACCCTCGGGTCGTTGTCAGTGTTACCTCGAATTCCGCGCCCCCCTCCGGGGATTCCCGTACCGTCAGTGTGCCGCCGTTTCTTGTCACCGTCTGGTGGACCAAAGCCAGGCCGAGGCCGCGGCCCGTGGGGGCCTTCGTGGACCAGCCGCGTTCGAAGACCGCGTCGCGCTGCGCGGGGTCGACGCCGGGCCCCGTGTCCGAGACGCGCAGGAGGAGCCCCGCCGCGTCGGCCCGCGCCGTCACCGTGACGCGCGCGGCAGGGGACCCCTGCGCCGCGTCGACCGCGTTGTCGATGAGGTTGCCGAGGACCGTCACCAGGTCGCGGGCGGGCAGGGCCGACGGCAGCATGCCGTCGTCGATGCTGCTGTCGTCCGAGACGACCAGCTCCACCCCGTGCTCGTTGGCCTGCGCGGCCTTGCCGAGGAGCAGGGCCGCGAGGACGGGTTCGCTGACGGCGGCCACCACCTGGTCGGTGAGGGCCTGGGCCAGCTCCAGTTCGGCGGTGGCGAAGTCGACCGCCTCGTCGGCGCGGCCGAGCTCGATGAGGGACACCACCGTGTGGAGCCGGTTCGCGGCCTCGTGGGCCTGCGAGCGCAGCGCCTGTGTGAAGCCGCGCTCGGAGTCCAGCTCCCCGGTGAGCGCCTGGAGTTCGGTGTGGTCGCGCAGGGTGACCACCGTCCCGCGGCGCTCGCCGCCCGACACGGGGGAGGTGTTGACGACCACGACGCGGTCGGCGGTCAGGTGCAGTTCGTCGACCCGGGGCTCCGCCGCGAGCAGCGCGCCGGTCAGCGGGGCCGGCAGCCCGAGCTCGGCGACGTTCCGGCCGATCACCGGCTCGTCCCGCACCCCGAGCAGCTCACGCCCGCCGTCGTTGATGAGGGCGATGCGCCGCTGCCCGTCGAGCATCAGCAGCCCCTCGCGCACCGCGTGCAGCGCCGCCTCGTGGTAGTCGTGCATGCGGCTCAGCTCGGCGGCGTTCATGCCGTGCGTGCTGCGGCGCAGACGGGCGTTGATGACGTACGTACCGATGCCGCCGAGCACGAGGGCCGCCGCCGCGACCCCGAGCAGCGCGAGGAGCTGGCCGCGCGCCTTCTCGGTGATCTCCTCGATGGTGATGCCGGCGCTGACCAGGCCGACGATGCGGCCGTCCCCGTTCTCGGGGCCGTTCCAGATCGGCGTGACCACCCGTACCGACGGGCCCAGCGTCCCCGTGTACGTCTCCGCGAACGTCCTGCCGCGCAGCGCGTCCGCCCGGTGGCCGAGGAAGCGTTCGCCGATGCGGCGCTCGTCGGGGTGGGTCCAGCGGATGCCGCGCGGGTCCATGATCGTGACGAAGTCGACGCCGGTGTCCCGCTGCACCCGTGCCGCGTACGGCTGGAGCTCCCGCGTCGGGTCGCTGCCGCGGATGGCCTCCCGTACCGAGGGGGAGTCGGCGACCGCTCGTGCCGCCGCGGTCGCCTGGCGGCGCGCGCCCTCCTCGGCCTGGTGCTTGTCGCTCAGGTACGTGAAGAGCGCGCACCCGGCGACCACCACGGTGACCAGCACGATCTGCATCGCGAAGAGCTGGCCCGCCAGGCTGCGCGGCAGCCGGCGCGGGCGGGCGGGGCGGGTGCGGGACATGCTGCCAGTCTGCCCCTTCGTACAAGTGGTCGTATGCGCGGTCGTACACGCGGTCGTATAAGTGCGAACTAAATGAACGTAACCGTGACCGCCCTCACAGAGCGGGAGATAGTCACCGGGATCGCCCGGTGACAGCCACCGGGATCTCCCGGTGACAGTCGCCGGGATCTCCCGGTGACAGTCGCCGGGATCGCCCGGGACGGGGAGCCGGAACGCCCGGGACGGGAGCCGATCACCGGGACGTGAGCCGCACGCACCGCAGGCACCGCAACGCCGCCGTCGTCGTTCAAGGAGGGCCCCGTGACCAGCACGGCCGACCCACAAGCGCAGCCCGCCCCCAGGCGGGACCGCACGCACTACCTCTACATCGCCGTCATCGGTGCCGTGCTGCTCGGCATCGCCGTCGGCTTCATCTGGCCCGACTTCGCCAAGGAACTGAAGCCCGTCGGCACCGGCTTCGTGAACCTGATCAAGATGATGATCTCGCCGATCATCTTCTGCACGATCGTCCTCGGCGTCGGTTCGGTGCGCAAGGCCGCCAAGGTCGGCAAGGTGGGCGGGCTCGCGCTCGCCTACTTCATGGCGATGTCCGTCGTCGCGCTCGCGATCGGGCTGCTCGTCGGCAACATCCTGCACCCGGGCTCGGGCATGGACATCACCGAGTCCGAGAAGGGCGCGGGCCACGACGCCGCCGAAGAGGCGGACAAGGGGCTCGTCGACTTCGTGCTCGGCATCATCCCGAAGACGCTGGTCTCCGCCTTCACCCAGGGCGAGGTGCTCCAGACGCTGCTCGTCGCGCTGCTCGTGGGCTTCGCGCTCCAGGCCATGGGCCGCTCCGGCGAGCCGGTGCTGCGCGGCATCGAGCACATCCAGCGGCTGGTCTTCCGGGTGCTCGGCATGATCATGTGGGCCGCGCCGATCGGCGCGTTCGGCGCGATGGCGGCCGTCATCGGCGAGACGGGCGCCGACGCGCTCAAGGCGCTCGCCACGATCATGATCGGGTTCTACGTCACCTGCGCGCTGTTCATCGTGATCGTGCTCGGCACGCTGATGCGGCTCGTGACCGGGGTCAACCTCTTCAAGCTGCTCAAGTACCTGGGCCGCGAGTTCCTGCTCATCCTCTCGACCTCGTCGTCCGAGTCCGCGCTGCCGCGGCTCATCGCGAAGATGGAGCACCTGGGCGTCAGCCGCCCGGTCGTCGGCATCACGGTCCCGACGGGGTACTCCTTCAACCTCGACGGAACCATGATCTACCTGACCATGGCCTCGCTCTTCATCGCCGACGCCATGGACCAGCCGCTCGGCATCGGCGAGCAGATCTCGCTGCTGCTCTTCATGATGATCGCGTCCAAGGGCGCGGCGGGCGTCTCCGGTTCGGGCATCGCGGTCCTCGCGAGCGGCCTCCAGTCGCACAAGCCCGCGCTGGTCGACGGCGTCGGCCTGATCATCGGCGTCGACCGCTTCATGAGCGAGGCCCGCGCCCTCACCAACTTCGCGGGCAACGCGGTCGCCACGCTGCTGATCGGCACGTGGACCAAGGAGGTCGACAAGGAGCGGGTCGCGGCGGTACTCGCCGGACAACTCCCCTTCGACGAACGTACGTTGGTGGACGACGGGCACGGTCCGTCCACCGTCGACGACACCCGCGACACGGACCCGGACGCCGTACCGGAGCCGCGTGACGACGGCAAGCAGCCGGTGAAGGTGTAGCCAGCGGCCGCACGCCGCACGAAGGGGCCGCCGGGACGGGGCCGCCGGGCGCCGTCCGCGCCGTACGGGAGCTTCCTCCTCGTACGGCGCGGGCGGCGCTTTTGCGTGCGCGCTCAGACGGCCGAGCGGTCCTGGGGCAGCGCCGCGATGATCTCCCGTACCCGGTCCACCGGAACGCCCGCCGACATGAGTGCCGTCGAGGCGGCGGCGCGGCCCGCGTCCTCGGGGGGCAGGAGACCGTCGTTGACGGCTTCCATCAGGCCGAAGAGCTGCTGTTCGTGGACGTACGCGAGGGCGGCGGGCGGCAGGGGTGAGGTGAACGCGCCCTGGCCGAGGCCGAGTCGCAGGACGTTCACGCACTCCTCGCGGACCGGGGCGAGGCGCTGCCGGATGCCCTCCATCGCGACGCTGCGCTGGGCTAGGGCGACGAGCAGGCGGTAGCCGTCGGCGATCTCCCAGACGGCCACCATCGAGTGGGCGAGCGACTCGGCGGGGTCGTCCGAGCGTGCGCGCCCGGAGGCGTGGGCCGCGGCGACCGCCTCGACGGCGCCGTCGATGAGCGCGCCGATCAGCGCCTCGCGGCTGGGGAAGTGGCCGTACACGGTCCTGCGTACGACGCCTGCCGCGCGGGCGATCTGGTCCATGGAGGCGTCCGGATCGCGCAGCAGCTCGGCGAGCGCCACCTCCAGGATGCGGCGGCGGTTGGCGTCGGCTCGGCTCATGGGCTCCATTGTGCACGCGTCCGTTTTGCACACCAGTGTGCAGTGGCGTAAGTTGCACACTCGTGTGTAATTGCACAGTGCTGTGCAAGGTCACCGGCAAGCGCTACGAGTGTGACGAGCGCGACGAGCACGACGTATGTGGACAAGGAAGGGTGAGGCTTCGGTGGCTCTGCTCATGAAGCAACCGGTCGAGGAGATGAAGCAGCCGTACGCGCGCCGCTGGTGGGCGCTGCTGGTGCTCTGCCTGAGCCTGCTGATCATCGTGATGGCGAACACGGCGCTGACCGTCGCCGCCCCCGACATGACCAAGGACCTCGGGCTCTCCAGCTCCGACCTGCAATGGGTCATCGACGGCTACACCGTCCCGTACGCCGCGCTGATGCTGCTGCTCGGCGCGATAGGCGACAAGTACAGCCGGCGCGGCGCGCTCGTCCTCGGCCTCGTCGTCTTCGGCGCGGGGTCGGTCGCGGGCTCGCTCGTCGACAGCTCGGGCGGGGTCATCGCGGCCCGCGCGGTGATGGGCTTCGGCGCGGCGATGATCATGCCGGCCACGCTGTCGCTGCTCGCGGCGACGTTCCCGCGGGCGGAGCGGGCCAAGGCGATCGTGCTGTGGACCGCCACGGCGGGCCTCGCGATCGCGGCCGGGCCGCTCGTGGCGGGCGCGCTCCTGGAGGACCACGGCTGGGCGTCGACCTTCCTGATCAACGTGCCGGTGGTCGTCCTCGCGATCGTCGGCGCCTTCGTGCTCATCCCGCCGTCCAAGGCCGGGCACTCCAACCGGATCGACTACGTCGGCGGACTGCTCTCCGTCGTCTGGACCGGCGCGCTCGTCTACATGATCATCCAGGGTCCGCACTTCGGCTGGGACGCCAAGGCGATCTCGGCGGCCGTCGTCGCGGGCGTGGGCCTGCTCGCCTTCGTGGCCTGGGAGCTGCGCCACCCGCACCCGATCCTGAACGTCCGCCGCTTCCTCGACCGCCGCTTCGCGGGCTCGAACCTCGCGGTGGCGCTCTTCTTCCTCGCGGTCTTCGGCGCGTTCTACTACCTCACGCAGCACCTTCAGTTCGTCCTCGGCTACAACCCGCTGGAGACGGGCGTGCGCATGCTGCCGCTCGCGGGCGCGGTTTTCGTCGGCTCGGCGCTCACGGGCTATCTGACCCCGCGCATCGGCATGAAGATCACGGTGTCGGCGGGCATGGTCGCGGGTACGGTGGCGCTCGCGCTCCTGACGCGCGTCGACGCGTCCTCCGCGTACGGGGACTTCGTCGCCCCTCTCGTCATCCTGGGCCTGGCCATCGGCCTCGCCCTGTCGCCCTGCACCGACGCGATCATGGGGGCGTTCCCCGAGTCGGAGCTGGGCGTCGGCGGCGCCGTCAATGACACGTCCCTCGAACTCGGCGGCTCGCTCGGCATCGCCATCCTCGGCTCGGTGCTCGCCAGCTCCTACTCCTCGAAGCTGAGCGACGCGGCCGCCGCCTCCGGCACGAAGCTGCCCGACGGCACGCTGGAGACCGCGCAGGACTCGGTCGGCGCGGGGTACGCGGTCGCGCAGGGCATCGGCGACAAGGCGCACGAGGTCGCCGGGCAGGCCGCGAAGGCGACCTCGCCGGAGCAGGCGGCCCAGCTGAAGGGCCAGGCCGAGCAGCTCGCGCAGGGCGCGGGCAAGATGGCGGACGCGGTCGGCTCCGCGTTCTCCGACGCGGTGGCCCACACCAGCCTCGTCGGCGCGGCGATCCTCGGCGTCGGCACGGTCCTCGTGGCGGTGCTGCTGCCGAGGAAGTCCGCCTCGGCGGCGGCTGCGGATGCCCCGGAGAGCGCCGACGCGAATGAGGACGTACGGGAGCGGCAGCTTCAGCGGTAAGTGCGTGGAGTTTCAGTGATAGCGCCCCCGGCGCCGACGAGGTCGGCGTCGGGGGCGTTGTCGTAGTTCCCGCTACTGGCCGTTCGGCGTGCATGTGCGGCCGGCGTGCGCCACGAATGCGGACCAGGATGATGTGTGGAGGAGCAGGGCGGGGCCCTCGGGGTTCTTGGAGTCCCGTACGGCTATGTGGGGTGTGGCTGTCAGGTCGGCGACTTCCAGGCAGTTCTGGCCGGGGTCGCTGTAGGACGACTTGAACCACGCGTCCTCGCTGATCAGTTCGGCCGTGGGGCGGTGAGTCCTCATGGATTTACAGCTCTCGTTCTAGTCGGTGCAGGAAATCCGGTGTCTCCTCGGGCGGCAACGCCGATGCTGTCATGGCGTCGAACCGGCGGCTGAAGCGATCGACTTCGCGCGGTTTGCCCGAGGTGGAGACAGAGCCCCAAGCGCTGTCGGTCTGGACTCGCGGCGGGAGTGCGTTGCCGAAGTCGAGGAGTACGAAGTCGTTGGTCGAGCGGTAGCTCCTGCGGAAGGGCAGCACCTGGACGGTGACATGTTCCCAGCCCGCCAACTCCTCGATCCTCCCGTACTGTTCGCGCATCACGTCGGCATCACCCGCGAGGTGGCGCAGTGCTGCCTCGCCGAGGATGACGTGCAGCTTTACCGGGTGCTCCCGGGTGAGTACTTCCTGACGTCTCATCCGCAGCTCCACGCTACTTCGGATGAACTCGCTCGTGTACTCCTCGATCGGCTTGTGCGCCTCGTGCGTGGCGCGTGCGTAACGCTCGGTCTGAAGCAGGCCGTACACCACCGTCGGGTGGTACGCCTTCATGGCGCGTGCTTCTGGTTCCAGCCCGACGAAGCCAGGCATGCCCGCGGGCATGAGACCCCGGTACTGCGTCAACCAGTCCTGGTTGCTGGATTCCCGGTTGAGGTTGATCAGGGACTCGACGACGGCTTCGTCGGTGACGTTGTACTTCTCGAGCAGCTTCCGTAGGTCTCCTACGTTGCGGAAGTTCAGAGCGCCCGCCTCGATGCGCTGGAGCGAGGCTTCGGAGATGCGCAGGCCCTGCGCCGCTTGGCGGCGTGTGAGGCCGCCACCTCGGTCACCGAGTCCGCAGTTCTCACGCAACTGCCGCAGCTGTAGTCCGAGTTCGAGACGTTGTGCTGTCCGCCCGCGTTTGGCCGCCATGTGCACCGCCTATGTGTCGTCGTGCGAGTCGCCGGGTGACGTGCGTCGAGTCTGGCAGCAACTGTGCGGCTCGCGCGGCCCTTTGTGCAGATCTGCGCATAGTCCAATCTGTACCCGGCTGATTAATCAGTCGGGTTTCGATTGAAGTCACGAACAAGGCTCGGTCACGGTAGTCGGGCACCGCTCGTACCGGCCTGGGGCCCCACCCCATGCCGCCGAACAAGGGTTCCGCTCATGCCCGAACTCAAGGCTCCGCCCGCCCGCGACTGGTTCATGGGCTACCCCATGGCCCTCGCCACCGTCCGCCTCGCCCGTCGGCACGTCCGCCGTCGGCTCACGACCTGGGAGTGGGCCGGCGACATCGACGACGTCGTCCTCGTCGTCTCCGAACTGCTCGCCAACGCCGTGCGGCACGGCAGGATCCCCGGCCACCACGTGTGGCTGCGCCTTGCCGTGGAGGAGGGGAAGGGGCTCGTCGTCGAGGTCTAGGACCCGGTTCCCGTGTTCCCGGGCTTCGACGGGGGTGCCGCCGCGGCCCTCGACGAGGGCGAGAGCGGGCGCGGCCTGCTCGTGGTGCGGCAACTCACCGAGGAGCTCGGGTGGTTTCCGCGTACGGGAGTCGGCGAAACCGTACGCGCCAGGGTTGCCGAAGGGGCCCGGTAGCGACTGGACCGAAATCCGGCACCACAAAACCGTTGACACCACTCCAAGTGAAGTACTACGGTCTAACCACTTCAATCGGAGTACAACAAGCAACGTGGCTCGTCGCCACGGCAAGGCCAAGGAGCCGCATGCGAAAGCTCGTCTACTTCATTGCCGTCAGCCTCGATGGATTCATCGCGGGCCCCGACGGGTCCGACCCCACCGGCCCCGACGGCTTCTGGCCGGTCGGGCAGGACTACCTCCAGCACCTCGTGGAGGCGTATCCGGAGACGCTGCCGGACCCGGCGAGAAAGGCTCTCGGGATCACTGCCGAGGGCACCTGCTTCGACACGATCCTGGAAGGCCGCAAGACGTACATGATCGGCGTCGACGCCGGTCAGCCCAACTGCTATCCGCACCTGCGCCACCTCGTGTTCAGCCGCACCCTCACCGAGACCCTCGACCCCGGCGTCGAGCTGGTCGCCACCGACCCGGTCGAGAAGGTGCGGGAGCTGAAGCGCGAGGAGGGCAAGGACATCTGGCTGTGCGGCGGCGGGGAGCTCGCCGGGGCGCTGCGCGGCGAGATCGACCGCCTCGTCGTCAAGCTCGGCCCGCTGACGATGGGTTCGGGCACGCCCCTGTTCGCGCGGAACACCGCGTTCGACCCGGTGCATTACGAGCGGACGGACGCCGTGCTGCTCGACAGCGGCACGATATTCCTGACCTATGACAAGAAGGCCGGGGACGCCGCGTAGCGGCCGTGCGCGGGCGGTGCTTGTGCCCGTTGCCGTGCCCGCCGCGATGCCGGTGCGGCTCCCGCCCCCCGGGCGGCACGGCCCTGTCCGCCTACACGGCCGCCCTCGCCGTCAGGCGGTGGCCCTCGCCCGCCGCTGCGCGCAGGAGTACGTCGGTCAGTTCGTCGGGGGCGGAGAGCATCGGCCAGTGGCCCGTGGCCATGTCGAAGAACGTGGCGCGCGGGTCGGCCAGGTGCTGGACGAGTGGGAGGCCCGACGCGACCAGGGATTCGAGCGCGGCGATGTCCATCGTGCCGCCCGTGGTGCAGAAGATCCCGGTCGTGGGGAGGGCGGCCACCGCCTCCGAGATGCGCAGCTTCTGGGCGTACGGGCCGGCCGGCGCGGGTGAGGCGAGGCGCGCGAGCCGGTCGAGCGCGTCGTCGGGGACGCCCGCGAGGTTCCCGTGGGCCCGCCACTCGGCGAGAGTGGGCGCCGGGATCCGCCAGCCGTCCTCGGCCCGCTCCTGCTGGCTGAGCGTACGGTCGCGGGCCGGCCCGTCCGGCATCTGCTCGCGCACCTGGTCGATCATGGAGTAGCCGTCCTGCGGCATCGGCGAGTCCAGGTACACGAGCCGGGAGATCCGGTCCCGGCGCCGGTCGGCGGCGCCCGCGGACGGATAGATGCCGTAGCAGTAGCCGACGAGCACGACCTCGGGCGCGTCGACGTGGTCGATCAGCTGTGTCACGTCCTCGATGTGGGTGTCGAGGTCGATTCCGGGACCCGCCAGGTGGCGTCGGTCGCCGAGACCGGTGAGCGTCGCCGCGTGCACCTCGGCCCCGGCCGCCCGCAGCCCCGCGGTCACCTCCCGCCACAGCCAGCCCCCTGTGTATCCGCCCGACACCAGCACGAACGTCGTCATGAGTCCTCCTCCTATGCCTACGCCTACGCGACGGTCCGCGCGGCCCACCCGATCGGCCCGCCGCGCTCGCCGGTACGGTAGGAACTCCCCCTGAGGGAGGTTCAAGTCGTGTCGCCCGACGGAGAGTCACCCCGCGCCGCCGCCCCCGGCGCGGCCGTGGACGGCGGTGCGTCGCCGGACGGGATGCTGAGCATCGGACAACTCGCCGAGCAGGCAGGCGTCTCCGTCAAGACCGTCCGCTTCTACTCCGACCGCGGCCTGCTGCCCGAAGCCGCCCGCAGCGGCGGCGGCCACCGCCGCTACGGCCCCGACGCGCTCGACCGGCTCCGCCTCATCCGCTCCCTGCGCACCCTCGACCTGCCGGTCCCCGACGTGGGCCGGGTCCTCGACCGGGAGGACGCGCTGGCGGACGTCGTCGCGGGGCAGCTGCGGGAGGTGGGCTCCCAGTTGGCCGCCCTGCGCTGGCGGGAGGCGGCCTTGCGGCTCCTGACCGACTGCACCGCACGCGAACGCGCCGAGCGGCTGCGGCTGGTCGGGGCCCTCGCCGCGCCGCCCGGCACCGACGCGCTCGCCCGGTTCTGGCGGCACTGGCTTCCCGCCCGGCTCCCGGCCCGCGTCGTCACCGCCGTCGTCGACCAGGCGGTGCCGCCGCCGCCCGACAGCCCCACCCCGGAACAGGTCCTCGCCTTCGCCCGGCTCCAGGACTTCGTCACCACCCCCTGCTTCGTCTCCGGCCCCCGCGCCGGTACCGACTACGGGCAGCCCGAGGCGCACCTGCCCGGCAAGGGGTACCGCCCCGCCGTCCTCTACGAAGGCCTTCCCGAGGCGTACGGACTGGCCTCGGCGGAGCTGCGGGCGGGACGGGCCCCGCACGGGGGCGAGGCGCTCGACTGCTTCGTCGCCGTCCACGCCGCCACGCTGGGCCGGCGCGACACCGCGGACTTCCGCCGCGAGCTGCACCGCGTCCTCGCCGCCGAACCCCGCATCGACCTCTACTGGCAGCTCACCGCCGAGATCCTGAGCCCGCCCCCGGGCCCGCCGGAGCCGACGCCCGGAGCCGCCGACAACTGGCTCCGGGCGGCGCTGGCCGCGACAGCATCGGACCCGGACCACGGCCGTCCCTGACCACGGCCGTCCCTGACTACGGCTGCCCCTGACCACGGCCGTCCCTGACTACGGCCGCGTCCACACCGCGACGTAGTCGACCGCCATCGCATGGCCCGGTCGCGTCGCGGACGTCGGCGTCGCACGGCCCGCCACGCCGTCCGGGAAACCGCCGCCCATCGCCACGTTCAGCAGGAGGAAGTACCCCTGGTGAGACGTCATGTCGGTCCACGTCTTCGTCGAGAAGCGGTCCTGGCTCAGGGTGTGGTACCGCTGCCCGTCGACGTACCAGCGCAGCTGATTGGGCGTCACCGAGCGGTCCCACTCGAAGCGGTACGTGTGGAAGGCCGACTGACAGGCGGCGCCGGGGCAGGGGCGGCTTGCGCCCAGGCCCTGCGTCTCGTTGCAGTCGCCGCCCGGGTTGACGCCGCAATGCAGCACGCCCCACACGGAGTTGATGCCGTTCACGTTCTCCATGACGTCGAACTCGCCGATGGACGGCCAGTTCTGGTAGTTGCCGCGGTAAGGCGAGCCCAGCGCCCAGAACGCCGGCCAGTATCCGAGCGCTGCGTCCCCCGTGACGTCCGGCATCCGGATGCGGCCCTCGATGGCCAGCGTGCCGCCCGCCGGAGCCTTGAAGTCGCTGCGCCGCGTCTCGATCCGCGCGGACGTCCACTTGCCCGCCGCGTCCTTGCGCGGGGTGATCCGCAGGTTGCCCGCGCCGTCGAGGCTGAGGTTGTCCCGCGAGTTCGTGTACTCCTGGATCTCGCCGGTGCCCCAGTTGGGCGGCCCGCCCGGGTAGTTGTGGCCGAAGTCGACCTGCCACTTCTTCGCGGAGGGCGCACTGCCCGCGGGGCCGTTGAAGTCGTCGCTCCACTTCAGCGACCAGCCGGGCGCGGGCGGCGGCACGTCGCCGCTGGCCGTCCCGGGCGTCAGCAGCGCCCCGAGCAGGCCGACGGCGGCGAGCCCGGCCAGGAGAGGGGTCCTGCGCGTCGGGCGGGGCGTGCGAGCGGTGTGAGTAGTGGGGGCTGCGGGGACCGTGCTCATCGGGCACCTCCGTGGTGGGGGGCGGGGAGTGTGACGGTGAACTGTGACGGTGATCGGTGATCCGTGGAGCGTGAGAGCGCTCTCAGGACTGTGCTGCTGGTTTTGTAGTTGTGGGCGCGCCGCGCGTCAATGGCCGTGGTGCGTCAACTTTCCGAACACGTACGGTGGTTGGGTGAAAGTCGACTTCTGGTTCGACCCCGTGTGTCCGTACACCTGGATCACCTCGCGCTGGCTGCGCGAGGTGGAGGGAGTGCGGGACATCGACGTCCGCTGGCGGGTGATGAGCCTCGCCGTGCTCAACGAACGCCTCGCCGTCGACCCGGAGGACCCGGAAGGGATGTACGGGGAGTACATGAAGGCGCCGGGACGTGTCTGCGCGGCGGTCCGTGAGCGGCACGGGAACGAGGCGCTCGGGCGGTACTTCGACGCGCTCGGCGAGCGGATCCACGAGCGGCAGGACTGGGCGGGCGTGGAGGCCGCGCTCGCCGCCGCGGGCCTTCCGGCGGACCTCGCCTCCGTGGCGATGACCACGGAGTACGACGCCGCGGTACGGGCCTCGCACGAGGCGGGCGTCGCCCTCGTGGGCGGTGACGTCGGCACACCGCTGCTCTCCGTCGACGGCGTGGGCGCGCTCTTCGGGCCTGTCGTGTCCCCGGCCCCGCGGGGCGCGGCGGCCGGCCGGCTGTGGGACGGCGTGGTGCTGATGGCCGGGGTGGAGTCCTTTCACGAGTTCAAGCGAGCCTCCGGGGCAGTCGACTTCGGCTGAGCCTCCCGCGCACGCCACACTTACCTTTCGGTGCGTACCTGACTAATTAGTCGGTACTTGTGGGGAGTTGGCGCTCGGCCAACGATGGTGGGCATGACCAGCCACTCCCTCCCTCCTGTCGCCGTCCTCGGGCTCGGCTCCATGGGTCAGGCCCTCGCCGGTGCCTTCCTCGACGCCGGCCACCCCACCACCATCTGGAACCGCTCCGGCGGCAAGGGTGACGCCCTCGTCGCCCGGGGCGCCGTCCGCGCCGCCACCCCCGGGCAGGCGGTCCGCGCCGCCGAGGTGGTCGTCGTCTGCGTCGTCGACTACGACGCCGCGCGGGCCGTCCTCGACCGGGCCGCCGAGACCTGCCCGGCCGGCTCCTCGTGAACCTCACCTCCGACACCCCGGAGCGCGCCCGCGAGACCGCCGCCTGGGCCGGGGCGCTCGGCGTCGACTACCTCGACGGCGCGGTCATGGTGCCCGCACCGGTGATCGGCACACCGGAGGCGCTGCTCTTCCACAGCGGCACGCGATCCGCGTACGAGAAGTACGAGCCCACGCTCAAGGCCCTGGGCGGGCGGACCGTCCACGTCGGCGAGGACCACGGGCTCGCGGCCGTCCACGACCTGTCCGTCCTGGACTTCTTCTGGACGGCGATGTACGGCCTCGTGCACGGCTTCGCCCTCGCGGCCACGGAGGGCGTGTCGGCGGCCACCGTCGCCCCCTACATGAAGACCATCGGCGCCCTCCTCGCGAGCGTCATCGACGAGACGGCCGGTGAGCTCGACTCGGGGAAGCACCCCGGCGACCTCGACAACCTCACCGTGGAGGCGGCGAACGTGCGGCACCTCGTGCGCGCCGCCGAGCACCGCGGCCTGGACGCGGCCGCTCTGCGCGGCGTCCTCACGGCGGCCGACAGGTCGATCGGCCTCGGGCACGGCGCCGACAACTGGTCCTCGATCGTCGAGGGCATCCGCGACCCCGCCTGACTCACCGCTGGCCTTGACGCCCACGTCAAGGATTACGGTCGGGGCATGCGAATCGGCGAGCTCGCGGCGCGCGCGGGGACGACCACGCGGACGCTGCGCTACTACGAGTCCCGCGGGCTGCTGCCCGCACGGCGCACGGGCAACGGGTACCGGACGTACGACGAGGACGACGTGCGGCTCCTTGAGCAGATCAGGACCTTGCAGGACTTCGGGTTCGATCTGGAGGAGACCAGGCCCTTCGTGGAGTGTCTGCGCTCCGGCCACCCGGAGGGCGACTCCTGCCCGGCGTCGCTCGCCGTCTACCGCCGCAAGCTCACCGAACTCGACGCGCTGATAGGCGAGTTGACCGCGGTGCGGGAGCAGGTGGGGGCGCAGCTCGTACGCGCCGAGGCGGCGCTCGAAGACGGACCCGAGCCGCGGTGCGAACTGACCGGATGAGGAGAGTGGTGGCAGTGAGGGCAGCAGGTGTGGCCGAGGTGACGGACGCGGATTTCGCGGGGGAGGTGCTGCGCGAGGCGGACCGGCCGGTGCTCGTGGAGTTCACGGCGGACTGGTGCGGGCCGTGCCGGCAGCTGGCGCCGGTGCTGAGCGAGATCGCGCGGGAGGAGGCGGACCGGATCAAGATCCTCCAGCTGGACGTGGACCGGAGCCCCGAGACCGCCATCGCCTACAAGGTGCTCTCGGCGCCGACCATGATCGTGTTCCGTGGCGGTGAGCCCGTGCTTCAGATGGTGGGCGCACGGGCCAAGCGGAAGCTGCTCGCCGAGCTGGCCGCCGTGCTCTGAGCGGCGGAGCCCCCGGGCTCGAACCCCGGGGCCCGCAAGAGAAATGCCCCGGACGAATTGACGTCCGGGGCATTTCTCTGCGTATATTGGATTCTTTCGCGAAGCTCTTGCCATTTGTGCATGACGGCTTCACGAGAATCTTTATACGAGCACTGTAACTGGCGAGGGGCTGAATTGTCAACCGAGGAATTGCGTGAAGAGCAGCAATTCGTCTCCGGGCTGTACGCACGCCTGGACGCGCTGCGCGAGGAGGCCGAGACCGCCGTGCAGGCTTCGTTGTCGCAGGTGGGCACCGGTCTCCAGGCGCGTCTTGAGCGTGACGTGCTGGTGGCGGAGCAGTCCGGACTGCTCGCCGCCTTCGACGCGGGGGAGAACGGTCTCTGCTTCGGGCGGCTCGAATTCAGGGACGGCCGCGACCATCACATCGGACGCATCGGAATCCGCGCGTCCGACACCGAACGCACCCCGCTCGTGATCGACTGGCGTGCCGATGTCGCGCGCCCCTTCTATCTCGCGACGGGCCACACCCCGATGGGTCTGCGCAGGCGCAGGCACATCACCACCGAGGGCCGCGAGGTCACGGCTCTGCACGACGAGATCCTCGACCTCGGCGACACCACCCGCACCGGCCACGAGAGCGCCGACGCCGACGAGGTGCTCCTCGCCGCGCTCGACTCCGCGCGCACCGGCCGCATGCACGACATCGTGCAGACCATCCAGGCCGAGCAGGACCGCATCATCCGCGCCCCGCACCGCGGCGTCCTCGTCGTCGAGGGCGGCCCCGGCACCGGCAAGACGGTCGTGGCGCTGCACCGGGCCGCGTTCCTGCTCTACGCCCACCGGGAGCTGCTCGCCAAGCGGGCCGTGCTGATCGTCGGGCCGAACCCGGCGTTCCTCGGCTACATCGGCGAGGTGCTGCCCGCGCTCGGCGAGACCGGCGTGCTCCTCTCGACGGTCGGCGAGCTCTTCCCCGGCGTGACCGCGACCGGCACGGACAGCCCCGAGGCGGCCGAGGTGAAGGGCCGCGCGGAGATGGCGGACGTCCTCGCCGCGGCCGTACGGGACCGGCAGCGCACCCCTGAGCCGGGGGAGCCGATGGTCATCGAGCACGACGACGGCGACCTGATCCTGGACTGGACCATCGCCGACCAGGCCCGCGAGGCGGCCCGCGCCGCCGACGTGCCGCACAACCTCGGCCGGCCGCACTTCGCGTTCCGGATCATCGACGCGCTGACCGCGCAGCTCGCCGAGCGCATCGGCCACGACCCGTACGGCGGGCCGAACTTCCTCGGCCCCGACGACATCGCCCAGCTCGGCAAGGGCGTCGCGGCCAGCGCCGAGGTGCACGCGGCCATCGAGGAGCTGTGGCCGACGCTCACCCCGCAGCGCTTCCTCGCCGAATACCTGGAGGACCCGACGGGTCTCTCCGAGCAGGACGCCGCCGCCGTCCGCAGGCCCTACGACGCGCCCTGGACCACCGCCGACGTCCCGCTGCTCGACGAGGCCGCCGAACTGCTCGGGCACGACGACAGCGCCGAGCGGGCGGCCGCCGAGGCGGAGCGGGAGAAGCAGATCGCGTACGCGCAGGGCGTGCTCGACGTCTCGCGCGCCTCCCGGACGTACGAGTTCGAGGACAAGGACGAGGACGACGCCGAGGTCCTGCTCGCGCACAACATCATCGACGCGGAGCGGATGGCCGAGCGCCAGGAGGAGGCCGACCACCGCAGTGCCGCCGAGCGCGCCGCCGCCGACCGCACCTGGGCGTTCGGGCACATCATCGTCGACGAGGCGCAGGAGCTGTCCGCGATGGCCTGGCGGCTGCTCATGCGGCGCTGCCCGACCCGCTCCATGACGCTCGTCGGCGACCCGGCGCAGACCGCGGAGGCGGGCGGCTGCGGCTCGTGGGAGTCCATCCTCGCGCCGTACGTCGAGGACCGCTGGGAGTACACCCGGCTCGGCGTCAACTACCGCACGCCCGTGGAGATCATGGAGGTGGCGGCCGAGGTGCCGCGCGCGGAGCGGCCCGACTTCCGGCCGCCGAGCTCCGTCCGGTCCACGGGCGTACGCCCCTGGGCGCGCCGGACCGACGACCTCGCCGCGGCCGTGGCCGACGCGGTGGCCGCACAGGCGCGCGACGAGGGCCGCCTCGCGGTGATCGCCCAGCGCGACCTGCACGCGGAGCTGGCCGCGCGGCTGCCCGGGGTGACGGCCGGAGCGGCCCCGGACCTGACGCGGCCGGTCGTCCTGATCGACCCGCGGCAGGCGAAGGGCCTGGAGTTCGACACGGTCCTGGTCGTCGAGCCCGCGCGGTACGGCACGAGCGACCTCTATGTGGCCCTGACCCGCGCCACGCAGCGCCTCGGCGTGCTCTTCACCGAGGAGCTGCCCGTGGCGCTCAAGGGGCTCTGAGGGGGAGCGGGCGGGTCACACCGGCCGCAGCCACACCGTGGCGAGCGGCGGCAGGGTCAGGCGCAGGGACGCCGGGCGGCCGTGGGACGGCACGGGGTCCGGCTTGAGGGGGTCGGGGCTGGTGACGCCCCCGCCGCCGAACCGGGCCTCGTCCGTGTTCAGGACCTCCTGCCAGGCGCCGAACCCGTCCGGCACGCCGAGCCGGTAGGCGTGCCGCACGACGGGTGAGAAGTGGGAGACGGCGAGGAGCGGGGTGCCGTCCCCGTCCTCCGCCGGATACCGCAGGAAGGCGAAGACGTTGTCCTCGGCGGCGTCGCCGTCCACCCAGGCGAAGCCGCCGGGGTCCGTGTCGCGCTGCCACAGGGCGCCCTCGCGGCGGTAGACGGTGTTCAGCTCGCGGACGAGGTCGCGCACGCCCCGGTGGTCGGGTTCGGCGCCGTACGCCGGGTCGAGCAGCCACCAGTCCGGGCCGTGCGTCTCCGACCACTCGGCGCCCTGCGCGAACTCCTGGCCCATGAAGAGGAGTTGCTTGCCCGGGTGGGCCCACATGAAGCCCAGGTAGGCGCGCTGGGTGGCCCGCTGCTGCCACCAGTCGCCCGGCATCTTCGACACCAGCGACCGCTTGCCGTGCACGACTTCGTCGTGCGAGATGGGCAGGACGTAGTTCTCGCTGTAGGCGTACACCATCGAGAACGTCATTTCGTTGTGGTGGTACTTGCGGTGCACCGGCTCCTTGGAGACGTAGCCGAGGGAGTCGTGCATCCAGCCCATGTTCCACTTCAGGCCGAAGCCGAGACCGCCGAAGCCGCCGGGGCCCTGGTGGTGGGTGGCCCGCGTCACGCCGTCCCAGGCCGTGGACTCCTCGGCGATGGTGACGACGCCGGGGCAGCGGCGGTAGACGGTGGCGTTCATCTCCTGGAGGAAGGCGACGGCGTCGAGGTTCTCGCGGCCGCCGTGCGCGTTCGGCGTCCACTCGCCCTCCTCGCGCGAGTAGTCCAGGTAGAGCATCGAGGCCACCGCGTCGACCCGCAGTCCGTCGATGTGGAACTCCTCGCACCAGTAAGTGGCGTTCGCCACCAGGAAGTTGCGCACCTCCCTGCGGCCGTAGTCGAACTCCAGGGTCCCCCAGTCGGGGTGCGCGGACCGGGCCGGGTCCTCGTGCTCGTACAGCGGCCGGCCGTCGAACTCGGCGAGCGCCCAGTCGTCCCGCGGGAAGTGCGCGGGCACCCAGTCCATCAGGACGCCGATCCCGGCCCGGTGCAGCGCGTCGACCAGGAACTTGAAGTCGTCGGGCGTGCCGAGGCGGGCGGTCGGCGCGTAGAAGCCGGTGACCTGGTAGCCCCAGGAGCCGCCGAAGGGGTGCTCGGCCACGGGCATCAGCTCGACGTGCGTGAAGCCGAGGTCCGCGACGTACGCGGGCAACTGCTCGGCGAGCTGACGGTATGTCAGGCCGGGGCGCCAGGAGGCGAGATGCACCTCGTACACCGAGAAGGGTGCCTCGTGCGCCGGTACGACCGCTCGGCGCGCCAGCCACTCCTGGTCGTGCCACTCGTGGTGCGACTCGTGCACGACCGAGGAGTTGGCGGGCGGTGCCTCCGTGCGGCGCGCGAGCGGGTCGGCGCGCAGGGTGGTCGAGCCGTCGGGCCGGGTGATCTCGAACTTGTACAGCTCGCCCTCGCCGACGGACGGCACGAACAGCTCCCAGACGCCGGTCCCGCCGAGCGAGCGCATCGGGAAGCCGGTGCCGTCCCAGAAGTTGAAGCCGCCGACGATCCGCACGCCCCGGGCGTTGGGCGCCCACACCGTGAACCGGGTGCCGGTCGCGCCCTGGTGGATCATCGGCCGCGCGCCGAGAGCGGTCCACAGCTGTTCGTGGCGCCCCTCGCCGATCAGGTGCAGGTCGAACTCGCCGAGCGAGGGAAGGAAGGAGTACGCGTCATGTATCTCCAGCTCCGTGTCCTCGTAGGTGATGTGGAGCCGGTAGCCGTCCGGCACGGCCCGCAGCGGAAGGACCGCGGAGAAGAAGCCGTCGCCGTCGTCGCGCAGCTCGGCGCGGATGTCCTCCGCGACCACGGCGACCGCCTTGGCGTACGGGCGCAGCGCCCGGAAGGCGATCCCGCCGGGCACGGGGTGGGCGCCCAGGACGCCGTGCGGGTCGTGGTGGGTACCGCTCAGGAGCCGCTCCCGGTCGCTCGCGGAGACGGGCGACTCGGTGACGGGCGGCGGCGCCGCGTCGGGTGCGGTCACCGCCCTGGCCGCGCCCTCGGCCTGCGGCCGCGCCGCGGGTCCGGCCGTCGCTCCGCCGCCCTTCGCCGGTGCTTTCGCCGCCGCCTTCCTGGTGCCTTTGGCGCTCTTGGTGCTCTTCGCGTGCTGGTCGTCGGACGCTTTGCGGGGGCGCGGGGTCACGGGAGAGGCCTCCTCCGGAGGAGTGGTCAGTGGGCGTCGTCGGCGGGGCCGTCCTGGGCGAGGCGGCGGACCGCGGCCATCGGGACCGGCAGCCAGTCGGGGCGGTGACGGGCCTCGTAGAGGACTTCGTAGACCGCCTTGTCGGTCTCGTGGGCGCGCAGCAGCACGGGGTCCATGCGCGGGTCGCGGCCCGAGACCTCCGCGTATCCCGAGCAGTACGCGGCCCGGCACTCGTCGGCCCACTCGGGGGACCATGTGCCGTGGGAGGCCGCGTAGTCGAAGGAGCGCAGCATGCCCGCCACGTCGCGGACCGGCGGCTGCGGCAGGCGGCGCTCGGCGAGCGGCCGCGCGGGCTCGCCCTCGAAGTCTATGAGCGACCACTCGCCGTCGGGGGAGCGCAGGCACTGCCCCAGGTGCAGGTCGCCGTGGACGCGCTGGGCCGTCCACTGCTGGCCCTCGCCGCCCAGGTCGGCCAGCGCCTCGAAGGCGGTGAGCAGACCGGGGGCGTAGGGGCGCAGGGCGGGGACGGCCTGCGCGGCCGCGGTGAGCCGCTCCGCCATGGCGTCCGCCGCCGCCTCGACCTGCGCGCGGCCCAGGGTGACGGTGGGCAGCGCGGTCGCGAGCGCCGCGTGCACCTCCGCCGTGGCGCGACCGAGGGCCCGCGCCTCACCGGTGAAGGTCTCGCCCTTGTCGCGCATCCGCAGGGCCAGCTCCCAGCCGTCCTCGGCGCCGGCGAGGTACGGCTGGAGCACCCCGAGGCCGCAGCGGTCGGCGTCGTCGGCGCCGGCGCCGGCCGACAGGTCGGCGAGGAACCAGGCGGCGGGCGCGGGCACCCGTGCGCAGCCCTCGCGGGCGAGGTGCAGCGGCAGCTCCAGGTCGGGGTTGACGCCGGGCACCACGCGGCGGAAGAGCTTGAGGATGAACGTATCTCCATAGATGAGTGAGGAGTTTGACTGCTCGGTGGCGAGCAGCCGCGGGACGAGCCCGGAGGGGATCTCGGTGCTCATGTCGCGTTCGAAACGGAGGACGCCCTGCCGGCCCGGCATGCGCAGCCGCTCCAGGAGCAGCTCGGTGAGGTGCCGGTCGTGCAGCGCCTCGTACACCGTGGCTCCGGCGAGGGGGCCCTCGGTGGCGTGGCCGATCAGGGCGGGCGCCAGGTGCGGCGGCAGGATGCGGCGCACGCCGAGCAGCAACTGGTAGCAGTCGGCGGGCCGTTCGGCGCCGGCGCCGTCGAGTGCGGCGCCCTGCGCGGGAATGATCGGCTGGCGGACCCGCAGGAGCAGATGGAGCAGCCCTGACGGCGAGCCGTGCGGCAGGAGTTCGGTCGCCGTCACCGCTTCCAGGGCGCTGATCGGGCGCCCCTTCCCGGCGAACCACCGCTGCCGTGGCAGCCACTCGCGCAGCAGCGGGTCGAGCGAGGCGAGCAGCGCGGTGGCGTGTGCGGTGGGGCGGATGGCGGCTTCCGACATGGCGTCGCGTCCTTTCCGCGTCGCGGACGAGGCAGGGTGCGGGAGTGCCGGTGGTGCGCGGGGGGAGTGCCGGTCGTTGCGTAGGAGTGCCCAGGGCGGGGCGGTGGAAACCGCCCCGCGAGGGCGTCGCGCTGCCGGAGCCTACGCCGGTTCCTTGCGCAACCGGAACCAGTAGAACCCGTGTCCCGCCAGTGTCAGCAGGTACGGGAGCTCACCGATGGCCGGAAAGCGCACCCCGCCGATCAGCTCCACGGGATGGCGTCCCGCGAAGGTCTGGAGATCCAGTTCGGTGGGTTGCGCGAAGCGCGAGAAGTTGTGCACGCACAGCACGAGGTCGTCCCCGTCGTCGCCGGTCGACGGGGCCTCCCGCAGGAAGGCGAGGACCGCCGGGTTGGTCGAGGGGAGCTCGGTGTAGGAGCCGAGCCCGAACGCCGGGTTCTGCTTGCGGATCTCGATCATGCGGCGGGTCCAGTGGAGCAGGGAGGAGGGGGAGGACATGGAGGCTTCGACGTTGGTGACCTGGTAGCCGTAGACGGGGTCCATGATCGTGGGGAGGTAGAGGCGGCCGGGGTCGCAGGAGGAGAAGCCGGCGTTGCGGTCGGGGGTCCACTGCATGGGGGTGCGGACGGCGTCGCGGTCGCCGAGCCAGATGTTGTCGCCCATGCCGATCTCGTCGCCGTAGTAGAGGATCGGGGAGCCGGGCAGGGAGAGGAGGAGGGCGGTGAAGAGTTCGATCTGGTTGCGGTCGTTGTCCAGGAGGGGGGCGAGGCGGCGGCGGATGCCGATGTTGGCGCGCATGCGGGGGTCTTT